>CAZDGB010000236.1:0-12068 GCA_964504645.1 uncultured Planctomycetaceae bacterium | reverse complement strand
TATCAAGCCGGACATTAAATCCCGGTTCGTCTTCTAACCGGGATTTGCTTTGATCGATTCCTGACAGCAAGAAAGCGAAACCCGGTTATCAAAGCAGAACCGGGTTTCTCACCCATTCCATGGACCGCCTCTCCCTGTTCCTTGCCCGCACCGCGATCACGGCGTGGGTGGGCGCGGCGGTGTTGTTTGTCGTCGTCGGCGTCAGCGAAGTCGTGCACTCCGGCTTCGGTTCGGAGATTCGCGACCAACTCGTCGTGCTGCGGTTTCCGTGGTACTACCGTTTTGGCGTGACGCTGCTGGCTCTCGGTTTGATCGGCGCGCTCGGCGCAAAGGGAGAATTGCCCTCACGACGACGAATGACGGCGGCGGCGCTGATCGGCGCGGCCCTCTTCGTGATGATCGCCGAGTATGTCACGGTGTATCTGCCGCTCGCCGCGCTGGTGACGCCCCCCGGCAAACCGCGCACGCCGGAGTTCATGACGTACCATAAGCTGTCGATGTGGGTGAACTTCACCGGGCTGGTGTTGTCGTTCGTCGCAGCCGCGTTGGTGAACTGGCCCGCGAACTCGCCAGCGAACGACCGCGTCAGCCGTTAGACAACCCCTCCGCGACGTCGGTGCGATACGCCGTCAGCCCGGGCAGAATGCCGACCAGCGCCGCGAGCGCGATCAGCGCCGGCAGCAGCACCAGCTCCACAAGTTCGAATTTCAGCGGGTCGATGAGCAGCCCGGACTTCGCTTCGACGATCGGCGCCGCGGCGAACACCAGCCCGTGGCCGAGCAGAAAGCCGACGAGCCCGCCGCCCACGCACAAGAGCAACGATTCGGCGAGAATGATGAGGAACACCGTGCTGCGCTGCGCCCCGAGCGCCCGCATGATGGCGATTTCCTTTTTGCGGGCCGCCATCGAGTTGTAGATGCTCACGAAGATGCCGATCCCCGACACCAGAATGATCAGCGCCGTCAGCACCAGCAGAATGTTCCGCACGTTGCCGAGGACGTCGTCCATCAGTTGCCGCATGGGAATGATCGGATTGACGGCCTGGGCCTGAAAGCCTTTTTTCAGATCCGCCGCGATCAGCGGCGGCAAGAGCGGAAACCGCGGATCGCATTTCACGAGAATCGACGTCACTTCCTTCTGCACCTCGGCGATGTCGTGGAAATGCTGCGTCCCCGGTTTGTGTTCGTGGTGGTGGCCGAATTTCTTGTCGAGAATCTCGACTTGCTTCGCCATCTCTTCGGGCGACAGCGGCGGCTCGCCGTAGAATTCCCGCTCGCGCTTGATCCCCTCGGCGAGCGGCTTGTCGTGGCCCGCGATGGAATAGAACCCGGCGAGATGCACGAAGACGGTCTTGTCGTTCGGCGTGCCGGTCGGAGCGAGTACGCCGACGACTTCGAACTTCTCGTCGTGGACGTGTCCGTCGCCGCCGCCGTGCACGAGTTGCAACTGCGAGCCGAGATCCCAGCCGTTCTGCCGCGCGACCTGCGAGCCGATGACGGCCTGGAACGGCTTGCGGAAGAAATCGCCGCGGACTTTGAACTCCCGCCGCGGCGCGAACTCGTGGGCGAAGTAGTCGGGCGTGGTGCCGCAAATCGGAAAATTGCCTTGCTGCGTGAAATCGCCGAACGCCACGGGGATCGCCGCTTCGATGCCTTCGCGCTCTTTGAACTTCCGATAGAAGCTGTACGGCAAATTCTCGATTGGCGGCGCGACGCGGTAGACCGTGCTCAGGACAAGCTGCAGCGGGCTCCCTTTCGGCCCGACGATCAGGTCGTAGCCGATCGATTGCTGATTGAAGATGTTGGAAATGATGCCGTAGATCACGAGGACCGCGACCATCAGCATCACGCCGAGCGCCACGCTGAGCGACGTCAGAATCGAAGACAGCGACCGCTGCCGCAGGCTCTTGAAAGCGATGGTGGCGAGATGCATGGGGAAGCTCCTTGATTCTCTCATCCCGGTTCGTCTTCTAACCGGGATTCGCTTTGGATCTGACTCGAAAGCGAAACCCGGTTATCAGAGCAGAACCGGGTTTCTACGGCCGGTTGAAATCCGCCAACTTGTCCACGCGCGAAAACTGGCCGGCCACTTCGGCGGCGTGCGTCACCAGGAGCAGCGAGACGTTGTGCTCGCGGCAGGAATCGCGCAGCAACTCCAAAACGTTCTGCTGATTCGCCGGGTCGACGTTCGCGGTTGGTTCGTCGGCCAGCAACAATTGCGGCGTGTTGGCCAGCGCCCGCGCCACCGAGACACGCTGCTGCTCGCCGACCGACAGATGCGTCGGCCGATGATGCAGCCGGTGTCCGAGTCCGACGCGGTCCAATAATTTGACGGCCTGCTGCTTGTCGGCCCGCTTGCCGCGGAAGCTCATGCCGAGCAGCACGTTCTCCAGCGCTGTGAAGGCCGGCAGCAGGTGAAATGTCTGGAAGACGTAGCCGATCCGCTCCGCTCGAAACCGGTCGCGCCAGCTTTCCGGCCGGCCGAAGGTCTCGACGCCGCCGATGCGGATCGACCCGGCATCGGCCGCGGTGATGCCGGCGATGACATTGAGCAGCGTCGTCTTGCCGCCGCCGCTCGACCCGACGAGCGCCACCTGCTCGCCTTGTCCGAGGCGGAACTCGGCGATGTTGAGCACCTCCAACCGGTCCCCGTTGGGATCGCGGTAAGCTTTTTTCACGTTGCGAAGTTCAAGCGACATGGAACCAAACTTGGGAGGAACCGAGCAGGCTTCGGGGGGAATGCGGCGAGGTTTCTACGGTGCCGCGGCAAAATCCGACAGCGCAATTCTGGATTTTCGGCCCGCATCTTGATCGATTCCGCGGATTGCCGCCAGCGTGTAGAAACTCGCTGCGCCATTCATAAAGCCGCGAGAGTTTGTCACGCGGTCAAATTCATCTTACGAATCCAGCCGATGCGACCGCGCAAAATAAGTGGTCTATGCTTGCCGAATAGACTTTGCCGGATAGAATGGGCCCTGCGATGCGGGCCCGCTTCGTGTAATCGACGTTGAATTTGCACCGCTGAGATGTTGAGGCGATAACACGATGGATCGCGCACGCGCCTTCTGGGGTTCGCTTCTCGCCGGTTTGTTGACCATGGGGTCAGCACCGGTGTCGGCAGAGATTCTGCCCCCGCCCGCGATGCCGCAATGGGAAGACAATTCCCCTGCGGACCGGCGGAATGCTTCGCACGTTGGACCGCAGCAAGCTTTCGGCGTTCTCGCGTCGCTAGCTCCTGTCGCCAGCCCGGTGTTTCCGGTGAATCTCGAGCCCAATCCCGGGGCGCTCTTCCATCCGAAGGAGGACGGACGATTCGTCGTCGGTCTCCGTCTGGGCGATTTCGGCCCAATCGGACAGGATTTCGCCGTTCGCAGCATGCCGCTGGACGACGTCCAGTTGGCGTCGGTCGGCTTGCGGCCCGCGGATACCGGCGGAGGCTGGAACAATTTTGGTTGGAACCCGTTGGCATCGGGCTCGTCGTCCGAGTCCTCCTCGAGTTCGTCCGGTTCAAGTTCTTCGCGAGGAAGCAGCGCCCTCCGGTCGCTGTCGGCGCGGAATTTCGGCGGATCCGGATTCGGCGGCGGTGGGGGCGGCGGCTCCGGAGGAGGCGGCGGCGCTTACTCCAGCTTCGGCGATTTCGGCTGGGGGAAAGACAACTGGGGGCACGATCTCTGGGGATCCGGAGTCTGGTGCGGTTCCGGCGGACCGTTCGGCGGCCTGTTTGGATCGGGACATCATCCCTTCGGCTGGAAGCTGGGCTTTCTGAAACACTGGTTCGGTCATGGGCACGGACATGGGCATGGCCCCGGCCATCCGCATTGGCCGCATTGGCCTCATTGGCCGCACTGGCCTCATTGGCCCTGGCACCCCAAGCCGCCGAAGCCGCCGCACCACATCCCTGAGCCGGCCGGCATCGTCCTCCTGATCTCGGCGGCGGCTTACGGATTGATCCGCCGCGCGCGGCGCGTCAATCGCTGACCGACGCCGCACTTGCGATGCGCCACACGCCGCGCTCGTTGACCGCCGTGCCGTCGCAGGCTTCGTAAACCATGCGGTAACTCGGTCCACGGCCGGACGGCAACGGATAGATGCACATCTCGGAGCACTTGGCGGCGTCCCAGCGTCCACCGGGCGAGATCACCGCCGCACCCGTCTTCCGCCAGGCGAGTCCATCGTCGGACTCCGCGCGCAAAATGTGGGCCCGGTTCGCCGCGGAATAGCCGGCATAGTACATCACGTAACCACCATTTCCGACCTGCACGATTTCCGGAGCGAACGCCGTCAGCGCATCCAACGCGTCGCCTTGCGCCACGCGCAGCCCCGCCTCCGGCCGAAAGTTCAACCCGTCGCTGGACGCGGCGCTGATGATCCCGCGCCCGCGGTCGAGGCAATACAGCCGGCAGGTTCCGTCGGCAAAGTGCACGACCCGCGGCGACGCGAGATTTCGCCCGGCGATCTCCAGTCGCACGCCCGGTTCCAACCGCCACTCGAGACCGTCGGCCGAGTATGCGCTTAAGATGGAATTCTGGATGGATTGCGTGCCGCGGCAACATTCGTAGTACATGCGAAACCCGCCGTCCGCCGCCGGCACCACTTCGGACGAGACGACGCGGTAGTCGCCCGCGCCCCCCTCTTGCGACGACAACCGGACGCCGGGTTCCGGTAGCCAGGTCTCACCGTCGGCGGAGACGGCACTGAGAATCCGCGTCGTCGAGTGATCGTAGTCGTTCGCCCCGGCGGGATAACCGGCCCGCGGCAAGATCTGCGAGTAGTACATCCGATACGTTCCGTCCGGCAGCCGCAGCACGCGCGGGCTGACGGCGCCGCAGATTCCCGTCCGAGCGGCGTCTTTCGGCCAGCGCGCTTCGGGCTCCGGCGCAACGTCCTCATCGGGCGGCGCTTCGATGGCCGGAGCCGGGTCTGTGCTCCAGCGCACGCCGGGATCGGAATCCACACGATGCAGCGACGGCGAAGGCCGATTCGATTTTGTCAGATCGATCATGAATCAACGCTCCCAAGGGTAAAATCCCGCGCCCTTCGCCCAGCCTCAGGGCTTGCCAACAGAATCTTGTACCACGACCGGATCACGAGGATACCGTGTGCGGCCTTTGACTTCCTGCGGCGACGGTCTATGATAAGCCTTGTCGCATTCGACGACCTCTGTTCCGGAGTTCTCGCGGGCCAGTTCGAGTCTCGATTCTGCAGCGTCTCTGTTTCACGCAGTCCGCATGGCGGCGCGACTGCCGGTCCCCAATCCCGGCTGCGAGTTTGCGGCCGCGACGATTGATCACGGACGGCCGACCCCCATGAATTTTCACAGGCGCTGGTCCGCCCATCGCGCGCCGCAAGCGCCGCCTGACTTCCACTCACACCATTTCTGCACGAGGGAACATCATGCCAACACGCTGGAAACTGACGGTCGGATGGATGGCTGTCGTAGCGCTGTGCGCGGGCCTCTGGGCGCAGGCCCAGAACGCACCAAAGACCAACAAGCCGCCGGCCTTCAAAGCCGTGCAAAAGAAGGTCGAAGAGATCAAAACCGAAAAAACGGAGAAGGTCGAAAAGCCGATCCCCAAGACCGAGAAACCCGCTGCGGCCGCGAAGCAGCCCGCCGCGGAGAAGCCGGCGACGACCACCGAGAAAGCCCACACGGAAAAACTCAAGGACGCGGCGAAGGATAAAGAACACGATCACGAACACGCGGCCGCTGCGGAAGAATCGCCCGAGGAAAAGGAAATCCGCGCCAGCGCCGAGGCATTCACGGAACTCTACAACAAGCACGACGCCGCGGGCCTCGCGGCGCTCTTCGCCGAGAAGGCGGAGATGGTCGATGAAGACGGCAAGCTGGTCAAAGGCCGCGAGGAGATCGAAGCCGAGTTCAAGCAGCAGTTCGAAGACGAGCCGGACTGCCGGATGCAGGTCGACGTCGCCTCGATCCGCGTGCTGACGCCGCATCTGGCGCTGGAAGAAGGGGTCGCCCGCTGCGCTCCAAATGCCGACGATCCGGAAGCGATCACCAACTATGTCTGCGTGCACGTGAAGATCGACGACAAATGGATGTTGGCGTCGGTCAGCGATTTCGCCCCCGTCGCGGAGAACCTCACGCCGCACGAACATCTGCAGGAGCTGTCGTGGCTGATCGGCGAGTGGATCGATGAAAGCTCGGACTCGAACGTCCATTCGATCTGCGATTGGGACGAGAGCGGCAATTTCCTGGTCTATCACTTCCAGGCCAACGTCGCCGGGCAAGAGGCGATGTTCGGCACGACGCGGATCGGCTGGGACGCGGTCTCCAAGCAGTTCCGCTCGTGGGTCTTCGATTCCGAAGGGGGCTTCAGCGAAGGCTCGTGGATTCCCGCGGACGATGAATGGATCGTCAAGATGAAGGGCGCGACGCCGGACGGCGAGACGTGCAGTTCGACGAACGTGTATCGCCTGGTCAACAACGACACGATCACATTCCGGTCGTACGACCGCATCGTCGACGGGGAACTCACGCCGGACATCGACGAAATCGTGATCAAGCGGCAGCCGGCTCTGCCTTCGGACGGAGACGACGATTCGGCCCAGGTTCCCGAGCCGTCCGACGACAAAGACGAGAAAAAAGAAGAGAAGACGGAGAAATCGGAATAACAAATCTCTGGGGAATGAGATCGCCGGTTGTTCATTCCACTGCATTCACGACCCGATTCAGCACATCAACCCAGATCCTCGAGACGGCACAGCATCGAGGAGGAGGTCCTCATGAAAAAGACGACGCTCGTATTGACGATTCTGCTTTCGGCGGCGCTGCTCTTGCCGGCCGATTTGTTCGGCCGCGGCTTCGGCGGAGGCCGCGGTGGTGGTGGTGGTGGCGGGCGCGGAGGTGGCGGAGGCGGTGGTGGTTACCGCGGCGGCGGTGGCGGCGGAGCACGGCCCAGCATGGGAGGCGGCGGGCGTCCCAACATGGGCGGATCACGCCCCAACATGGGGGCCAGCCGGCCCAATATGGGAGGGGGGCGGCCTCAGATGGGGGGCTCTCGTCCGCAAATGGGATCGCGGCCCAATATGGGATCACGTCCCGGCGGACAAGCCGGTTCCTTCAGTCGTCCCGGCACGGGAGGCCGTCCGACATACGCCGGCGGCAATCGCCCGAACATGGGGGGCGGCCGGCCCGGTATGAACAACCCCGGCATGGCGAATCGCCCCGGCGTCCGTCCCGGTGCAGGGGGCATCCAGAACCCCGGCTTCGCGAATCGCCCGGGCACGCGGCCTGGCGCCGGCGGCGGTGGCATTCAGAATCCCGGGTTTGCCAATCGTCCGGGCACGCGGCCCGGAGCGGGCGGAGGTGGGATTCAGAATCCGAACTTCCGACCCGGCACTCGTCCCGGCGCTGGTGGCGGCGGCATCCAGAATCCCGGCTTCGCTAATCGTCCAGGCACGCGCCCGGGCGCAGGCGGCAGCGGCACGCAGAACCCCATCATCGCCAACCGCCCGAATTTCCCCGGCGGCAACACGCGTCCCGCCGTTCGTCCCGGACAAGGAGGCAGCGGGGAGCAATGGAATCGGCCCGGCACGCTTCCCGCCCGGCCCGGACAGGGCGGCAATCGTCCCGGTTGGGACAATCGCCCCGGGAATCGTCCTGGGTGGGCTGACAACCGGCCCGGCAATCGCCCCGGCTGGGACAACAACAACCGGCCCGGGTGGAATAACAACAACCGGCCGTGGGACAATAACCGCCCCTGGAATAACAATCGGCCGTGGAACAACAATCGGCCCGGTTGGAACCAGATCGGCAACAACGTCAACATCAACAACATTCACAACAATAACAACTTCATCTCCAATCGCCCGTGGAACGACAACTGGCGCCACGGCAATTGGAACAACGGCAACTGGAACAACTGGGGCAACTACAACAACTGGAACGGCAACGGCTGGGGCAATGGCGGCTGGTGGAACGGCTATGCCAACGGCTTCGCCAGCGGCTACAACACCGGTTACTGGGATCGCCCCTGGTATTCGCAGCCCCTCGCGTGGGGCCTCGGCGCCTGGTCGATGGGATCGATCTTCTATAACTCCGGCTATGCGAGTTATGCCAATCCGTATTACGTTGAGCCGGCTGTGACGACTCCCGTCTATTACGATTACTCACAGCCGATCCAGGTGGTGAGCACATCGTATGATCTGCCGGCGGACACGTCCGTCGCGGCGACCGACCCCGCGACCGCAACCACCGAATCGGTCGCCGCGCAGACGCCGGCCATGCCCCCGGAACTGCAGGAAAGCCTGGAGCATTCAGATCTGGCGCGGAACAAGTTCTACGAAGGCGATTACGATGGCGCGATGAAGGAGCTCGACCAAGCGCTCGAGAAGCAGCCGAACGACGCTGCGCTGCACGAACTGCGGGCCCTCATCCAGTTCGCACAGAAGGACTACAAGTCCGCGGCGGGCACGCTGTACGCCGTCCTCTCCGCCGGCCCCGGCTGGGACTGGACGACGCTCAGCAGCATGTATCCCAGCATCGACGTCTACACCCAACAGGTGCGGGCGCTCGAACAATACGTGCGTGCGAATCCGGATGATCCCGCGGGCCGCTTCGTCCTGGCGTACCATTACGTGACGCAGAAGCACAACGAAGCCGCGGTGAAGCAATATAAGGAAATCGTCCGGCTGCAACCGTCGGACCAGCTTTCCGCGCGGCTGATCAAGGTGTTCGGCGGCGAAGAGGAACAGCAGACCGCCGGCGAACCGCCGACGGCCGAAAGTCCCGCCGCCGATGACAAGGCGCCGGAGTTCCCCGACGTCGACCCGAAGAAGATTGTCGGCAACTGGACGGCCAAGCGCGACGACGGCACGACGTTCAAGCTGAACCTCACCGACGACGACAAGTTCACCTGGGAGTTCGAGCCGAAGAACAAGAAAGCCCAGGAATTCGACGGCAAGTTCGGCGTCGACGGGCCGATCCTCGTGCTAACCCGCGCCGACGGCTCGCAGATGCCGGGACTCGTGACCCTCAACGACGACGGCTTCAACTTCAAACTGTATGGCGGCCCGGAGCACGACCCCGGCCTCGATTTCCGCAAGTAAGTTGGATGCCGTAAACGATGATGCTCGTTCCAGACGCCGGGCCACCCGCCCGGCGTCTGTGTTTTTGAAGGCAAGCAGAAACGATCCGCAGATTTCACAGATTTTCGCAGAGGGAATTCGAGCGTCAGAAAAGTTTCGCCTCTCAAAAAATGAATTGGCCGTAGTCGATCTGCCGAAATCTGCGCGAATCTGTGAAATCTGCGGATGAACTCTTTTTCTGCACAACTTCGAAGCGGTGGTCGTCGCTTCCGGCGCTGAGTTGCCGCCGTCTTACCGCAGAGCGCATGATGGTGCGCGGATTCGCTGTTTCCGTTTTCACCCGGGGCCCGCATGTCGAGTTCGTCGCCTACTGGTTCGCCCGGCGCGCGGTTTCGTGCGGCGCTCGATGCCGAGCGCCCGTTGCAGGTCGTCGGGACCATTAATGCCTACTGTGCGCTGCTCGCGGAGCAGGCCGGGTTTCGGGCGCTGTATCTCTCCGGAGCCGGCGTGGCCAATGCGTCGTTCGGTTTGCCGGATCTGGGCATCACCACGCTGAACGACGTGTGCGAAGACGTCCGCCGGATTACGCAGGCGACGCCGCTGCCGCTGTTGGTCGACGCCGATACCGGCTGGGGCGGTGCATTCCAGATCGCCCGGACGGTGCGCGAACTGCATCGGGCCGGCGCGGCGGGGTGCCATCTCGAAGACCAGGTGCAAGCCAAGCGGTGCGGGCATCGCCCCGGCAAGGCGCTCGTCTCGACGAACGAGATGTGCGACCGTTTGAAGGCGGCGCTCGACGCCAGTCCCGACGATCAATTCGTGATCATGGCCCGCACCGACGCCCATGCGATGGAAGGCCTCGAGGCCGCGATCGACCGGGCCGCGGCGTACGTCGCCGCCGGCGCGCATCTGATCTTCGCCGAGGCGCTGACCACGCTCGACGAATATCGAGCCTTCACCGCGGCGATCTCCGTGCCGGTGCTGGCCAACATCACGGAATTCGGCCAAACGCCGCTGTTCACGGCCGACGAACTCGGCCAATGCGGCGTGCGGCTCGTGCTGTATCCGCTGAGCGCCTTCCGCGCCATGAGCCGCGCCGCCGAACGAGTTTACCAAACGATCCGCTCGGAGAAATCGCAGCAAGCGGCGATCGACCAGATGCAGACCCGGGCCGAACTGTACGACGTATTGAACTATCTCGATTACGAGCGGAAGCTCGATCAGTTGTTTTCGAAAGACGCCGAATGAGCGATTCCGCCGCCGTTAAGCCGAAGAAATCCGTCGCCTTGTCCGGCGTCGTCGCGGGGAATACCGCGCTCTCCACCGTCGGACAGACGGGGAACGACCTGCATTACCGCGGCTACGACATTCTCGATCTCGCCGCGCACTGCGAGTTCGAGGAAGTCGCGTATCTCCTGATTCACGGCACGCTGCCGAACAAGCCGCAGCTCGCCGCCTACAAGCGGAAGCTGCGTCCGCTGCGGGAACTGCCGGCGGCGCTGCGAGCGGCGCTGGAGACAATTCCCCCCGCGGCGCATCCCATGGACGTGCTCCGCACCGGCGTCTCGGTTCTGGGTTGCCTGTTGCCGGAAGCTGACGATCACCATCCCGCCGCGATGCGCGATCTCCTCGACCGGCTGCTGGCGTCGCTCGGTTCGATGCTCCTCTACTGGTACCACTTCGCCACGCACGGGCGGCGGATCGAAACGTCGTCCGACGAAGACTCAGTCGGCGGACATTTCCTGCAATTGCTGCGCGGTGCGCCGCCCTCGCCGTCCGAAGTCCAGGCGATGCAGACGTCGCTGATTCTCTACGCCGAGCATGAATTCAACGCCTCGACGTTCACAGCCCGCGTGATCGCCGGTACCGGGTCCGACCTATATTCCGCGATCACCGGCGCGATCGGGGCGCTCCGCGGGCCGAAGCACGGGGGCGCCAACGAATTCGCGTTCGTGATCCAGAACCGCTATGCCACGCCCGACGAAGCCGAGGCCGACATCCTCGCGCGGATCGCGCAGAAGGAGATCATCATCGGCTTCGGGCATCCGGTCTATTCGATTTCCGACCCGCGCAACCAGGTGATCAAGGAGATCGCCCGGCAACTTTCGCAAGAGGCCGGCGACCCGCGGCTGTTCGACGTCGCCGAACGCATCGAACAGATACTGATGCGCGAGAAGAAGATGTTCGCCAACCTCGACTGGTACAGTTCGGTGGCGTATCACCGGCTGGGGATTCCGACAGCGATGTTCACCCCGCTGTTCGTTCTGGCCCGCATCACCGGCTGGGGCGCGCACGCGCTGGAACAGCGGGCCGACAACAAAATCATCCGCCCCGCCGCCAACTACATCGGCCCAGAGAACCGCCCCTTCGTGCCGATGGATCAGCGGTGAAAAGGTTGTCCGCAGATTTCCGCAGATTAGAAATCCATAAGCCAAATTTAATTGCTTCTGATTTATCTGCGAAATCTGCGGACCTGTCTTTATCTTTCTGTTTGAAAATTGTCGCCATGTCCCACGATTTCACTAGTGCCGTGCGGCCGGAGCCGGATGCGTTGTTGCGGCAGATTGCCGATTACGTGCTGGCGGTCGACAAGATCGCCAGCGCCGAGGCGTTCGACACGGCTCGTTACTGCCTGATGGATACGCTGGGCTGCGGGCTGCTGGCGCTGTCGTACCCGGCGTGCACGAAGCTGCTCGGGCCGATCGTGCCCGGCGCCACGCTTCCCGGCCGCGGCGCGCGCGTGCCTGGCACGAGCGACGAGCTTGATCCGGTTCGGGCGGCGTTCTGCATCGGGGCGATGGTCCGCTGGCTTGATTTCAATGACACCTGGCTCGCCGCGGAATGGGGGCATCCGTCGGACAATCTCGGCGCGATTCTCGCCGTCGCCGATTACCTCAGCTGCAACGCCGCCGCCGAAGGCCGATCTCCGCTAACGATGCGCGACGTGCTGGCGGCGATGATTCAGGCGCATGAGGTCCAGGGCGTGCTGGCGCTGGAGAACGCCTTCAACCGTGTCGGACT
>CAZDGB010000235.1:0-12086 GCA_964504645.1 uncultured Planctomycetaceae bacterium | reverse complement strand
GTATGGGGAGCCCGGGGCCTGTTAGCCTGTGCCCGGCGACGCCGTCTCTCCAAGAACTAAAACACGCGACGAATCGCCCTCACCAATAAAGCCGCGGCTGGCTTCTGCCAGCCGCTTTTCTTTTGCCCCCGGCGAGCGTCGCGGCGCCCGCCCGACGTGTCCCCGCCCAAGCGGCTCTCGCCCGCCGCGGGTCCAACCGTGGAAAAGTCTCACAATTCCTTAAATCCTCCCAAAATTCGGGCGCGCCTCCTCCCCGAAATCTCGACTACACCTTTGATCACTGTGGATCGTCTCACAGCCCACCCGAGTGGTTTTGAAGCGTTCGACCGCTCGGCAGGTTATTGATCACTCGCCCCACCGCTGGATGCGGTGGGGTCTACGGGGGGACCGCAATGTCTCGCCCTCTCCGCCATCGACCACCGAGACCGACGACGTGTCGCAACCCCCTGCCACGCCAAGTCCAAGTCCGTCGGCGACGCTGCCGCGCCGAGAAATCTTCGCCGCCTGTCGGCTGCTTCTTTCCGCCTTCCACTACGCGCACGAGACCGGCATCGATCCGTGGCAATTCGCCGTAGAGATCGGCGAACTCCAGGGAAAAGGAGCCTCGCTGGCGGATTTGCGCTGGCTGGTCCTTGCCGGTCTCGCGGAACATCGCTGCGAAATCACCGTCGCCGGCGACAAACTCCGATCGTTTCGCACCCTGACGCCGACCGATTTCCCGCGGTCGACCGTACTGATGCTCACGCAACCAGGCGCCGCTCGTCTGACGGAAATCCTGCCCCGCGATCGAAAACGCTCGCGCCCCCGGCCCAATCGCCGCACCAGCCAGGCTGAACGAATGGACGCGGAAAGCGTCCTCGAGCTGACGGACTCTCCAAAACCCAACTGGGACCAACGCCGGCGCGAGCTGCGTTACGGAACCCAGCTCATCAAACACTTCCGCGTCCCGGCCCCGAACCAGGAAACGATCCTCCAAGCCTTCCAGGAAGAAGGCTGGCCGACCTGCATCGACGACCCCCTTCCGCCCCAAAAAGGCGTCACGACCAAAGGCCGCCTGCAAGCCACAATCAAATCCCTGAACCACGGCCACCAGGCGAAATTGATCAAATTCCACGGGAACGGGAATGGGATTCAGGTTTATTGGGAGACCGTGAGCTAGCTTCGAGTTCTCCCGGATTTGACCGTGTTCTCGCTTGGATCACTCCTTGTATCACAGGTTCGGTAGCCGCATCTTTGCATGGCACATCTGTCTACGATTGCCACCACACTCCGCTTTCTAGACTTGCTCATAAACATCGCACGGCGCAGAGAGTGAAGGCGGGAAATACGACTAGCAGCCAGCAATGAACCACATCTGAGGAGACCTGTGCATGCGACTTGTTATGACGATGACTGCGATGCTTTTAACAATGCCTGCAGTGGAGGCGCAAGCCCATTGTGATTACTGGCCAAACTATTGCCAGCCTTACTATCACCATCATCATTGTCACTGGCATTGCCATTGGCACTGCCATTGGCATTGTAACTGGCACGGACACCATCACCATCACTGCGGCGGCCCCTTTCACGTTGCTTCTTACACTCCCAGCTACCCGGTCGCGCACGTCGGCCATGAGAGATGCCACCCCGCACACGAATGCCCGCCGGGCTGTCGCGCTTTCTATTACGGACCTTACGGGAATATCACGATCGATCCGGCCGTTCAAAATCAGCCGCGCACCGGGCACGGATCGATCTGGGATGGAACCGACTATATGCTGTTCGATCTCGAAGAATGGCTGAACGGGCCCAATCCTGCGTATCTTTATTTCCTCGAACCGAAGAGCAAGTCCTATTGGAGAATTTCCAAGCGAGGCCATTGCGGATATTTCGAGATCGCGCGGCAGCCGCCCGGTTCGTCGGACTACCTTCCCGTGATGCGGGCGCAATTGAAATGCGAGTGCCGTTCCGCGCTCACCGCCGGCCTATCTCACGAAGACTACGACGCGACGCGGGAGGGCGGAGATTCCGCCTTCTCGAAGTTCGTCTCGACGTCTAAGCCGGCGGTTCGAGTGAATCGTAGATCGGCGCACTCTCTGCTGGACGCCGAACGAAAGGCCGCCGTGGCGCGCCGGGATCCTCGCTTGGCGATGTTCCAGGAGGCATCTCTCGCGAACCGCGCTGTTCCCAAACGACGGTTGGAGATTCGCGGCAAATGGTACACGCCCTCCGAGACAAAGATCGTCGCTTCCTGGCACGATCGTGGTCCGGCGAAGCGAATGGAGATCGTCCAGGTTCTTCCGTCGAACTCGAACGTGCAGTACACGGATGCGAAACCGGCTCTCGTCGTGTCGACACGCAGCGCGAAACGCACCGAGTAAAACTGCGGCCTGCGGTAGTTGCTGGATGGCTCTGCGAAGTCGCCGCGCTAGATGCCCCCCAGGACCGTCGCACGGCCGACGCGGCCGATGCCGAGGATGTACGCCGCCGTCCGCAGCGGGACTTTCTTTTCCGCGGCGATGCTCCACACGCGGTCGAAGCTGTCGAGCATGATCTTGTCGAGTTCGCTCCGCACGCGCGACAAGTCCCACTTGAAGTGCTGCCGGTTCTGCACCCATTCGAAGTAGCTGACCGTCACGCCGCCGGCGTTGGCCAGAATGTCGGGCACGACGAGGATCCCTTTCTTGTGGAAGATCTCGTCGGCTTCGGGACGCGTCGGGTTGTTCGCGGCTTCGATGATGTACTTCGCCCGTACGTGGCCGGCGTTCTCTTGATGCAGCACGCCGCCCAGCGCGGCGGGAATGAGAATGTCGACGTTCGCGGCGAAGAGTTCGGCGCTCGAGATCGGATCGGTGCCGGGGAAACCGGCGACGCCCCCTTTCTCTTTCGCGTAGACGAGCAGCGACGCGATGTCGAGTCCTTCGGGGTTCCACACGCCGCCCGACATGTCGCTGATGCCGAGGACTCTCGCGCCCTTCTCGACGAGGAACTGCGCGGCGAAGCTGCCGACGTTGCCGAAGCCCTGCAGCGCGACGGTCGCGCCGGCGAGCGGCTTTTTCAAGCGTTGATAGAGGGCCTCGGTGACGGAGACGACGCCGCGGCCGGTCGCTTCTTCGCGTCCTTCGGAGCCGTGCAGTTCGACCGGCTTACCGGTGACGCACGCGGGTTGATGTCCGTAGAACTTTTGATACTGGTTTGCGAACCAGGCCATCACTTGCGCGTTGGTTCCCATGTCGGGCGCGGGGATGTCCTTGTCGGGACCGACCATGTCGTGGATCTCATCGACGAACTTCCGCGTGATGCGTTCGAGTTCGCCGGGGCTGAGCGTTTTCGTATCGACGCCGATGCCCCCTTTCGCACCGCCGTACGGCAGGTTGACGACGGCCGTCTTCCAGGTCATGAGCGTGGCGAGCGTGAGGACTTCCTCGGCGTCGACTTCGGGATGGAACCGCAGGCCCCCTTTCATCGGCCCGCGCGAGCCGTCGTGCTGCACGCGATAACCGATGAACGTGGCGATCTCGCCGTTGTCGCGTTCGATGGCGACTTGGACTTTCATCTCCCGCTTCGGCGTGAGCAGAAGGATGCGCATGTTGGAGGAAAGGCCGAGAATCTCGGCGGCGTGATCGAAGTAATAGCGGGCGGTGGCCAGGGAGTCGCTCATGGAGTTCTTTCTCGTTCGATGGGGGCGCGTCATCGAAAGTCAGCGTCGCGGCGTGGGCTCGTTCAATCTCATGAGGGGCGTGGCATTTGGCCTCCGTTCGAAAGAAGCGGGTGTGACGGACGATTCCGGAGCGCGGAAGTAGGGACTGCTCCACGGACCGGCGATTTCCTTCACGATGCGCGGTCCCAGGCGGTCGGCGAATTCGCGATGCGCGTCGGCGGACCACCCCCGCCGCCGCGCGGACTGCTCCTCGGGAACTGTAGGCGCGAATTCGCAAAAGGCAAAGCGCTGCGCGGCGGCGAGATCTTTCAAAGTCGACATGAACAGGGACGTCGCACCGGCAGGCATCGCGGGCGTTTGGCCGCGAACTTCGCACACGCACAGCGACGCGTAGGAATGCCGGCACCACGCCGCGAGCGGGACGAGTGGTTGGAGCGTCCGTTCGATGGCCGCGCGATCTTGCCGCAGGCGCGAGAGGTCGATCATCTGTCGCGATTCTCCGCTGGCATGGTCCTCATCTGTCTTACGCTTCCACGCGCAGCCCGCGGAGCGCAATCCGACGTCGATCAAGCGGAATTCCTCTCTCCATGCCGTCAGCGGATCGGTGCGCGGCGGGCGCCCGAGCGACGGATGCCGGCACGAAAGGGGAACGCCATCGCGATCGTTCCGCGTCGTGCGCCGGGAGGCCTGATCGTCGGCGAGATCGGATTCTTGGACGACGACCAGCACTAAGTCGGGCTGCAGCGGCGACAAGCGATGCGACAGCAGCAGATACTCCGTCAGCGGACAAGCGCTCGGCACGCCGGCGTTCCAGACTTCGACCTGCAATTTGGTCTGCCGCTGCAAATGCTCTTGAAGCTGCGCACAGAAGTGCCGCTGTTCATCGATCGCCGCTCCCAGCACGAGCTCGTCGCCGAGACACAACACGCGGTATACGCTCTGTGGCTTGGGGACGTCGACCTCGGGTCCGCGCAGGCCGTAGCTGTTGATGCGGAGGTCGTACGAGCCGGCGCCTTGCCGGTCCGCGATGGCAATCTTCGTGACGGGCCGCAGTTCCTGGTACGCCGTCCAGCTCGGCACGGTGACGGCGTCTTCCGGCAAGCTGTTCGATCGCGCGGGACCGCGGCGAGCCGTCCGTAGCTCTTGCAGCCGCAAGCCGATTTCCGCGCCGAAAATCAGCAACAGGAGCAGCAAAATGGCTCCGGTTGCGCGGCGCAGAATTCCAGCGGCCCAGCGAAACATGTCTGGCCGTTCTTGCAATGTATCAGAAAGCGGACCGTCCCAGCGGGATAGTATTTTTTTGCTCGATTTCGAGCAAGTTCAATTTCGACATACATTTAGGGTCAATCTACAGGTCTCCGCCGAGAGCTGGACTTCACGAAGTGGCTTAAGGAACTGTAAGAATGACAACTCGAAGCGACGATTTGTCGGACCATATGCTCCAAAGCTGAAACAAAATGCTTATGGACTGGGCAAACTTGTTTCTACCAATTGTCAAGCGAGGGCCAGAGCCCCAACGTCTATCCTTGACAAAATTGTCGCCGGCGGCTGTAATTTGCGAATTGGTCCTCACATTGGATTGGGTCCCAACGCTGAGGGCGAATGTTCTGCTGGGGGAAGGGAAGCGAAATCGCTTTCCATTGAGATTTTGTTCGATTTTCTGGGGTGTTTTTCAGGGACCGACTCCGCGGCTTGTCGCGGTCGAACGGACGACCGACAGCCAGACGGGGCTGGCGCAATGCCAGTGGAATTAGACAACCTCGGTCGCCGATATTAATTGGGATGGATCGTCGCGCGGGCGGACTTTTCGGTCGGCGGCGGTCTTTAACATATTTTCCCGCACAAGATTACGTCTCACTCGCTGCTCCGGTGGCGGGAGATCAAGGACGTTCAGGACGTTGAAATTCGCTCTCGCGGGCAGGATCGCCCGGGTGGGTTGGGAACCAAGGTCCGGCTATGACGGCTCAGACCGTTTTACCGCGCGTGGTAGTCACAGGCATCGGCGTCGTTTCCCCGATCGGGATCGGCACCGATGCGTTCTGGCGCAACCTGATCGCCGGGCGCACCGGCATCTCGGGACTCTCCGCTTTCCCGACGACCGACCTCCCCTCGAAACTCGCCGCGGAAATCCACGATTTCGACCCCGTCGAATACATCTACAACAAAAAATACATCAAGGTGATGTCGCGGGACATCCAACTGGGCGTCGCTGCCGCGTCGATGGCGGTGAAGGAATCGGGCCTGGTCCGCGGCTTGATCGATCCCGAGCGCTTCGGGGTGGAATTCGGCGCCGGCCATATTTCGACGTCGCCGATGGAACTGGCCGACGCCGCCCGGACGCTGGCCGATGCCGAAGCGGGCCGCGAATTCACCCGCTGGGGCGAAGACAGCATGGGGCAGATCTGTCCCCTGTGGCTGCTCAAGCAACTCCCGAACATGCCGGCGTGCCACGTGGCGATCGAACACGACGCCCGCGGTCCGAACAATACGATCACCAGTTGCGAATCGTCGGCCTTGCTGGCGCTCGCGGAAGCGATGCGGATCATTCAGCGCGGCGCGGCCGATGCGATGATCGTCGGCGCCTGCAGCTCCTACATTCAACCGCTCGAAATCACGCGGTTGAATCTGTACGAAGGCCTGTCGCGCGGCGATGATCCGACGCATTCCTGCCGGCCGTTCGACAAAAATCGGGACGGCACGGTCGTCGGTGAAGGAGCCGCGGCATTCGTGCTCGAAAGCTGGGAACACGCGGTCCGGCGCGGGGCTCCGATTTACTGCGAAGTTCTCGGCGTGGGAGCCGGCTGCGATGGGCGCGACCCGGCGAATCGCGCCGGCGGCATCGGCCTGGCGCGGGCCATTCAATCTGCGTTGCGCCAATCGGAACTGACGCCCAACGATCTGGGCCACATCAACGCCCACGGCAAAGGAACGCAGCGCGACGATCTGGCCGAAGCGCGGGCCTATCACACCGCGCTGGGAACGGTCGGCGAAGCGATTCCCGTGACGGCCCTGAAGAGCTACTTCGGCCACTTCGACGCCGGCGCCGGCGCCGTGGAACTGGCCGGCAGCCTGCTGGCGATGCGGCACGGCCAGTTGCCGATCACCGTGAACTATCGCACGCCCGATCCGCTCTGCCGGCTGAACATCGTGCACGACGAGCCGATGACCATGACCAACCGGACCGCGATCAGCGTCAACCGCACCCGCATGGGTCAAAGCGCCGCGGCCGTCATCCGGGCCGTGTGATTTTCTCGTGGAACATGCTTTCCGCGTGTGGCATATTCAACGCATATCGTGTTCTGATCGCGGCATAAAACGGGGTGGCACGCCCTGAGGCTTGGCGAAGGGCGTGGTTCGTTTGCCGGCTTGCCACGCCCATCGAAGACTCTGGGCGTGCCACCCATTCCAGGTGGAAACTTCCCCCTCACGAGACTTCGTCATGACCGAATTCACCGTCGGCTTCCTCGGCGCCGGGCAGATGGCGACGGCGCTGGCAAAAGGCTTTCTCGCTGCGCAGCAAGTCACGGCGGAGCGGCTCGTGGCTTGCGATGTGTTGCCCGCCGCGGCGAACCGGTTCCACGAGCAGACCGGCGGCCGCGCAGCGAAATCGGTCGGTGAGGTGCTTAGCGTCGCCGATGTCGTGTTTCTCGCCGTGAAGCCGCAGCACATGAGCGGACTGCTCGCCGAAGCCGCGCGATCCGTGCAGGAGAAGCACCTCTTCATCTCGATTGCCGCGGGGGTTCCGCTGGCGACACTGGAAGCCGGGCTGGGACCGAAGTCGCGCGTCGTCCGCGTGATGCCGAACACGCCTAGCCTCATCGGCCGCGGCGCCAGCGCGTTTGCGCTCGGCACGCGCGCCACGCCGGCGGACGGCAAACTTGTCGAGCAGCTCCTGAGCACGGTCGGCATTGCGCTGGCGGTTTCCGAACCGCTCTTGAACGCGGTCACCGGTTTGTCGGGCAGCGGGCCGGCGTACGTCTATCTGATGATCGAAGCCCTCAGCGACGGCGGCGTGCGGATGGGCCTGCCGCGCGACGTCGCCAGTCAACTCGCAGCGCAGACGGTGCTCGGCGCTGCCGAGATGGTCTTGCGCACGGGCCAGCATCCCGGGGCATTGAAAGACGCCGTCGCCAGTCCCGGCGGGACGACGATCGCCGGCCTGCACGCGTTGGAGCAGCACGGCGTGCGCGGCGCATTGATGGACGCGGTCCAGGCCGCGACGGAACGCTCGCGGGAGTTGGGGCAGTCGTAAGTCCGTGATCCCTCGCACGGCGGGCTGACGCCGCGCCCCTCGCCTGGCGTCAACAACGGCACGACCGGCACGACTGGTTTGCGCGGCATCAAAGTCTTCGTTTGCCGATTTGACTCTGCGGATCACCAAGCTAGGTTTGCGCAGTGTTGCCGAAGTGCAACGCCCGCTCGCTCCAGAGCCGTCCCCGCACACCGAGTGAACCGAATCATGAGTCTGCTCGCCGCCCGTCTGGTGAATGACGATCTGTTGCCGGCGCCCCGCAAGCCGAGCACCGTGTCGATTCTCGATTCCTCCCGGGCGCTGCTCGGGTTGTTCGCCGTCTCGCGGATTGCGATTTCGGACGGGGCGAAAGGCCCGTCGGACGCCAATCTCAACAGCATCATCAGCCGCCGCGTGCTGCGGAGCCTCGTCACGGCGCTGCAGTTCCGCGATCCCGCAACCGTCCAGCATGGCCGGCGCGTCGCGCACCTGGCATTGGGACTGGCGCAGCAGCTCGGCTGGGAAGGCCGGCACTTGCAGGTGCTGGAAGTCGCCGCGCTCCTGCACGATATCGGCAAGATCGCCGTCCCCGACAGCATTCTGTTCAAGCCGGCGAAGCTCAGCCCCGACGAGATGGAGCTGATGGCCCTGCATTACAGCGTCGGCCTGGACGTGTTGCAGGCATGCTCCGTCGATCACGAAGTCCTGGACATTGTCGCCCAATCGCAGACCGCGATGACCTGCACGACGGAAGGTTTCAAGAACACGCACATCGGCGCCCGCATCCTCGCCGTCGCCGACGCTTACGAATCGCTCTCCAGCGAACACGTCTATCGCAAAGCCAAATCGCATGAGGAAATTCTGAACGTCTTGACGGACTCGTCCGGCACGCAATTCGACGGCAACGTCGTCCAGGCGCTCACCCGCCGCGTGCAGCAGACCGGCTCGGCGTTCAGCGGCGAGTATCACGACGAAGCGATTCTCGGCGGGCCGGCCGGACCGAACGAGGCCCGCGAGGCCGAATCGCTCAGCCGGATCTTCGCGTACCTCTACATGCTGGAAAGCCTGTACGACGGTTTCCAGATCGTCGACGCCGATCATCGCGTGATCACGTGGAATTACGGACTGGAAAAATTGACGGGCCGGCGTTCGGCGGATCGGCTCGGACGCCCGTGGTCTGCCAACGTGCTGGAATACACGGGACAGGACGGCCACCAGTTGCCGCTGGATGAGTGCCCGCTGCAGCAGGCGGTCCAGGAGGGAGCGCCCGTCACGCTCACCGCGCAACTGCCGCGCGTCGACGGCCGCATGCTGCAAGTCGAGATTCAGTCGATCCCGTTGATCGACGAGCGGGGCCACTATCACGGCGCGGTGGAAATCGTCCGCGATTTCACCCGCAGCGGCGGCAAACGGCCGCAGGAATTCCGCGAATTGCAGCTCGCTGCCTCGCGCGACGCCCTCACGTCGGTCGCCAATCGCGGCGAACTGGAAACGCAACTCACGGCGATGGTCCGGCAGTTCCATCATCAGCCCGATCAGACTTACAGCGTGATCTTCGTCGATTGCGATCACTTCAAGCAGGTGAACGACACCTACGGCCACACGGTCGGCGACAAGGTCCTCATCGAACTGGCCCACCTCCTGCAGCACGAGACCTATTCCGGCGAAGTCATCGGCCGCTACGGCGGCGAAGAGTTCGTCATCCTGTGCCCCGCCACCGATCTCGACACCGCCACGCGGCGCGCCGAACGGCTGCGGCAGGCCATTACGCGGCTCAAGATCGCCCGGCAACCCAATCTGCATGTCACGGCGTCGTTCGGAGTCACCGAGATCGAATCGGGCGATTCCGTGGAAAGCGTGCTGCGCCGGGCCGACAAGGCCCTCTATTCCTCGAAGGAACAGGGCCGCAACCGCACCACATCGCTCACAGCGGCGGCGTTGCAGTCCGATTTCGAATCGTTGAAACCGATCTCGAATCTCGACCCGTTCCTGTACGTCAACACGTTCTGCGCCATCACGGCCGCCGATACCGTGATCTACAAACTCGGCGGCTTCGTCAACGATCATTACGGCGTGATTCTCGACGTCACGCCGCACAAGGTTTCCCTCCGCCTGGGATCGGCCGGCTTCTGGCCGTTCTGGGGTTCAACCCGCCGCCGGCAACCGGTCCGCGTGGAACTCTCGTTCGGCGAACGAATCGTGGCGGCCGGCGGCCGCGGCACGCCGCGCGTCAACATTCACACGACGATCAAGCCGGAAAGCCGCATCCGCAACCGCGAGGTCTTTTTGGATCGCGCGCACCAGGTGATGCGGGAACTGAAGGCGTACTTCGCCGCGGATTGATGCGCCGCGACCAGTCTCAGAACGCCGCCTTCAGAATTCGCAGCAGGTCTTCTTCCGTCGGCGTGCGGCCGTTGAGAAGCATCAGCCGCTTGATCTGGAACGCCTTGCGGGCAAAGTCGGGGAGCTGTTCCAGCGTGCCGCCCAAGTCGCGGATCCGCGCAGGAATGCCGATGGCGGATCGCAAGTCTTCGACGGCGACAATGGCCCGTTCCGCGGCCGCCGCCTCGCTCATTCCCTGAACGTCCTGTCCCAGCAATTGGGCGATGCGGGCGAATTCGCGCCGCCGAACGGGGAGATTGAAGCGCATCACGTAGGGGAGCAAGAGCCCGTTGCCCGCGCCATGCGAGCAGTGCAGCGTGCCGCCGATCGGATATTCCAACGCATGGACTGCCGCCACCGCGCAGTTGGAGAAGGCCAGCCCGGCCAAGGTCGCGGCAAGCGCCATCCCTTCCCTCGCTGCGAGATTCTGCGGTTCCTTCACCGCCGTCGCGAGATGCCTTCCGATCAACTCGATCGCGCGCTCGGCGATGCAGTCCCCCAAGGGGTTCTTGCCGTCGTAAGGAAACGGTTCCTCCGCCGGCACCGCCAGCTTGTCGTAATCGACGCATGTGTAGGCTTCGATAGCATGCGTGAGCGCGTCGATGCCGCTGTCGGCGGTCGGCTTCGCGGGACAACTCAGCGTCAGTTTAGGATCGACGAGCGCCAACCCCGGCCGGAGCGATTGGCTTTGGAAGCTGACCTTGATGTGATTGTCGGTATCGGTAAGGACCGCGGCATGCGACACTTCACTGCCGGTGCCGGCCGTGGTCGGCAGACACGCCAGCGGCAACGGCGGTTGCGGAAACCGATTGTAGCCGGCGTACTCGCGGAACAGTCCGCCGTTCGGCAGCGCGGCAGCGACGATCTTCGCCAGGTCCATGTTGCTGCCGCCGCCGACGCCGATCACGGCGTCGGGCCGGGCGCTCGTGGCCACGTCGATCGCATTCTCCGCCGTGGCGAAACTCGGCTCCGGTTCGCCGTTGAGAAACGTCGCGACCTGGAATTTCGCGTCGTTCAGCGGAGAGACCACCTGATCGACGATCCCCGTCCGCTCCAGAATTCGGTCGGAGACGACGAGGACGCGCCGCACGTTCCACGGCTGCAGCAACGTCCCGAGCCGCGCCGCCGCGCCGGAGCCGAACACGATCCGTCCGGCGGAATAGAAGTTCCAGAAGTCGCGGGGCATGGCGGGTGGTGGGTTGGAGGTTGGGAGCGGGCGTCGTCTACAACCTACAACCCGCCACCCCCGACCGACAACTCCACCGACAACGGTTCATACTGATGCACGAGCCGGCTCACGGCGTCGTCGGGGTTCATGTTGAACAGCGCCCGGCCGCCGGTGCCCCACGCGCCGGACTGATAGTGGAATAACGCCACCGCGTCGCGTACCGTGCCGACGGCGGCGACATCTTCCATGTCGCCCCCTTCGATCGCTTCGAAGCGAATATTGATGCCGGCGAACGCCGTGATCAGCCCGTTCGTTTTGTCGCGGGCGAATGTCACCGAGTCGAGCCAGTCGCAGTCGACCCAGCGCAAACCGCGCGGCTTGCCGAGCGTCCGGGCCAGATCGAGAAACCGGGCCTCCAACGGCTCGCGCCGCAGCCGAAACGATTGAATCGCCCGGCGAATCTGCCGCCGCTCCCACCGCTGCATCCACGCAACCGCTGTCACGCCCAGCGCGAGCAACAACAGAACGGCGCTGATGATCCAGAAATTTTGCATGCAGACAGTGTAGAGCACTCACTCAGCAAGTGCAAAAACTCGCCCAGAACAGGACGGTGCAGGAGAGCGTTTTTTCTTTCTCCCCTCTCCCCTGGCGGGAGAGGGGCCGGG
>CAZDGB010000234.1:0-12088 GCA_964504645.1 uncultured Planctomycetaceae bacterium | reverse complement strand
TGCCGCACAGCGGGCCACGCGAAACGGCCAGCCGCTCGATCTCACGAACAAGGAGCTCGCGCTCCTGACGTTCTTTCTGCGGCATCCGCACAAAGTTCTTACCCGCACCCGCATCTACGAATCGGTCTGGGACGAGAACTTCGACGGCTTCTCGAATACGCTCGAAGTCCACGTCAAAGAGCTACGCAGAAAGCTCGAACAGCACGGCCCGCGCGTCATACAGACCCGGCGCGGAATGGGCTACTTGCTCGACTCCCGCGAGGACGGAATCGACGCATGACCCTTTCCGCCCGCGTCTCCGTCTTCTTTCTCGCCGCGCTCGCCGTCATCCTGCTCGGCAACTCGCTGTTGATCTACGCCGTCGCCCGCGATTATTTGCATGATCGCTTCCAGGAACAGTTGCACGCGGCGTTGCAGACGCTGGTCGCCGCCGTCGAAGTGGAAGACGACGACGTGAAATGGGAGCCGTCCGATCACACGGTGACGCTTGGTTCGGGCCGCGACGCCGAGGACTTGCGGTGGATCGTCGTCAACGAGCAAGGGCGAGTCATCGATCAGTCTCGCAATTTTGCAACGACGGATCGTAGCGCCGAATTGCTGTCGGCATGGCTGCGCGTGGATTCCGCTGCGACGGATTCGGCCGGCTGGCGCGTGCTGAAGCAGGAACTCGCCGCGCCGGATCCCAAGTCCGAAGCAGAGCGTTCGCCGCTCGAACATCAGCGCTTGACCGTGCTCGTCGCCCGCAACGAAGCGACGCTGCGGCAGACGTTGAACCGGCTCGCCCTCGCACTGATCGCACTGCCATCGATTTGCTGGCTCTTGGCGGCGATTGTCGGGCGGAAATTCTGCGACCGTGCGATTGCGCCTGTCCACGAAATGGCCCGCGACCTGCAGCATCTACGAGCCGATGACACGGACGCGCGGTTGCGCGTGCCCGCCACCGGTGATGAACTCGAAACGCTGGGAAACGCCTTTAACGCGTTGCTCGATGAAATTTTTCTCGCGCTGGAGCGGCAACGGCGGTTCGCGGGCGACGCCGCGCATCAATTGCGGACTCCGCTGACCGTGTTGCAGGGGCAAATCGATGTCGCGCTCCGCCGGCCGCGCTCCGCTGAGGACTATCAAGCGACGCTCGGCGTGATGCGCGACGAAGTTCGACAACTCGGCCGCACGGTCGAGACGCTCCTTCATTTGGCCCGTCCCGCCGGCGAGCAACCGACGCCCGATACGCAGACGATCGACCTTGCGGCCTGGCTGGAGGAATATCGGCGGAAGTGGAACACCTCGGACCGCAGCGGCGACTTGCACGTCAGCGGAGAGCCGGGCGTGATGTGCCGGACGTCGCCCGACTTGTTATCGCAACTTCTCGACGTGCTGGTCTCCAACGCAATCAATTACAGCCAGCTTGGAACGCGGATCGATGTCCGGGGGGCGCGGCAGGACGGCGATTCCGTGATTGACGTCGTCGATCGCGGCATCGGCATCGCTCCCGAAGATCAGGCCGCTATCTTCGAGCCGTTCTTCCGCACCCGCCAAGCCCGCCACTCCGGCGCTCCGGGCACCGGCCTTGGCCTCGCACTGGCGCAACGCCTCGCCGCATCGCTTAACGCCCGCATCGTGTGCGACAGCCAGCCGGGACAGGGGACTTGTTTCCGCGTGAGCTTGTCGCATATGCCGCGGACGTAGAGCTGGCGAGCCGCAATACGCCACCTTTTTTCAACAACTTGTCGCAGAACAAGCCCTGAAATGGGCTTTATGAACAAACCCAAGCTGCCTGGATTACGCAAAGTGGTGAAAAGCGGCCTCGAGGCATGTTTGGCTATTCGCGGAGCGACGCCGAGCGACATCCGAGCGTCAGCTGCGCGCATCCAGCAACCACGCAGCGGCCACGAGATTGCACTGAAACAACATTCGATCGCGCACAGCGCGTCAATCGTCAACAACGCCGAAGTGCCACTTTTCCCCTCAAATTTCACCCGACGGTCCACGCGCGAAGCGCCAAAGATCATCCAAAACGACGAAAATCGCCCCCCCTTTTTGAGCTCGCGGAAGTATTCTCAGACGTCGCGGAGCGCAAATTCGCTCTATGCTCACTCCGCCAGCTTCCATTTGACGGTCAGGCTGCCTTTGTTGTCGGCCAGGTCGCACCAGTTGTCGCGGCAGCGGAGAAAGAGCTTGCCGTCTTGCGGGGCCGTCCATTCGCCGCCATCGCCGAGGTCGAACGGCTCGGAAAGCTGATAGTCGTCGAAGAGAATGCCGATGAGCTTGCCATCCCCCTTGTCATTGCCGCTAGGGCCGACATCGTCGCCTTCTTTCGCAAGTTTCCAGGTGCCGGCGACGGCGAAGGCGTACTTCGCGCCGTCTTTCACCGAGAGCCGCGACGGTTGCCAGCCGCGGGCGGCGTCGATCTTGTTCTGCACCGTCGCTGTGCCGCGGAGCGCCGTGAATTTCGT
The DNA here is from genome assembly GCA_964504645.1 of uncultured Planctomycetaceae bacterium. Lineage (GTDB taxonomy): Bacteria > Planctomycetota > Planctomycetia > Planctomycetales > Planctomycetaceae > CAZDGB01. Next base: position 9,635 of record CAZDGB010000234.1, on the reverse strand, counting down.
CTTCCAGTCCCACCCGCACAAATCGGCCCGATAACCCCGATCGAAGTGCTTGAGGAAGAACTCGTACTCGAACGTGATCTCCTTCGCCATCGCTCCGTAGACGGCTTCGAAGCTCGTCTTCTGGTCGGTGAGCAGCGCAAGTCCCAGCGGGCGGAAACGCGGCGCGTAGTTCGGATTGTTCGCCAGCAGATGGCACAGCGCCCAGCGCCAGGCGTAGTTCTGCCAACTGTCTCCAGTCCGCTGGTTCGTCGCGGTGATCTCCGTCAGCTCTTTCGGCTGTTGCGATTTCAGATATTGGACGACGACTTCGTGGCAGTTCACACTCGGGTCTTTGTCCTGCCAGTACTGGCCCATCTCGGCCATTCCCTCGGCGTACCACGTCGGGCCGGTGCGGCCGAACGTCTGGGTGCAGTAAGCGTGGACGGCCTCGTGCTGCGGCGTGCCGCGATCGGCGATGGCGTAGACCACGGCCTCCGCGTTGGTGATGGCCGTTTCTCCCGTGAGGCGATTGACGATGCCCGACGTCTGGCTCATCGTCACGCCGCCCCCCGTGGTGATGTGGTCTAATCCTTCCTGCGGAATCACTCCCTGCGGCCAGACGTTGAGGTTCTTGACGACGTACATCTCGATCATGCGGGCATTCGGCTTGGCCCAATAGGTGGAGATGAGCTTGAGCATCGTCTCCAGCCGTTCCATCAAGTCTTGGGCTTCCTCCTCCGGCAGATCGGTATAGACGAGGAAATTGTCGCTGGCGTAATGGCGTACGCTCGGCCCGAGTTCTTTCTCGGCGTTTCTTTTGCCGGCTTTGGGGCTCTTCGTGCGCGCCGCGGACTTCGACTTGCTCGCCGCTTTGGAGGCTTTCGCTTTCGGCTTGGCCTCGTCGGATTGAGCGAGCAGTGGATGCGACAGCAGCGCCAGCCCCAACACGAGTCCATAGCGGATCATCGAGAGAGAACGCAGCATCGCTAAGCCCTCGCAGGAGTATTCTGTCGAACATCAATCATAAGGAAGTGAGATTCGGTTCGCGAGGGGAAAGAATCTGCTGCGTCATCGTTGACCGCCTGCGTCGATTCGGTCAGTTTGATGGCCTGATATTTTAGCCATTGCTCGTCTCAATGAGGTCTACTAATGCCCGACGTCTTCCCCATCGAAATCACCTGCCGCGACGTGCAAGCCAAGCAAGCCGGTGGCGACTTTTTGTTTCTTGATTGCCGCGAGCCGGATGAATCGGCCGTTGCCAAGATCGAAGGGACGACGCTGATTCCGATGAGCCAACTGGCGGAGCGCGTCGGCGAATTGGAAGAGCACCGCGGACGGGAAGTCATCGTCCATTGCCATCACGGCGGCCGAAGCCTGCGCGTGGCGCGTTGGCTGAGACAGCAGGGATTCGAGAAAGCCGCCAGCATGGCTGGCGGCATCGATCAGTGGTCGACGGAGATCGACGCGACCATCCCGCGATATTGAGTCGTTCACAAAGCCGCGGTTGGCAACCGCGGCTTTTTCTTCATTCGACGGCGTCGTTCAGAAGACCGCGGATGCCATCCGCGGCTTTGAAATTAGTGCTTGAGCGGGGGACCCATCGGGTCTTTGCGCTCGGTGATGTTCGGGCAGCCGGGCGACATTTCGGCGTTGAGAGCCTTGTAGTCGGCCCACTGTGCCGGCAGGTTGTCTTCGTGGAAGATCGCCGCCGGGGGGCATTCCGGAACGCAGGCTTCGCAGTCGATGCATTCATCCGGGTGGATGAACAGCATGGCTTCGCCCTCGTAGAAGCACTCGACGGGGCAAACCGTCACACAGTCGGTGTACTTGCAGTTAAAGCACGGTTCCGCAACCACATGCGTCATGGCACAATTCCCTCGATACGACCGCCCTTTGGCGGGGCCAACACTCCTGACCAGCCCGTCCGCGGGGCCTGTCCCCGCGATTTTTTCCCGACGGCGTTAGGATGGTAGTCGGCATGCGCAAGTCCGTCAAGCAACAGTGTTTCGATTTCCCGCATCCAAGAATCTCACGGTCTTGCAAGCCGGGTACCCACCGTGGACGGATATTGCCTGAACTGGCTGGCCCGCGTAAACTAGAGAAAATTGCAGCTGGCAGGATGATTTGCCGGCGGATCGATACGAACCAGGGAACATGGTTTGACTCCGACCGAGATCGATCGCGGTTTGCTGAAGCGCTGCCTGGGGCAGGAACCCGGGGCATGGAAGGACTTCGTCGACCGCTATCTCGGTCTGTTTGTGCATGTGCTGCAGCACACGGCCCACGCCCGCAGCGTCTCTCTCTCTGCTGATGATCAGGAAGATCTCTGCGCGGAGATGTTCCTGGCGATTCTGGCCGATGACTTTGCCGTGCTGCGCCGATTTCGCGGGCAGAGTTCGCTGGCCAGTTATCTCACTGTGATCGCGCGTCGTGTGGCAGTGCGCGGCATTTCCCAGCGACGTCATGCAGAAGCTTTGGGCCACGTGCGGGCGCAGGTGCCGCTCGACCAGATCGCTGCTTCCGCTGCGGGCCCACAAGCTCGTTTGGAAAATGTGGAACTCGTGCAGCGGATGATGTCCGGTCTGACGGTGAAAGAGGCGGAGATCGTCCGCCGCTATCACGTTGATGGCCAGTCGTATCGCGAAATCAGCGAAGCGCTCCAGGTGCCGGAAAACTCGATCGGCCCGACGCTGACCCGCGCGCGCGAAAAACTGCGGCAAGAACTCTCCGCCGCCATGTAGCGAACGTGCCGGTTCATCGCTCAAGAGATGAACACTGAGGCAAACTGTTCCTGTGGGGCGACACCAAAATTCGCGGGGAAACACGCCGCGGTGTCACCACGGGGACTGAAGCGACACTTGGTGTGCAGTTTGGTGGGAGTCCGCCTGAGTCTCGGCACGTTCTGTCTGAGAAGTATTTTCGGAAAAATCGAAAGATCGAGCAAAAATCATTTGATCATTCGAGCGAGCGTCGCTACTGTGCTGTCGTTGTGGGTTTCACGCCCAAATGATCTTTGAAATTCAGTTGAATGTGGGAAACACGCCCAATATGATCGAGCTACTCATGTGGCTTGATTGGCCTCTGGAGCGTGACCTGCGGTGGCAGACCTCTTCATTACCGGCGAGACGCGGCGCACGTTGGACGAGCGCTTCCGCGTCACGTTGACCCCCGAGTTCGCCCAGGCGATCACGGACGAGGAAGGCCGTACCATTCTTGCCAAGGAGCGGTTTGGCTGTGTCAGTCTCTGGCACGCCCAAGAATGGCAGCGGCGCCTCGACGAAGGAGTCTCGCTTATCCGCCAGAAAATCCAGGCCGGCCGCCTGGAACAGCGCTGGGGCGATGTGCAGCGCCTGGGACGGCTGCTCTCGACGCGGTTCGAATCGGTGCAACTCGCGAATCGCTCGCGGCTGCTGATCCCCGAAGGGTTTCGCGAGTTCCTCGGTGTCGCTTCGAATCAGGACGTGGTGATCGTCGGGGCCGTCATCTGCGTCGAAATCTGGAATCCGGCCGCGTGGCTGGAAACGCTCAAGCAGGAGATGCCGGACTTCGGCCCGTTGTTCCGAGGGCTCAGCGATTGACCGTTGGGGTTTGTTGTTCCCACCCGATTCACGATTCAAGATTCACGTTTGACGAGAGAGAAGCACAGATCCGCTCAGGTCCTTTCCCCCGATTCCCCATCGGCGATTGGATTCACCAAGGACGGTCTGTCGGCAGGGAAGCCACTTCTCTCTCGTCAAACGTGATGGAAGCCCAGGGATTGCTATCCCTGGGCTTCTTTTTTCACTCTTTCTTGGCGACCGCGTCGGCCGCTGCTTCCCGGCTGCGGCGCTTTTCGAAGTTCAGCGGGTGATCCGATTGCGGATCGGCGACGCGCAGGGAAATCTTCCCGTCGAGGACATCGGTCAGCAGGTCGCCGCAGACCTCGGCGCGCCAACCCTGTGTCAGCCGCGGCGGGTCGCCGGCCTTTTCGCCGTAGACGTGCCAGCGGACCAGGTGTCGCAAATCGGCCGATTTCCCCACGAGCGGCACCGCGACGTTCAATTCGGCGCAGCGATTCGCCAACGCCAGGCCCAGCAACTGCCCCAGCACGTGTTCGTCGTGCGATTTGTCGTCTTCCGGCAGTTTCGGCAGCGTCGGCAGCTTGTCGTCCGGCACCGCGAGACCGGCGTTGATGTGCTTCAGAATGTTCGACGCCGCCTTTTTGTATTCGGCGCGATTCATGTCCCGAACGGCGAGCAGATCTTCCACGGAATCCGGCCGCCGTCGGGCCAGCTCGATGATTAGATCGTCCCGCAGAATCTTCCGCGCGGGGCGGTTTTTGGCCTCGGCCTCGGCTTCGCGCCAGCGCCAGATTTCCCGCGCAACAGACAGTTCTTTCGGTTTCAGCCGATGCAGGCCTGACAAACGCTGCCAACTTTCCGGCGAGCGTTCGGCCCGAACCTCTTCGATAAACCGCTCGAATTCGCTCGCGACCCACTCCAGCCGCTTGAGTTCTTTCAGTGATTTTTTTTGCCGCTCCCAGATTTCCGGCATGTGGCGGACATCGTCGAGAGCGTAAGCAATCTGCTTCTCGGTGAGCGGACGGCGCCGCCAGTCAGAGCGGGTCTCGCGTCCGTGGGCCGATTTGCCGGTCACCCGTTTGACGAGCGCTTCATAACCGAGCGGAAAGCTCCGGCCGCGGAGTCCTTCGGCGATCTGCACGTCCCAGAGTTTGCCCGGCGGCTTGCTGGTGTTCGTCAGGCAGAAGCGGACTTCTTCGCGGCCGCCGTGAATGAGGATGTCGGTCTTGCCGTCCGCCATGATGTCCCACCAGGCGTCAAGCTTCGCGACTTCGAAGGGATCGACGGCGACGCACTTCTGCTTGGTGGCGAATTGCAGCAGGCACAACTCCGGCCGGTACGTGAATTCCGAGACGAATTCCGTATCAAATGCCACGAACCCCGCTTTGCGAATGTGCGCACAAAGTTCGTCGAAATCGGCTTGTGCGACAATCAAACCTTCGGTCATGTACCGGTCAATCCTAGTCCGGGACGCGGCGGGCGGGATTTGGTTCGAGGCGGGAACTTTCTCATGGTCGCACGGACCGCCCGGTGCTGCAAGCGTGAATTTATGGCCTGACGAATCGAAATGAGGCGGTTTCGTCCGTCGAACTCACGACATCATCGGACATAAGTTCAAGAAACGACTGCGCATGGAACAAATGGTTCATGACAATCCAACCCCGAGATTTCTGTTTCCGATCAATTCGGTACTCAAAGAGAATTGACTGTACATTTATCTCTCGGCACACTGAAATCGACTCTGATGACAAAACCCATCACCACCAAGGCGAATCCGCCATGACCGGAGCAATCTCTCCGTCGATCACGCTGCGCATCCCCGGTGCCTGGGGGCATCCGGGTGAACTGATGGATCAGTTGCCGGACGGCTTTCGTTTGACGCCCGACGCCCTGTTTCTGTCGGACGGGACGTCGATCGAGTTCGTGCCGATGCCGCCGGATGAGCAGTTTCCAAGGATCTTCCAGTCATCGTGCCGCCGGCCCGCGACGCAGAGCGAACTGGCCGTTGTGGGCCGCTACACGGTCAATGTGGGGTTGAATGGTCCGGGCGGTTCGTTGGAATCGGCGCGGACGATGATGCAGGCCGGCGCCGCCATCGTGCGGGCCGGCGGGGCGGGGGTGTTCATCGACAACAGCGCCCTGGCTCACGGAGGCCAGACTTGGATCGAAATGACGGACGACGGCGGGCCGGATGCGATCAGCTATGCGTTCGCCTCGATCATCCGCAGCCGGCAGGAAGTCTACACGATGGGGATGCAAGTCATGGGGTTTCCCGACCTCGTGATGCGTGCCGCCGATGTCGACGCCGAAGGCGAGACGATCGTCGAGATCATCCGCTACGTGTGCGGCAGCGGCCGTCCGGTGGACGTCAATCATGTGATCGCGGACGAAACCGGCCCGCGATTTCAGATCTTGTCCAAAACAAAAGACGAGTTTCCTACGGACAGCCCGATGCACAATAGGTTCGGACAATTGCAGATCATCAGCATGGAGGATATCGCCGCGAACAATTGAACGCCGCGATAGCGAGCGACCCAACTCAGCACCCTGGACCGCTGGGCGCGCTCAGAATCCCGGAACGCCTAACTGAGGTCTCGTTCTGTTGCAGCACCTGGTTTGACGTGCTTTTGACACGGGATGCTGAGCCTCTCGGACTCGAACCAGGCAGCGAACCCCGCTGCAGCCGAAGTCAAGCTCTGCCGGGACACTGAGACGCCACGGCCCATGTGCGATGGCAACCGCTGGGATAGTATGCGAGCCGACGCCCCCGGCGGGCACAGCAGGAATGACTTGAACCCGTCGAACTGCTCGCCCCAGTTGGTGAGGAAATTGAATCGGCCCCATCGCTCCGCATCTCGGCGGCACTCGTCCAGCGTGCATGCGTCCGCCAGTTCAACCTCTCCGTGATATCCATACAACCGGCCGTCAAGGAAATTCCACGCGGCAACATCGTCTAGCCCGGCCAACTCGTCGGCCCACAGATTGCCGAGGTTATCGGCCAGCCACGCGAACTCGCTATAGGAGTGGTACAGCCCGCAGGACCGATTGCCGAGGTCGCCGAGTGGAACTCCACAACACCACACGCACATATGGCCCCAGACGGTGCCGGCCGTGTGCCCATCTGGCTCGACGCCGGCTTCAATGGCGAAGTCGTCGCGTTCACCGAAAACTTCCGCCACGCGGAGTCCTCCGCCGCCGAACATATATTCGACTGCCAAAGTGCGCTAGAAAATTACCACAGTTTCGCGGTCGAGTATGGACGTGTGGTTGCCACGATGTCAGTGTGCCCGCAGAAACGCAAGGCATATCTGATTTCCCCGCCGGTCTTAAACGCTGCGTCGGGTGGCCGGGGCTGGACCGACCAACGGGAGGGAAGCCCCGGTGAACCGTGGAAAAACCGGGGCTTCGCCGAAACGGCTCCAGCCCCGGCCACCCATTCATTCAAGTTTTGAAATAGCTTCTAAGGCGACGGTTTTTCCTTGAGCCATTTCAGAGGGAATTTCAGAAATGCGATCTGCTCGTGGGCGTTTTTCACGCCGCATTCAAGCAGTACGCCGATCTGGCCGTCGGGCAATTCCGTCATCGCGGTGTAAGCGCTCGGGCCGTTCCACAAGGGCCGAGTGAAGGCCCAGGTTTTTCCGCGGTCCTCGCTGAGCCGCGCTGCCGCATCGGTGCGTTGTCGGGTGCGCGGCTGTGTGAAGATCAGATCGAATTCGGCGGACGCGGCGCGCGGAATGCGGAACAGGCAGCCCTGACAATCAAACTCGGGCAGCGGCGCCAGGTCGGTGGCCGGCGTCCAGGAGAAACCTCGATCGTGACTGACGAGCACCGCCCGATCTCCGCCGGCGGGATTCGTGTTGCGGGCGTTCATCAGCAGCGAGCCGTCGCGCAGCGCCACGATTTGTGCCTCGCTCGTGTGATCCGCGGCGTCCTTGCCGAGCGTCCACGTTTCGCCGTGATCGTCGGAGATCAAACAGTGCGTGCGATAGACGCCTCGTTCGGAATGATAGGCGGGAAGCAGCAATCGCGATGGCTTGCCGTCGGACAGAAACAATCCTTGCCCCGGTCCCGTGCCATACCATCCCCAAGTTTCTTTGCGGCACGAGGCCGACAGATGTCGGGGCGCGGCCCAGGTACCGCCGCCATCGTGGCTGGAGGTGATCCAGACTTCGGTCGCCGGCGCCTTTCCCGCGGCGATGTCTTCCTCGACGTCAGACCCGCGGCTGCGCGTGAAGGCCAGCCAGAGCCGCTGATTCGTCGGATCGTGTACCACACAGGGGTTTCCGCAGAAGTCTTCGCCAAAGTCGGCGACGATCTGTTGCGGCTCCCAGGTCTGCCCTTGGTCCAAACTGCGGCGCAGCACGACGTCGATGTTCCCCGCGGCCCGCCGCTTGGCGACGCGCCCCTCGGCGAACGCCAGCAACGACTGTTTCGGCCCGGACCAGATCGCGGGGATGCGGTAGATCAAATAGTCCCCGTCACCTGCTCGAAACGGCACAGTGTAAGGGAGTGGTTCCTCCGCGGCAACACTCAAGCAGAATACGAGGCTTGCGAGCGCCGCGATGGTGAATGCCGGCGGTTTCATCGAGACTCCGCTTTCCGAAAATGAGTGTCGCCGCAGTCTGGTGGTCGCGAAAGGAATAGTCAATCGGGCGAAAACCACCGGGCTAACGCCGCGCCGCTCGCCTTGCCAAACACGGTCGCGCTGTTCCACAATCGAAGCATCATGTCACAGGCGAACAAATCCAAGCAGGCGATCCCCGTGATCGGCGTCGTCGGGGGAGTCGGATCGGGGAAGAGTTCCGTCGCCAGGAAGTTCGCCGAACTCGTGCCGGCGACGATTATCAACGCCGATGAATTGGGGCACCGCGCTCTCGAATTGCCGGTCATTAAAACCAAACTGCGGCAGCGATTCGGCCCGGCGATTTTCGACGACGGCGGCAACGTGATCCGCAAGGAACTCGCAAAGCAAGTCTTTGGCGACGCGCCGGCGACGCGGCAAGCGCGGGCCGATCTGGAAGCGATCACGCACCCGGAAATCGGCCGGTTGACTGAGGAGCGAGTCGCCGACATCCGCCGCGCGGCGAATGTGCGCTGGATTCTGCTTGACGCCGCCTTGTTGCAGGAAGCCGGTTGGCAGAACTCTTGCGACGCCGTGGTGTTTGTGGATGTCGCGCCGGAACGCCGCTGGGAACGGGTGAAGTCGCGTGGCTGGAGCGAAGACGAATGGCGCCGCCGCGAAGCGAGTCAATGGCCTGTTGAGCGCAAGCGTATAGCAGCTGATTTCATCGTCGATAACAACGGTTCACTCGAGGACGCCGGGCGTTCGTTTCAGAAGCAACTCGAGCAAGAATTCCCTCCGAGCGACAACTAACGACGAGCGAGCGTAACGGCTTCAATCATGAGCGCTCCGTGATATGAGAAAATTTCGCAAGGATTGATTTTTCGGTTGTCTTTTCGAAGACCGCTGGTGAGAATGCATGAAGCATCTTTGTTTGTCCCACCTGATGATCGATGTCTCCCGTCTGTCTGATGAATACCATGATCTGTTGTTGATTGCGGCCCGCAGTGAGGTGAGCCGCTCGGCCAAGGATGGCGTCCAAACCTGTCGAATCTTGCCTTCCCTGGTCAGTTGAGATTTCGAGTTTCATTGACCGCCTCCACCGTTTCCCCATTTCCTCGCCCTTGTGTGCCGTTCCAGCGGCGCACCCATTTCGATGGCCAGCCATGACTATGAAACCACGTCCGTCGTTGTCGCGATTCACTCCGTCCGGTTCCGGTCCGCTCGGCGCGAGCGGCGCTTCCGTGCAGGAATCGCAATGGGAAGCCGAAGAGCTTCTTTCGCCGGCCGAGAAGGAACAGGAAGCCGCCTTGCCGGTCGACGTCGAAGACGATGAAGAAGACGTGAATTTCCCGGCCGACGAACGGTATGAAGAAATCAAGCGGGGCGACACGGATATCCACATCGCCGATCTGCAGCGCCGGACGATGAAGGAATTGATCGCGCTGGCCCGCAAGGAAAACATCACCGAGTACACAGGACTGAAGAAGCAAGACCTGATCTTCAAGATTCTGAAAGAGCGGACGAAGATCAAC
>CAZDGB010000233.1:0-12089 GCA_964504645.1 uncultured Planctomycetaceae bacterium | reverse complement strand
GGCAATCAACTGACGAGCGCCGCGGAATTCCTCGAACACAAACTCGATCCGCGGCTCGGCTCGCCGTTATTGCAGCAGGCTGTCATCGACCAGGCCGAGCATCGCCTGGAATCGCTCGATTTGGACACGCTCGTCGATCGCCGCGACGTCCGCTTCTGGGCGCTCGCCGCGGCCGGTGTCTGCCTCGCGGCGTTTTTGCTGTTCGTCTGCCGTCCGACGGAATCGGTGACGGCGATCACCCGCCTGGCGCTCCCGTTCGCCGACATCCCCTGGCCGCGGCGCGTGCAGCTCGAACTGGTCGAGCACGACCTGAGTTCGTGGACCGCCGCCGCTCCGCACCGGGTCGCGCGCGGCGACTCGCTCGAACTCTATGCGCGGAATCTCAAAGGCCCGCTGCCGGACGACGTAACGCTCGAATACCGCGTCGGCGACGAGCGTCCGCTGCGCGAGCCGATGAGGAAGACGATCATCCGCGACGAGCAGGGCCGTCCGGTCGACGTCGCCGGCATCAATCTCCCCGTCACCCGCGGGCCGATTCTCATCCGCGTCGTCGGCGGCGACGACGACCGCATGCCGTTTCTCCCCGTCGACGTCGTCCTGCCCCCCGAAATCTCTGAACTCAAACTCCGCTTGCAGCCCCCCGCGTACACCGGCAAGGCGGAGGAAACGTCGCCCGACGGCGTAGGCGACATTCAGGCGATCGTCGGCACGCAGGTCCATCTCTCGGCGATCGTCTCTCAGCCGCTCGCCGACGCCGGCCTCACGTTCCTCGGCGGCGGGAAGATTCCGCTGGAGCGGTCGGAAGACGGCCTCGTTCTGACGGGAACGTTTTCGCTCGACGATCCCAAAGTCACGGGCTATCGCTTCGAACTGACGACGCGCGACGGCTTCGGTTCCGGCGACCGGGCTACGGCGTACAGCATCAAGCTGCAGCCCGACCAGTTGCCGCAAGTAACACTCGAGGAACCGGTCGGCGATCTGACCGCGACCGCCGACGCCGTCTTGCCGCTGAAAATCGCCGTGAAGGACGATTTGGGCATCACGTCGGTCCGATTGACGCACGCCAAAGACCGCAGCGCCGATCCCATCTCGCGCACGCTGGCCGACTATCCGCACGCACCGGCCGAAGAGAAAATCGCGTTCGATTGGCCGCTGGCGGAGTTGTCGCTTGCCCCCGGCGACCGGTTGCAATTCCAGGCGGAAGCGACCGACCGCTACGATCTCGGCGCGCCGCACGTCGGCCGCAGCGCGGCGCGGACGGTGACAATCGTCGGCGAGGAGGAAAAACGCGAGGAACTGACGAACCGGCTGTCCGAACTGCTGGCCGATCTCTCGGAAAGCGTCGTCCTCGAGCGCCGCGTCGCCGAGCAGACGGGCCAGATGCCGAGCCAGTTGCGGGCCGAGGAGCAAATTCGCCGGCAAGACGCCGACCTGCTCCGCAAGCTCGATCTGGAACAGCAGCGAGTGCTGCATCAATTGCTCGACCCGCAAGCGAGCGTCCGAGCCGAGGCGCAGCGGCTCTTGGAAGAATTTGCGGCGAATCATCTCTCTAACAACGAAACGACGCAGCGGCTGGAGAAGCTGGCCGAATCGCTGTCGGAACTCGGCAAGGAAACGCTTCCCGATCTGCAGCGCGACTTGACGCAGGCTCAGAAGAAGGCCGGCGACTCGACGCCGACCGCGAAGGACGAACTGGCGGACGATCTCGAACGACTCGCCCAGCGTCAATCCGCCGCGCTGAAAGAGTTGGAGAAACTCGAAGCCGGATTGGAAGGCTGGCGCGATCGCCGGCACGTCGCACAGCAGTTGTCGGGTTTGATCGGCGCGCAGCAGGCCTTGAACCGCAACACGCGGGCCGCCGCGGAACAGCAATTGACTCGCGACGAGAATTCGCGGCCGAAGGATCCGCAGGATTTGCAGAAGCTGGCCCAACGGCAGCGGGCTGAGGCCGAGGCGATCGACCAGTTCCGCAAGCAGTTGGAAGAGATGATCGAGTCGCGGGCCGACGACGCCGGCATGGCGGAGCAATTGCAAAAGCTCGCCGACCAACTGGAAGAATCGGGCGTCGCCGGTGAACTGCGGGACGCCGCGGCGTTGCTGTCGGAGGGCAAACCAGCCTTGGCCTCGCAACAGCAGGAAGCCGCGCTCAAGAAGCTGGAGCAACTGGAAAACGTTCTCGAAGACCGCGCAGCCGACGATCAGGAACTGCTCGTCAAACAGATGAAAGGTCTGGAAGATCAGCTCGAACAATTGCAGAAGGCCGAGGAGCAACTCGCGAAAGATTTCGACGCAGCCAACGACCTCGAAGGCGCGGAGCGCGAGGAAGCGTTGGAGAAGTTGGAGAAGCGCCAGGAAGAGCTCCGTGAAGACCTCGCCGAGATCGAAGAGGAACTGGAACGCCTGGAATTGAAAGGGCCGCAGAACGCTCTTCGCCGCGCCGGACAGCAGATGGAAAAAGCCGCGGGCCGGAACCAGTCTCGCGGCGAGCGGCAGGAATTCTTGGAGGAAGCCCTCGACGACGTCGAACAGGCCCGCCGCGACCTGGCCGAGGAACGCCAGCGCGCCGAGGAAGAACTGGCGTTCGAGCAGTTGCTCAAGCTGAAAGACGAATTGCAGGCGCTCGCCGCGCGGCAAACCGCCGTGCGGGACGAGATCGTCCGGCTGGAGGAATTGCGGATCGCCAACGGCCGGCTCTCGCGGAGCCAGTCCCGCACGCTATCGCAAACGGCCGAGACCGAACGGGAACTGGCGGAATTGCTCGACGGCTTGGCGAAGCGCGTGCAGGTCGTCGAAGTGCTGACGCTGACGCTCAAACGCCTCGGCGGCAAAATGCGGCACGTCGCCCAGCATTTGGAGGAACGCCAGCCCGATCCGGCGGACGCCGCGGATGAAGCCCTGCTGCGAGATCTCGAAACGATTCAGGAGCAACAGCAACGCCTGCTGGCGGTGCTCGACGCGTCTGTGAACGCCGGCCAGCCGCAGCCGCCGAATGAATCAACGTCGCCGTCCGGAGAGAACCAGCCGTCTGGCCCGCCGGGCGACGTCATCACGCTGATCACGCAATTGGAACTCTTGAAAGACTTGCAGGCCGAATACGCCCTGCGCACGACCGAACTCGAACAGCACCGCGCCGCCGGTCAGGCCTTCACGCCGGCGGAAACCACGGAACTCGCTTCGCTTGCCGAGGACCAATCGCAACTGACCGACTTGGCTCGCAATCTGCTCAGCCGGTTACTCGAAGAGCAGAAGCCGCCGCAGGACAACGGTCGGGACGCGGAGAAAGATGAGTAACGCCCCACCGGAAGTTCCAAAAACCAAGTTCCAAACAAGCTCCAAATTTCAAATCACAAGTCTCAAAATGGATGCATCCTCTCACCATCCCCTGTTACTGGCGATCGTCAGCCTGTTGTTCTTCACGGCCTCGCTGCATGCGGACGACGAGCCGAAAGGCGCCGCTCCCGAAGATTCGCAGGCGGTCGAGATGAAGAAGCGCGAGTTGACCGAGCGGATTCTGAAGAACACGGCCGACGCGCGCAACGGTCTGGTGGAGAAGAATGCCGGGGCCGGGACGCAGAAGTTGCAACAGGACGTCGTCGCCGATCTGGAGGCGTTGATCGATCTGCTCAAAAAGTCGCCGCCCCCCAGCGGCGGCTCGTCGTCGAGCTCCAGTTCGTCGTCCAATTCGCAGAATCAGGACCAGGAGCAGCAGTCGAACTCGGAATCGAAATCGTCCAAGAAGCAGAAGCCGCAGGGGACCGGCAGCGGCAAAGAGCGCGACACGCCGCAGGACTCCGAGGAGCGCGACGGCGAATCGCGCGAGTCGCAGGCGATGGCCGACCGCAAGCTTCGGCTAGAAAACGATATCTGGGGCCACTTGCCGCCGGCGCTCCGCGAGCAGCTTCTCAACACCTACGGCGAACGGATGCTGCCGCAGTATGAGGAATTCGTGCGGAAGTTCTATGAAGCCTTGTCGGAACCGGCCCGCACAAAGAAGCGGCCGCGCTGAGTTGCAGCAAAACATAGCTGAAGTCGTGAGATTTCAGCCCGGAATTCTCACGAATTCCGCTACAGCAAGCCTATTATGGCACGTCGATCTCCACCGCGACGTTTCGCAACCGGCATTCCACGGGACGGTTTCTAACGCCGCCCGGCGTTTGTTGAATCCGCCAGGTGTTGCGGCCGGTTTTCAGCGCGTCCGCCGGTAGCGGAAACCGCAGCCGGTCGAACCGGCCCGACAGCGACCAGTCGCTCGTCAATTCGTTGAAGGTCCCCAGGCGGCGGTCGTTGACGAACAGTTCTGTCGCCCAGCGTCCGGCCCGCAATTCGCGCAGTGTCGGGCTGCCGGGGGGCGTTCGTGGCCCGCTCGGTTCGAGGCCGGAGAAGTCGGCGGCAAGGAATGTGGATCCCGCCGTTGGGCCGTCGAGCGTGAACTCTCCCTGCAATTCCGGCTGCGACGCACCGAGCGCCGTTTCGCGGGCGTCGCGCAACTGCCAGCCGCCGAGAAACCGCGAACGGATTTGCCGGATCGCCGCGACCGGCAGCGCGAGGCGTCCCAGCAGCGGATGATCGGCGAGCAGATACGAACCGCGTTGTGACCCCAGCACCGCCGTCAGTCGGTCGCCCGGCACATCGGGCCGATCGGCGGGCGATGCCAATTCGACCTCCACGATCTTTCCCGCGAGCGTCGGCCCGGCGATCGGATCGGGAGAGGGCCGGAACACGACGCCCTGCACCTCGCGCCACGAACGATGCCACGTCGTTTCTTCGTTGCTCCATTCGACCCCGTCCGGCCCCACATTCGCCACGTCGCCCCACCACGTTTCGCCGTTGCCGCTGACGATCGCCTCCGCTGACGCTTGCGGCGCGGGCATCTCGTTCGACTCCGACGCTTCCACGACGAGGAGATCGTCCACAGCAATCTCTCCCCCCACCCCCGATACTCCCGGCAAAGCGGCGAATTCCAGGCCCGTCATGCCGCTGCTGGGCGCCGTTCCGGAGAAGAGGAGTTGATCGTCGATGGAGACGTACAGTCTTGCCCCGATGCTTCGCAGCCGGACGCTCTGCCAGCCGGAATGCCAGTTCGCCCCTGGTCCCGACCCGGCATGGGCGGAATCTCGCATCCGCCAGTTTCCGCGCGCATCGAGCCGGGCCTGCAATGAAGTGCCATCACCGAAATGGGCGGACCAAACAAGCGGGACGATTTTTTCCTCATGGGCAGCGCGCAGCCGGAAACTGCAGCGAAATTCTTTTCCCCCCTCCGGCAGCAGGATCTCGACTCGTCTGCCGTTCGCCGGCACGATCAACGCGCCGCGACGGATCTCCGGCGGATCGTCCCCTTCGAAGCGGACCTGCAACGAATCGGCATCGGCGAAATGTTCTTCCAGCCGCACGCGTTCCCCCGGCAGCGCGGCGATCTGGCGAATTGCTCGGCGCGGAATCCGCAGTCGAACCGCGCCGAACAATCGCAGCTCGACGCCGGCCGGGTCGCCCCGCAGAATCTCGCCGGTGAGCGTCTCGCCCGAGATGAGTTCGATTCGACGCAGCGGGTAAGTGCATGTCGCAACGATATGGTGCGCAGGAAACCGGAGGCGATCGAGCGCGCTGCGCTCGGCAGCCGGCGTCGCGAGGGAATTCAGTCCAGCGCAGCACAGCGCCGCGCCCACGATGCGGCGAAACGCCATGAAAAATCGAGCGCGCTGCGGCGAACACCGCACTCGAATTTGTCCCACAGCTCTCAACGCTCCATCCTCAATCAGAACGGGATTGTCCCCCTTAGCCGCCCCCTCTATAATCCTGATTAACGCTTCAGAGTGAATCTAGCCAGTCTGTGCAGGGGGTGGGGGCGGGTGACAACGTCGGCATCCAGTGTCGTTTCCGAGACCCATTCCAGCGAGGCTCCCTTTCGTCACGCCGAATCTTCGCATCCGGCGACCGGCTCCGTCCCCAAGTTTCCCGTGAATGCGAACACCACCGCGCCCGGATTGCCTGACGGATTGCAATTGCCGGATTTGCTGAAGCATCTGTCGGAAGGCGTGGCGCTGCTCGACCCGTCGTTGAAGATTCGCTGGTGCTCCGACAAATTTCTCGAACAATGCGGCCGCGTCGCCGCCGAGGGCCTGACGTTCCAGGAAGCGTTCCGCCCGACGGAAGGCCGCGGTCCCAGCGAGGAATTTTTCACTGCGGCGCTGGCTGGGTCCGCCACCGAGCGGGAAACGTTTCAGCGCGGCGACCGGCAGACGTTCGAAGTCCGCGCCACGCCGCTCCAGACCGCCGGCGATGCCCCCAATTTATTGATGGTCTCGGTCCGCGACATTTCCGATGAAGTCCAGCAGCAGCAAAAGCTTTCCGCGATTCACGCCGCGGGGATCGAGCTCGGCGAGATTTCGGTCGACGATCTCCGCGAGCTCAACGTCCAGGAACGGATCGAGCTTCTCAAAGAAAAGATCATCCGCTTCACCAAGGACGTGCTGCACTTCGAAACGATCGAAATCCGGCTGCTGGACAAGGCAACGAAACGGCTCGATCCGTTGCTCAACGTCGGCATGACTCCCGAAGCCGCCGCTCGGCAACTCTTCGCGGAAAAGCAGGGCAACGGCGTGACGGGCTACGTCGCGGCTGGCGGCGGGAGTTATCTCTGCCCGAACGCCGGCGAAGACCCGCGGTATCTCCCCGGTGCGCCGAACGCCCGCAGTTCGCTGACGGTGCCGCTCATTCTGCACGATGAAATCCTCGGCACGTTCAACGTCGAAAGCGACCGGCCCGGCGCGTTCACCGATCAGGACCTCGTCTTCCTCGAACTGTTCGCCGGCGAAGTCGCGCTGGCGATCAATACGCTGGAACTGCTTGCTGTCGAGAAAGTCACCGCGGCGACGCAATACACCGGCATGATTCTCCGCGAAGTCGCCCGGCCGGTGGATGAAATCCTCAACCACACCACCTGGATTCTCGACCGCTACATCGGCCACGACCCTGCCGTGTGCGAGCGGCTGCAAAAAGTGCAGAAGCACACCCGCGAAATCCGCCTGCTGATTCAGAAAGTCGGCGCGGCCCTCACGCCCGCCGCGCCGCACCCGTCGCTGCCGCCGCAGCCGCTCCATCCCCGGCTGCGGTCGAAACGGATTCTCGTCGTCGACAACGATGATACGGTTCGCGACCACGCCCACCTGGCGCTTGGCCAGATCGGCTGTGAAGTCGAAACCGCGCACAACGGCGAAGAAGCGCTGCTCATGGCGCGGTCGTTCCACTACGACGTAGTGATCGTCGACATCCGCCTGCCGGATATGAACGGCTACGAGTGCTTCGTCCAATTGCGGAACATCAACGAGCATCTGCCGGTCATTCTGATGACAGGCTTCGGCTACGACCCGGGCCATTCGATCGTGAAGGCCCGCCAGGCCGGGTTGAAATCGGCCCTCTACAAGCCGTTCCGCGTCGATCAATTACTGTCGGAACTCGAACGGGCCGTCACCACATCGACGGAAACCCCGCCGCGCCCGCCGTCCGCTTGAACGGCCGCCGTTCCCGCTTTTCAATTTCCGCCTCATCCTGCATACTCCGTAGACCGAAAGAGCCGCGCACGAAGTCAGCGGCCCTTTGCCACAGCCGCCGCATACTTCGTGCGCGGCTCCTTTACGGGAACACCATGCTCGTCAGTTGGAATTGGCTCAAACAGTACGTGCCGCTCGACCTGACGGTCGAAGCGCTCACCGACCGGCTCACGATGTCCGGGCTGAACCTTGAAGAGTTCAAAACCGTAGGCAACGATACGGTCATCGACCTCGAAGTCACCAGCAATCGGCCCGATTGCCTCGGGCATCTCGGCGTCGCCCGCGAAATTGCCGTGCTGTTCGGCCTGCCGTTGACGATTCCCGCCGCGCGGCCGAAAGCCGGCGTGGAGAAAACGTCGTCGATCACCTCCGTGGCGATCGAATGCCCCGATCTGTGTTCGCAATACACGGCCCGCGTGATTCGTGGCGTGAAAGTCGGCCCGAGTCCCGCGTGGCTGCGCGACCGGCTGGCGACGGTCGGCATTAACTCGATCAACAATTTGGTCGACATCACCAACTACGTGATGCTCGAATGTGGCCAGCCGCTGCATGCGTTCGATTTCGATCTGCTCGGCGGGAAACGGATCGTCGTCCGCCGGGCGAAGAGCGGTGAAACGATCAAGGCGATCGACCAGAAGAGTTACGCGCTCTCGCAGGAGATGTGCGTCATCGCCGACGCCAGCCGGCCGGTTGCCGTCGCCGGCGTGATGGGGGGCTTCGAGACCGAAATCAGCGGCACGACGAAGAACGTGCTCGTCGAAGCGGCGGCGTTCTCGCCTCTCTCCGTGCGGGCGACGTCGCGCAAACTGGCGCTGCAAAGTCCCTCGTCGTATCGCTTCGAGCGGGCCCTCGATCCGCACGGCGTCGAATGGGCCAGCCGGAGGTGCTGCGAGCTTATTTTGGAGTTGGCCGGCGGGGAGTTGTTGGAGGGCGAAGTCCGTGCGGGAGTCGTTCCGCCCGCAAAGCGCCCAGCGATTGAGTTGCGGTTTTCGCAACTGCGGCGGTTGCTGGGGATCAACATCGAACCCGCGGAGGCCGTGCGCATCCTTCAGGCGCTGGGATTGGAACTCGTGTCGCAATCCGCGGAGACATGCACCGTCATCCCGCCGTCGTTCCGCCGGGACTTGGAACGCGAAGTCGATCTCATCGAAGAAGTGGCCCGCGTGCATGGCTACGAGCACATTCCCGAAGACGTCTCGGTTCCGCTGCGGGCCAGCGCGAAGACACTCCGCGACCGCGTGCTGGAACGGATTCGCGGCACACTCGTCGGCGCCGGGTACTACGAAGCCATGACGCCGGCGTTCGTCGGCGAGGCCGATCTCGTCCGCTTCCGTCCGCGCGGCGAGTTACCGCCGCTCGCCGTCGAACATTCGTCGCGGCGTCAGGAAAACGTGCTGCGGCAAAGCCTGATTCCCAGCCTGCTCGGCGTGCGGCGGCACAACGAACGGCACGGCAACTTCCAGACGCAGTTCTTCGAAATCGCCAAAGTCTATCTCGCAGCGAATCCGTCGCGGCCCGAAGCCGAGGTCGAACCGTGGACGATCAGCCTGGCGACCGGGGCGTCGTATCTGGAACTTAAAGGCATCGTCGAACGGCTGATCGAAGCCGTGTGCCCCTCGGCAACGCTCGAGACACGAGCGGCGAGCGGGCCGGAGTTCACTTCCGGCCGCGGCGCGGAATTGGTGCTGAACGGCCAGCGGATCGGCTGGCTCGGTGAAGTCGCGGACAACGTTAGCGCCGGGTGGGATCTGTCCGGCGCCGTCTGTATTGCGGAGCTCGAACTTGAACCGCTGGAGCGTCAGGCCGAACTCGTGCCCAAGGTGAAGGACTTGCCGCAGTACCAGGGAGTAACGCGAGATCTGAACTTCGTGCTGGATGAAGCGCTCGAATGGCGGAAGCTGGCCGACGCAGTGCGCAGCGCGGCGGGGCCGCTGTTGGAGTCGATCGCCTTCGGCGGACAGTATCGCGGGAAGCAGATTCCCGAGGACAAAAAGTCGTATCTGGTGTCGATGGTCTTCCGCTCGCCCGAGCGGACGCTGACCAGCGAGGAAGTCGACGCGTCAGTTGCACAAGTCGTGCGCACCTGCGCCGATCAACTCGGGGCGGCGTTACGAGCGTAGCGCCGAGAATCGCAAACGCACGTAATCGACCGTCCAAATGCCCTTGTCGTCGCGCAGCGACGACGCGCAGGCGGCTCGGACTTCTTCGAGAAACGCCGCACGATCGTCCTCGTCGAGCCGATTCGTAAATGTCCCGGCAAACGTCTCCAGCCAGCCGATCAGATCGCCGGGCAACACCGTCGGGCGCGGAAACAATTGGATCGACACGACGTCGAATCCGGCTTCCGTCAACAGCCCGCTGTATTCCTCCGGCGACGGGAAATACCACGGCGACAACGCCTCAAAGTCCAATCCGCGGCGGGCTAGCGCGTCGCGCAAAGCGGCGGAAACCTGTTTCGTGTTTCCCGCGCCGCCCATTTCCGCGACGAACCGTCCGCCGGGTTTCAGTGCGCGATGGACGCACGTCAGCACGCGCTGCGGCTCGCGCATCCAATGTAGCGCCGCGTTACTGAAGACGGCGTCGAACGTCCGGCCGAGATCGAAATCGTGCCCATCGGCGACATAGGCTTCAAGCCCGCGCGCTTTTGCCGCCTCGATCTGCGCCGGGCTGCCATCGATGCCGACGACGTGCCGGCACATCGTGGCCAGCTTCGCCGTCAATTCGCCGTCGCCGCACCCGAGGTCGAGAATCGTTTCGTCCGGCTGCGGAGCAAGCAGTTCGACGACGGGCATCCCCAGATCGGCCACGAACCGGGCGTTTGTCGCGTACGAGTGCGGGTTCCATTCCTGGCCGGGCATGGGCGAACTCCTTTGGGACAGAAACCCGGTTCGTCTTCTAACCAGGTTTCGCTTTGGTCTCGATCATGCGGAAAGCGAATCCCGGTTGCGCAAAGCCGGAACCGGGATTCTCCATGACGAACGTCCTCGGATGAAAACCGGGCTTCGGCTACATCCGCTCGGCGACGTGGATGCCGAGCAGACTCAGGCCCTGCTTCAGCACGCGGGCCGTCAGGTCGCAGAGTTGCAGCCGGCTGGTGCGGATCGCGGCGTTCTCTTCTTTCAGCACCGGGCATTTCTCGTAAAACGTCGTGAACCGGTTCGCCGTCTCGAACAGATATTGCGTCAGCAGGTTCGGCCGATAATCGGCGAGAACGTCGTCCAGCGCTTCCGGGAACCGGTTGAGCTGCAACGCCAATTGCCGTTCTTCCGGCGTCGACAGGATGATCGCATCGGCGACGCGCAACCGCGTCGGGTCGATGTCGCCTTTGCGGAAGACGCCGGCGGGACGCGCGTAGGCGTATTGAATGTAGGTTGCGGTGTCGCCCGTTTTGGCGAGCATCTTTTCCCAGTCGAACAGGTAATCGCTCTCCCGGTTGTGACGTAGATCGGCGTAGCAGACGCCTCCGAGGCCGACAGCCTCAGCCGCTTGCTGTCGCGCCGCGGCGTCGAGTTCGTTGTCCCGATCATTATCCGCCACAATCACCGCGGCCCGCGACACGGCTTCGTCGAGCAGGCTTTCCAGGCCGACGGTGTCGCCCGAGCGGGTTTTGTACGGCCGGCGATCGGGGCCGAGGATCGTGCCGAACTTCACGTGCCGGCACGCGACATCGAAGCCCATTTTCTTCGCCGTGGCGAACAGCAATTGAAAATGCTCGCTCTGCCGGGCATCGACGACGTACAGGATTTCGTCGGCTTTCAGTTCATCGACTCGGTAGCGGATTGTGGCGAGATCCGACGTGGCGTAGGTGAACGCGCCGTCTTTTTTCCGCACGATGAACGGGGCCTCGTTCCCCTCGACGAAGACGCACATCGCCCCGTCGCTTTCATGCGCGAGGCCGCGCCGCTGGAGTTCCTCGACGATGCCGGAGAGCATCGGGTTGTAATAGCTTTCGCCGAGCGTGAGGTCAAACCGGATACCAAGCCGCTGATACAGCACGTTCAACGCGTCCAGGCACGCCGGCATGAACTCGTTCCACAGCCGCAGATTCTCCGCATCGCCGGCGTGGAGTTTCGCCGTTTCGAGCCGGGAATTTTCGGCGATCTGCGGATGCGCCTTCGCAAGTTCCCACAGCGTCGGATTTGCTTCCATGTCGCCGATCTTCTTTTCCAGCGACTGCAGTTCCTCGCGCGCCGCTTTCACGTCGGCGTCGAGCGACTTGAGCGCCTTCGCGGCGTCCTTGTCCTGCGGCTTGGCGTTTTTCCGCGCGTTCTCCAGGGCGGATTCCAAATTGGCCAGTTGCTGTTTCGTCTTCGGCCGTTCAGCAACGGCTTCATGATACCCGGCGACTTGATTCACCAGCCGATAGAGCCGCGCCAGTTCCGCGACGGGGGATTTTTGATACGCAGCGTCGTCCCGAAAATGCTTGTAGCCGTAGATGATCATCCCGAACTGGGTGCCCCAGTCGCCGATGTGGTTGTCGCTGATCACGCGGTGGCCGAGAAACGTCAGCACTTGATAGAGCGAGTTGCCGATCACCGTGCT
>CAZDGB010000232.1:0-12155 GCA_964504645.1 uncultured Planctomycetaceae bacterium | reverse complement strand
TTCATTGAGTTTAAACGCATCCTTAAGGGAATCTGCCGCCGCAATGGGAGAATGGTGGGGAACTCGTTCGATTGTCGTGCCTGCGGAATGTGGCGTCAACCAGCGGGCCGGGCGAATCAATGCGTTGCCGTGCGACGGCGTCAAGGGTGTGCTACGATGGATCGCGTTCTCCCCATCCATTCCCGATGTTTGACGTGCCATGTCCGCACCTTCGGACGCTTCCCGTTCGCTAGCCCAATTGATTCAGACCGCCGCGGTCGATCAGTTGACACACGCGATCGCGCTCTTAACGGAGCAGAGCCTTCGCGATGCGACTGCCGTGCATGAGATTCGCAAAGCCGTGAAGCGGATTCGTGCCACATTGCAGTTGGTCCGGGGTGAGTTGTCCGCGGAATTTCCCGCGTGGGACCGGCAGCTGCGCGACGTCAATCGGGCGCTGTCGTCGGCGCGCGATCTCGACATGTGCCGGAAGACGCTCGCCGATCTGCGGGACGCTTCCAGTTTGCATGGCCGCGCCATCGACCGGCTCGACGCCCAGTTGTCCGCCCGCCGTACCCACTTGCAGCCGGTCGAAACGGCGGGAGGGAATGCCGGCGAGTTGATCGCGTCGCTGGAACGCATCCGTTCCGGGCTGCGGGAATGGACGCCGCGCACCGGAGGCTTTGAACTGATTCGCCCGGCGGTGCAGCGCAACGTGCGGAAATCGCGGAAACTGATCGACCGTTTGCAAAGCGAGCCTACGAGCGATGACGTGCATGCCTTGCGGAAGCTCGTGAAACGGAGGCTCTACTGGCTGGAAGCGTTGCAGCCGCTCTGGCCGCGCGGCCTGCAGGCCGAGGAAAAACTCGTCGACGCTTTAGCCGATTCGCTTGGCAAGCATCATGACCTGGAAGTGCTGATCGAGCACGCGCGCCATTCCGCAGGGGAGCAGGAGAAATCGCTGCACCAGTCGCTGGCGAAACTGATCCGCAAGTTGCGGAGGCGGCAACGGAAATACGAACTGCGCGCCCTGAAGCTGGCCCGCTATCTGTATGCCGAGCGTCCGAAGGCCTTCACGCGCCGCTGGGAGGCCTACGCGGCGATCTGGCAGGAAACTCCGCCGGAAAATGCGGAGGAATCCGTGATCAACCATGAGCCGCTCCGCGCGCGGCCGCGCTAATCATGTCCAAGTCCCTGCTGCTCCTGAGACACGCCAAGTCGTCCTGGAAAGACGACGATTTGCCGGATCACGACCGGCCGCTGAACCCGCGCGGCCGGCGCGACGCGCCGAAGATGGGGCGATTGATCGCCGAGGAAGATTTGATTCCCGACGTCGTCTGCTGTTCGACCGCCGTGCGGGCGCGGCAAACGCTCGAACTCGCCGCCGCGGAATGGCCGCGGCGTCCGAAGACTCATTTTGCGAAAGACTTGTATCTGTGCCCGGCGGACCGGCTGGCCGACATCGTCCGCGAGATCGCCGAGGATGCGCCGCGGGTCTTGCTCATCGGCCACAATCCGGGCTTTGCCGATTTTCTCGCGCAGACCGCCGGCCTCACGGGAAAGTTCCCCACCGCGGCGCTCGCCTGGCTGACGCTGGACCTCGCCGCGTGGCACGACTTCGCGGCGAGCCAATCACTGCATCTGGAACACTTCTGGCGCCCGCGCGACTTGGCGTAGGGTCCGCACAGCGGACCTACGGATTGCGCGGCAAGCGGTTGAGCAGTTGCCTGGCTTCGGCGTGATTCGGTTCGAGTTCCAGCGTCGTTTCCAGGTGGGAACGGGCCTCGGCGAATTGTCGCAGTTCTGCCAGATAGACTCCCAACCGAAAGCGAATCTCGGCGTCTTGCGGGGCGATCTCGGCCGCGCTCTTCAAGTGCGACAAGGCATCCGCCGTGCGGCCCTGCTGCGACAGAAGCGACGCGGCGTTCATGTGGGCGTAGACCGACTTCGGGTCGTACTGCAACGCGAGGCGATACTGGGCGAGGGCTTTTTCCCGCAGTCCCTGCCGGGCAAACGCTGAACCGAGTTCGACGTGTGCAAAGACGAAACCGGGATCGAGCTCCAAAGCGTACTCCAACTGCGGGATTGCTTCGTCATCCCGCCCCAGCACGACCAGCGCGCGGCCGATGTTGTAGTTCAGCTTGGCCGCGTCGGGCTCGTGCTGCAGGGCCTGCCGGTAGTAGTCGAGCGCCTCCGCGAACCGGCCTTGCGCCTCGCGGACGTCGCCTAAATGGAGCAGCGCCAGGGCCGATTCGGGGTTGCGCTCGACCACGCCGTGATAAATGGTCCAGGCATCGTCGAGCTTTTTCTGTTTCAGGTAGACATCGCCCAGCGCCAGTTCTGCCAGTTCGTAGTCGGGCGCCGACGCGAGGAGTGCTTCGAGTGCGGCGGCGGCTTCGTCGAATCGTTCTTCGTCCAGCAACGCGCGGGCGTCGGTCAGCGCGTTGTAATGGCCGATCATCTGCTTGATGTCGTGCAACTTGCCGGTCGGTTCTTTTTTAGAGCCTTCGCCGGCGTGGCCGACGTAGCCCAGCGCCGAGAGTTTCTGGCGCTCTTTGTCGGAGAGAGCGACGACGGCCCCCGTCCGTTGTTGCAGGCCGCTCTCCAAATCGGTGAGTTCCCCCGCCAATAGTTCGACCTGCTCCGCTTGCGTCACCGCGAGATTCGTCCGCTCTTGGGGGTCGGCCTGCAAATGGTACAGTTCGACTTGCGGTGTCCGAATGTATTTCCAGCGGTCTGTAATCAGCGCCCGCAGCGGCGACCAGCCTGATTCCAGCCACGGCTCGTCGGTTTGGGCGTACAGCGGCCGCACCGGCAACTCCTCGCCGCGGACGGCGGGCATAAGACTCCGGCCACTGATGTTCGCCGCCGCAGGGCTGCGCGTGGCCTCCAGGATGGTCGGGGAGAGATCAACGAGCGAGACTGGCGTCTCAATCCGTTTTCCGCCGGCCGCGGCGCTCGGCGGCACAATGATCCACGGGACATGCAGCGTGGAGTTGTAGAGCATCTGGCCGTGCTGCCGTTCGCCGTGATCGTTCAATCCCTCGCCGTGATCCCCCACCACGACGAGCAGCGTGCGCGATTCGAGTTGGTTCGCGCGGAGGAACTCGGTCAACCGCCCGATCAAAATGTCGGCATAGGCGATCTCGCCGTCGTACGGACGATCCTGAAACTGCTCGCCGAACAGATCGGGGTGCGATTCGTAAGGGAAGTGGGGATCGTAGAGATGGACCCAGCAGAAGAAGGGTTTCGCGACGCGCGGCCGCAGCCATTCCAGGGCCCGCTGAATCACGATCGCGCCATCGCGATGGCGATGCAGCGCCTCATCGGCGGGTTCCGTTCCGGTCAAATCGTCGTCGTACGTCTGAAAACCGCGCGCCAGGCCGAATTTGCGGTCGAGGACGAACGACGCCACGAAGGCGGCGGTCTCGTAGCCTCGCGACTGAAGTTTTTCCCCGAGCGTCGGAACGCCGTCGCCCAGGCGGTTCTTGCCGTTCGTGTGGATGCCGTGCTCCGGCGGATAAAGGCCGGTGAACATCGACGCGTGCGACGGCAGCGTGAGTGGGATCGGCGCGTAGGCGTGCTCGAACACGACGCCGCGCTCCGCGAGTTTGTCCAGCACGGGCGTCAAAGCCTGACGGTCGCCATAGCAGCCGATGCGGTCGGCCCGCGTGGTGTCGAGCGTGACGAGCAGCACGTTCAGGCGGGGAGGCCGTGTGATTTGCCAGCCGGCGTAGAAGAGCCCCAGCGCCGCCGCGGCGATCACCAACGTCGTCGCGGTCATTCGTCGGGAAACACGCACGGGCACGGGCACGCCTGAAGAACTGCAAGGCAATCGTGAAACGCTCGTCCAAGACTTCATACTACCGGTGACGTCGAATCGACGGAATGAATTCGGCGTGAGATAATCGTTTTGCGTAAGTCTCCCCAATTCGCGACCTTTCGCCGCAGCGTAGTTCACTGGCTCAGAGATGACCCCGGATCACGAGTTTCGCGACTACCGCGGCCGGCACATCACGGTGCTTGGCCTCGGCCTCTTTGGCGGCGGCGTGGGCGCCGTGCGGTTCCTCGTCGAGCGCGGAGCCATCGTCACGGTTTCCGATCTGCGCACGGCCGAGCAACTCGCGGAACCGATGACCGAGCTGCGCGACACGCCGCCCGCGGAATGGCGTCTCGGCCGACAGCAGGAATCCGACATCGCCGGGGCGGAATTGGTCGTCGTGAATCCGGCTATTCGCCGCGATCATCCGCTGCTGCAAGCGGCCAGAACGCGCGGCATTCCGCTGACGAGCGAGATGAATCTCTTTTGGCAACATCAGCGGGGCACAATCGCTGGCGTCACCGGCAGCAACGGCAAATCCACCACGACGGCGCTCACGCACTCCATCCTGAAACAATCCGGTAGAAAAGTGTGGCTCGGGGGCAACGTTGGCGTCAGCCTGCTGCCGGTCGTCGAACAGATTCCGCCGGGCGATCTCGTGGTGCTGGAATTGAGCAGCTTCCAGTTGACCGATCTGGATCGGCTGCAGGTGAGTCCGCACGTCGCAGTGGTCACGAACTTCAGCGCAAATCATCTCGATTGGCATGCGAATCTCGACCATTACCGCTGGGCCAAGCAGACAATGCTGCGCTGGCAGACGCCGTCGGATGTCGCAGTGTTGAACGCCGACGATGCGGAGGTGCGCGGCTGGGACGTTCGCGGCCAGCGTAGGCTATTCGGACTGGAAGACGATCAAGCCCGGGAGCTGTCGCAATGGCTGAAGCTCCCCGGCCTCCACAATCTGGCGAATGCCTTGGCGGCGACAACTGCCGCGCGGAGTTTGGGCGCCACTTGGGAACAAGTGCGGCGCGGACTCGAATCGTACGAACCGCTGCCGCATCGCTTGCAGTTCGTCGGCGAAGTGAATGGCCGGAAATTCTACAATGATTCGCTAGCGACGACGCCAGAGTCGGCAATCGTCGGTGTCGAAGCCTTCCGCGAACCGGTTGTGCTCCTTTGCGGCGGCTACGACAAGCAGGTCGATCTGTCGGCGATGGCCCGGATCATCGGCCAGCGGGCCAAAGCCATCGCATTGATGGGACAAACGGCGGGGAAGCTTCAGACTCTGCTCGCTCAGGAACCACTCACTCGGGCGAAGGTTTCACCTCCCGCGCCCGATTTTCCGGCCGCATTTCGCTGGGCCTGGGAGCAGTCGGTCCCGGGGGATGTCATCCTGCTATCGCCCGGATGTGCAAGCTACGACTGGTTTTGCAACTTTGCAGACCGGGGCGAGCAATTCTGCCAGCTCGTGCGCGATCTGTCTTGAAGGCTCGGGAAGTTGCAGTTCCACTTGGGCACGCTGCGCCAGTTAATGTAAAAATGGCGTGATTTATAAATTTGAGTAATTTAGGTAATTTAACGAATTTATCGATTGACAATATAGGGAACATGGGTATTTTGTGTGCTGACATTTGTCACACCACCGCATCGAACAGGTGGTCCAACCTGTTCAAGGACGGGCACATTCCCTCAGTTCTCGTTGAAAGGTAGGTTGAACATGAGTCGAAGGTTTGTCGGTTACGTTCTGGCGGGCGCGCTGCTGGCGTCCTGCATTCCCGCCGTTGACGCGGCCGGCCCGTCGGGAGCGACGCTCGTCGGTGCTCCGCGGGTTCTTCCGTTCTTTCCCTTCTTGCCGCCGAAGAAACCCACGGGTGGCGGCACGTCCGGCGGTGGCACCGGCACGGGGACGGGGACTGGCACCGGGACCGGAAGCGGTGGCGGAACGATTATCCCCCGCAATCCGTTCAACAAGACCACCACCGTCACCACCACCACGAACACCGCCAACTTGACCCTCAGCGGTCAGAACGGCGGGGCGTTTGTCGGCGTGACCGGCAGCGTGGTCTATCAGTCGATCACCGTCACGACCACGGTCCTCGGGTTCACGTATTCCACGACGAGCGCCACGATCTCGGGCAACATCGCCCGGACGCCCACCGTCGACAACAACACGATCAACTTCGTGCTGTACTACGCGGGCGTCGGCAGCGGACACAATCTCGCTTCCGCGGTCGTCAACTCGGCCGGCAACGGCTCGTTCAACCTCTCGTCGCTGAACGGCGCCAATCTGCCGCTCATCCTGGAGGACGACGTGGTCTATGCGAACGCCAACATCGGCGGTCAGTTCGTCACGCTCAAGGCCGGCCGATTCGGCCCCCCGGTGGTGACGTCCACGACCTATGGCCCGTAACGGACTACGGCGATCGTTGTGAGAACCGGAGTGCCTGTGAGATGATGTGATGGTTCTGTCCGCTCGATTCGCCGGGCGTCCCCCCGCCGGCGGATCGAGCGGCTTTTCTCTCTTCCCCGACCCACCTGCCCCAGCCGGAAAGACCGATGCCATGCGCAGCCAGCCGTCGTCACCGCGCGGATTCACGCTGATCGAAGTCCTGGTCTGCATCGGCGTCATTTCCGTCCTCATCTCGCTGCTGTTGCCCGCCGTGCAATACGTCCGCGAATCGGCCCGCCGGACGCAGTGCCGCAATCATCTGAAGCAGATCGGCCTAGCGCTGCACAATTATTACGACGCCCATCGGGCCTTGCCGATCGGCAACGTGCCCGGCACGAACTTCACGTTTCAGGCGATGATTCTGCCGCAGCTGGAACAGACGGCCCTCTACAACCGCATCAATTTCAGCTACGGCGGCACCTGCTTCGACTGGAAGATGTCGCTGCCGCCGAACCTGGATCCCGGCAAGACGCCGGTGCCGGTCTACTATTGCCCTAGCGACCCGAACAGCAAGAAAGAAATCGACACCAACACCGGGCCGCATATTCCCATCAATTACCTCGGCGTGAGCGGGTCGACGCCTTCGGGACACAACGGCGCCCTCTACAGCGGCAGCCATATCTCGTTCCGGGATTTCGTCGACGGCGCTTCGATGTCACTGCTCGTCGGCGAGCGCGGCATTCCCAACGCCCTCGATCTCGGCTGGCCCCTCTGCGCGTTCGGACAGTCGGGCGACGGCGACAAAGACAATGTGATGAGCACGCTCGATGGCTTGAAAGCCGGCAAGCCGGACAACTTCCACAACATGTACTTCTGGAGCCATCATCCGCAGTCGGCCCATTTCGCTTTCGCCGACGGTTCCGTCAAGTCGCTCGCCTACAACATGGACCACAACGTGCTGAACTGTCTGGCCACGCGCAACGGCGGCGAGGCGGTCAATTTCGACGGCCAGTGATCTTGTCGGGTGGTAAATCCGCGTTAAACCGGTGAGAATCGACGCGCCTTTCCGAAGCGTCACATCACCGGGCCCTCGCTGCATGATCAGCGTGCAGAATTTATCGAAGCACTTCACGGCCGAAGGCCGTAACCTGATCGCTGTCGATCACTTGTCCCTCGACGTGCAGGCCGGCGAAGTCTATGGCCTATTGGGTCCGAACGGCGCCGGGAAGACGACGACGCTGCGGATGATTCTGGGACTGTTGCCTCCGACGGACGGGGAAGTGACCGTCGCCGGGGTTCGCGTGACGGAGCACCCGGATGAGGTGAAGCGCCGCATCGGGCTGGTCTCGGCGAGTGCCGGCCTGTATCAGTGGCTATCGCCGCGCGAGACGCTGCGCTATTTCGCCGATTTGTACGGCGTGGCGCCGCACCTGGCGGAACGGCGGATCGGCGAACTCTCCGAATTGCTGGATCTCTCGCGATTTCTCGATCAGCGCTCGGCGACGCTCAGCACCGGCCAGAAACAGCGCGTCACGCTGGCCCGCGCCTTGATGCACGATCCCCCCATCATGCTGCTCGACGAACCGACGCGCGGCCTGGACGTCATCGGCACGCACGTCGTGTTCGAGTACCTCAAGCATCTCCGTGCGATCGGCAAGGCCGTCGTCCTGTGCACGCACCGCCTCGACGAGGCGTCCCACGTCTGCGATCGCATGGGGCTGTTGCATCGCGGTCGCTTGCAGCATGAGGGGACGTTCGCGGAATTGCAGCAGGCGACCGGCTGCGAGTCGTTGTACGACATGTTCCTCAAGCTGCTGGAATGCCGGCCGGCGTTGAACGGAGAACCGTATGGCCGGTAGCGAGCGTTCGGCGCTGGAGCGATTGCGGCACGCCGGACGCCTCGCGCGGAAGGAACTGCGCGAGATTCTGCGCGACCGCCGCACGATCGTCACGCTCGTTTTGATGCCGATCCTCGTCTACCCGCTGATCGGCATGACGCTGCAGAAGTTCCTCGCCGCGCAATTGACGCAGCAGCCGGTGGTGGAATACCGCATCGGCTATCGCACCCTCGCCGCCGCCCAGGCGAATTCCCGGCTGTGGCGCTTGTTCGACGCGTTCCGCGCGCGGGCAGAAGGCCGTCCGGTCGAATCGCCCCGCGAGCCGAAGGGAACCGAGGATGATCCAAAACTCATCCAATTCGCGCCAAAGACGCCCGAGGAAACTTACGATCTCGACGCCTTGCTCACGGAACGCGTCATCGACGTCGGCATCACTGCGGAGACCAACGGCGACGGCACGACCCGGCTGGAACTCGTCCAGGACGAAAGCAGCTCCCTCAGCCGCGCGGCTGGTAAGTTCCTCGAACAGAAGTTCCGGAGTGTGAACGAGGAGTTCCTCGCCGCGCGCCTCAAGGAAGTCGACCCGCAATCGCGAATTCCCGTCACCGTCACGCGCCGCACAATTCCGGCCACGGGGACGACGGCATTTTCCCTGGCGACACTGGTGCCGCTCATTCTGATCCTGATGACCGTCACTGGCGCGGTCTACCCCGCGATCGACCTCACCGCCGGCGAACGCGAACGCGGAACGTTGGAGGCCCTCATCTCCGCGCCGGTCCGCCGGCACGAATTGCTGTTGGCCAAGTATTGCGCCGTGCTCGTCGTCGCCTTGTTGACGGCCGTCGCCAACCTGGTAGCCATGACCGCGACGGCGTATATCACCGGGCTGGAGTCGCTGCTCTTCGGCAAAGGCGGATTGACGTGGACGCTGATTCTGCACGTGTTCGGCGTGCTCGCCGTCTTTGCCGGGTTCTTCAGTTCGATGCTGCTCGCCGTGACGAGTTTCGCCCGCAGTTTCAAAGAGGCCCAGGCGTATCTCATTCCGGTGATGCTGGTCTCGATCGCGCCGGGCATTTTAGCGCTAATGCCCGGATTGCGGATGACGGTCGGCATGTCGCTGGTGCCGCTCGCCAACATGGTGCTGCTGACGCGCGATCTGTTCGAAGGACAACTGGAAACTGTTCCGGCCGTCGCGGCGTTGATCTCGACGGTGATCTACACGGCCGTCGGACTGGTGCTCGCGGCGCAAATTTTCGGCACGGATGCCGTGCTCTACGGCAGCAGCGGAAGCTGGTCCGACTTGTGGCGGCGACCGCTGGAAGCCCGCACGTCGCCGACCCTTACGCAGGTCTTCGGTTGCCTCGCCGTCGTGCTGCCGGCGTTTCTGATCCTCGGACGGCTGCTGGCCCGCTGGGTGGAAACGTCAATGTCCGTGTGGGTCGTCGGTCAGTTGGCGCTGACGGCGAGTCTGTTTGTCGGCTTGCCGACTCTGTGGTCGTGGTGGCATCGCATTCCGCTTGCAGCGGCGTTTCAGTGGCGCAGCGCGCCGGCGCTGGGATGGATCTGTGCTGCGCTCGCCGGGTTGTCGCTGTGGCCGTTCGCTTACGAGTCGCTCGTCTTCGCGTTGCCGTCGGAGCAATTTCAGGAACTCGCCGAGAAATTCTCCGGCGTGGAAGCGCGGCTGGCGGCGATTCCGTTTCCGCTGCGGCTGCTGGTCTTCGCCGTGATGCCGGCCGTCACCGAGGAGCTATTCTTCCGCGGCTATCTGCTGCAGGGACTGGTGCGCGGCTGGGGCCGCTGGCCGGCGATCCTGCTCGGCGGCGCGATCTTCGGACTGTTTCACGTCTTCACGCAGGGGCTGAGTTTCGAGCGCTTCCTGCCGTCGACGATTCTCGGCGTCTGCCTCGGCTGGGTCTGCCTGCGAACCGGCAGCGTCGGCCCGGGCATCCTGCTGCATGTGCTGCACAACGGCCTCTTGCTCGCACTCTCGGAATACTCCGACGAACTGAAATCCGCGGGCATCGGCGTGCAGGAACAATCGCATCTGCCGGCCGCGTGGCTGATCGTCGCGGGCGGGATGGTCGTCGCGTCGTGGTTCGGTTTGTTGCGCGTCCGGCCGGCGAGAACGTTGACATATACTACGCAGTAGGGTGCATCCAGCGAAGGAGCCACCGATGAAGACGAAAACTCGCAAACCGTTCTTCGAGCGGCTCAAGAAATCTCTTGAGGAAGGCCTTGCTCACGCGAACGGTAAACTCACTCTCAAAACCGTGACCATTGACTTCGAGCCACCGGAAATCGACGCCGCGACGTTGGTTGCGCTCCGCGGCGCGGCAGGCATGTCGCAAGAGGTCTTCGCGGGGTTGCTGAAAGTCTCAACCAAGACGCTGCAAAGCTGGGAGCAGGGATTGCGGCAACCGGCCGACGCCTCGCGGCGTTTGATTCAACTGTTCGCCGAACAGCCGGAGGTTTTCTGCCGCACGGTCGGCGTGCCGGCAGTCTCGCTCCCCGGCGTGAGCGTTCAGCAAACCAAAGGCCGCCGGCGCATCGTGGTGAAGTCCGCCCGTTCGCGCGGCGCCGCAAAATAACCGTTTATAAAAGCGGAAAGCCTTGCGCACCGGAACGGCGAACAAGGCTTTCAGCGAGGCCGACGGGGCTCGAACCCGCAACCACCGGATCGACAGTCAAGCCCGCCAACGGAACGGTGATTTTCATAAGTCTAAGGCGGTAAACGCAATGCATTGATGCGCCTTGGGTTGCGTGAAATCTGTTCTCCCCCACGTTCCACTCCAATCCCCCCGAATCGACCTCATTTAGCATCACAAGTGGGGGGTTTTTAGGGGGGTTTTCCATTCGCACAACTCCTTTCATTGACATAAGACACTGCCTGGAAAATGAGGCGTTCAAAATGATGACTTTTCAAGGCAACCGGGCATGACATTTGGCGGCCTCACAACTCAGAGGCCGTCAGGTATTATGATCCTGTCTCGAAGGAGTCGGAAATAAAAGGAGTTGCCGATGAATGCGTTCAGTCGAGATCAAGGATTCGCTCTCGCCACGATTCTGCTGAGCGCAACCGGCCTGATTGCCGAACAAGCGAATCAGAAAAACCCGTTCGTGCCCAACTACATGGCCGTCGAAGAGGTCAACCTGTCGTCGCCGAATGGTAAGCCACTGGCGAAGTTGAAAAAAGGCACACTCGTTGCCGCCAGAAAAGTCGGTGATGCGCTCGACATCAAGACGGAGGACGGAAACTTCGGCTTATCTGACAGTAAATTCTTCAGCCCCCTGGGAAGCACCATCAAGATCGAGAAGGCAACCAAGCAGGTCGCAACATCCAGCAATCAATTCGCCTTTGATCTTTATCAACAGGTTCGGCAGCAAAACGGGAACTTGTTCTTTTCTCCTGCCAGTATCTCCACGGCGCTGGCGATGACTTATGCCGGAGCCGGTGGCCGCACGGAACGAGAAATGGCTGCGGTCCTGCATTTCGACCGTGACCAGAATGTCCACGAAGGATTCTCTACCCTGCTGGAGTTGCTCAACAGCACGGGCGACCGAAACGGGTATTCGCTCAGCACCGCCAACCGACTCTGGGGAGCAAAAGGCTACCGATTTGAGGATGTCTTTGTTCGGCTGACACGAGAGCAATACCGGGCCGAATTGCAAAGCGTGGACTTCGAACAACCGGAACAGGCTCGTCAAACAATCAACGCTTGGGTGGAGGAGCAGACTCGTGACAAGATCGTCAATTTGATCCCATCAGGTATTCTGAGGCCGGACACTCGGTTGGTTTTGACGAATGCCATTTATTTTGAGGGCGGCTGGTCTTCCGAATTTCCGAAGGAGGCCACGAAGGATTCGGCATTTCATTTCACGGCAAGTGAGAAAACGAATCTGCCGACGATGAGCCAGAGAAAAAACTTCCTCTACGCCGAAGATGATGACGCTCAAATTCTTTCGATGCCGTATCGAGGCGACGAGTTGTCCATGATTGTCGTGCTGCCCAAAAAAATTGATGGTCTGGCCGAACTCGAAGGCAAATTGACGTCTGAGCGATTTGCCGGATGGATAAAGAAACTGAAAAGCGACAGGCCGGTGGAAACCTATCTGCCAAAATTCAAAATGC
>CAZDGB010000231.1:9490-12319 GCA_964504645.1 uncultured Planctomycetaceae bacterium | reverse complement strand
CGATCATTCGTAATCAACACGCTTCTGCGAAGCGTCGCTAACAACACACAAACTACTACACACAACCCACAAACCATGACCGCATCCGCCGATACCATTCGCCAGGTTGTTCACGAAGTTCTCTCGCAACTCGGGAAGTCTCCGAAGTCGCTGGCAGGTTCGCAGCAGCGCAACGGCGACTGGGGCGTCTTCCAGACGGTCGACCAGGCCGTCGCCGCCGCGACCGAGGGCTTCGAGAAATTCAGCGCCGCGCCGCTGGCCCATCGCGTGACGGCGATCGAGATCGTCAAGCAAATCTGCGAGACGCAGGCCGAGGAACTCGGCCGGCTGGAACTCGAAGAAACCAAAATCGGCCGGCTCGATCACAAGATCGAGAAGCTGAAGATCATCAAGCTCGTCCCCGGCGTCGAGTTCCTGCGGACCGACGCGATGAGCGGCGACCACGGCTTGATGCTGACCGAATACGCCCCGTTCGGTGTCATCGGCGCGATCACGCCCGTCACGCACTCGCTGCCGACACTCGCCGGCAACGTCGTCAATATGATCGCCGGCGGCAACACGATGGTCGTCAATCCCCATCCGAGCGGCGCACGGATCGCCTGCGAAGGGGTGCGGCGATTCAATCAGGCGATCTACAAAGCGACCGGTCTGGAGAACCTTGTCACCATCATCGAAAAGCCGACGTTGGAGACCGCCGCGGCGATCTTCTCGCATCGCGGCGTGAAATTGCTGGTCGTCACCGGTGGACCTGCCGTGGCGCGGGCCGCGATGGAAAGCCGCAAGAAAGCCATCGTCGCCGGACCGGGCAATCCCCCCGTCGTCGTCGACGAGACCGCCTGCCCGGACAACGCGGCCAAGGGAATCATTAAAGGCGCGGCCTACGACAACAATCTGCTGTGCATCGGCGAGAAGGAAGTCTTCGCGGTCGAGAAGATTTTCGATTCGCTGCTGGACAGCATGGGCCGCTTCGGCGGATATCGGCTCAATAGCTCGCAAATCGATGCACTGACCAAGATCGCCTTCACGCCGCCGGAGAAGCCCGGCGATCATTACCACCTCAACAAGGATCTCGTCGGCAAAGACGCGAAGGTGCTGGCCGAATTGATCGGCGTCCGCGTGCCGGCGGGAACCGAACTGCTGTTCGGCGAAACGGACGAATCGAACCCGTTCGTTCCCGAAGAACAGATGATGCCGTTCGTGCCGTTCGTCCGCGTGAAGAACGTGAATCAAGGGATCGAGATGGCCTTGAAGCACGAGCACGGCTTCCGCCACACGAGCCTGATTCATAGCCGCGACGTCGGCAACATGACCAAGATGGGCAAGGCGATGGACACGACGCTGTTCATCAAGAACGGCCCCTGCATGGCAGGATTGGGCCTCGGCGGCGAAGGCTACTTGAGCTTCAGCATCGCCACGCCGACCGGCGAAGGGGTGACGAACCCGCTGACGTTCACGCGGCAACGCCGGTGTGTGATGGTCGACAACTTGCGAGTGATTTGAGCATGCAACTGGGCAAGGTCATCGGCAGAGCGACATCCACAGTCAAGCATCCCACGATGCAGGGCTGGCGGTTGCTGTTGGCACAGCCCTTGTTGCGAGACGGAAAGCCGGACGGCGCCCCGCAATTGGTGCTGGATCATTTGGGAGCCGGTCGCGGCGACACGGTGATTTTGTCGGCCGACGGCAAATCGGCCCGCGAACTCGTCGGTACGGAGAAAACGCCCGTCCGCTGGACCGTGATGGGCATCGTGGATTGAGGGATTCGTAGCCCGCACTCTCAAGTGCAGAAGTATTCGCAGACAGAACGTGCCGGCGGCAAAAGGCGACCAGTGATTACGGCGGACAACGACCTCATCGAGCAGATCGTGGCGAACGTGCTGGCAGAACTCCAGCCCGTGCCGGTGCCCGCGGTCCGCGCTCCGGTCGTGACACCGCCCTTCACTCCTGTCAAAGCGGAGTCAGTCGGCGTCGACCTCGATCTACCGGTGATCACGGCGGATGTGCTCGCTGAGAAACTCCGTCCCGGACAAACGCTCCGCATCGGCCGCCGTTCGGTGCTGACGCCGTCGGCCCGCGACTGGCTCGCGAGCCGCAAGATTTCCTGGGCGCGGCTCACAGCACACGCCAGTGCAACAGCGGGCGGCACATCGCGCTGGCAACTGGTGCTGACGAACGTCACACCCGTCGTCGCCACGCTGCGAACGTCGCTCACGAACTGGAAGACCGAACTGCTCGGCACACCGCAAGAAGCCGCGGACTTTGCGACTCGCGCCATTTGCACCGGCGAAGCCGATGGCGTTGTGGGCTTGTGCGGCTCTGCGGCGACGGTGGCGTGCCTAGCCAATCGCAATCCGAAAGTCCGGGCCGCCGTGGTTTCCGCCGCTTCGGAGTTGCCGGTGTTGGTGGATCAACTGAGCCCGAATTTTCTGGTGGTCAATCCGCACAACCGATCGTTGATGGAACTGAAAAACCTGCTTCGCGCCGTGAGCGCGCTGCAGAAGCCCAGGGAAAGCTTTCCCTGGGCGTCTTGGAGTTGATGATGCGCGTCGGCGAAGTGATCGGCAAAGTGACGTTGGCCAAATGCCATCCGATGGTCGTCGGAGGAACGTGGCTCGTCGTCGTGCCGCTCACGCATCAGGGAATCAAAGGGGACGACCGGGGCCGCGAGGAGCCGGTGGTGGTCTATGACGAATTGGGAGCGGGATCGGAGGCGATGATCGGGTTCAGCGAAGGGGCTGAAGCCGGCGCGCCGTTTCATCCCGATCCGAAACCGCTCGACGCGTACAACGCCTGCATTCTGGACACGATTGAAGTCGATTGAACGAAGCC
>CAZDGB010000231.1:0-9390 GCA_964504645.1 uncultured Planctomycetaceae bacterium | reverse complement strand
TCGACGCGTACAACGCCTGCATTCTGGACACGATTGAAGTCGATTGAACGAAGCCAAACCCGCGGATGGCATCCGCGGGTTTTCGGCAGGAAAGACGAAGACGGCGGTTGCCAACCGCGGCTTTGAATGAGGGGAAAACATGGCTGACCTGAAATGGAACTCCGGCGTTCACGACCGGAAACTCAAAGAGCTGATCTGCGAGATCGGCCGGCGCGTTTACAACCGCGGGTTCGCCGCGGCGAACGACGGCAACATCTCGATCCGCGTAGGCGAGAACGAAGTTCTCTGCACGCCGACGATGATCTGTAAAGGCTTCATGACGCCAGACGATCTCTGTGCCGTCGATCTCGACGGCAACCAGATCGCCGGCAAGCGGAAGCGAACCAGCGAGATCTTGCTGCACTTGGCGATCATGAAGCACCGGCCCGACGTGAAGGCCGTCGTGCATTGCCATCCGCCGCATGCGACCGCGTTCGCCGTCGCCCGCGAGCCGATTCCGCAGTGCATTCTGCCGGAGATCGAAGTTTTCATGGGTGAAGTGCCAATCGCCCCGTATGAAACGCCCGGCGGCCAGAAGTTCGCCGACACCGTCATCCCGTTCCTCAAGGCGACGAACACGATCATTCTGACCAATCACGGCACGGTCAGTTTCGGCGCACATCTGGAAGAGGCCTATTGGAAGACGGAGATCCTCGACGCCTACTGCCGCATTCTGCTCTTGTCGAAGCAGCTCGGCGGTGTGAAGTACCTCGACGAACGCGAGTCGGTTGAACTGCTCGACTTGAAAAAGAAGCTCGGCTTCGACGACCCTCGCTTCCACGTCGAAAGCTGCGATCTGTGCGGCAACAGCGCCTTCCGCGACGGCTACAAGGAAAACATCCTGCAGCCGCAGGCCTTCGATCCGCCGCCCGAATACGCGGGCTATCTGGCACGACAGAAATCGGATTCCAAACCCGCCGCGAAGAGTGGTGAGATCGATATGGAATCGCTGGTGAAGATTATCACAGAACAAGTCGTCGCGGCACTTGGCGCCAAGTGAGGCCGGCTCTTAGCCCTCAACCCTTAGCTCTGGATTTTGATATGAAAGTCTCCATCATCGGCGGCGGCGGATTGGTCGGCTCGTGCGCCGGATTCGCGCTGCAGGCCGGGAAGATCGTCCGCGAAATCAATCTCATCGACGTCAACGCCGAGTTGAACGAAGGGCAGGCTCTCGACCTGCTCCACGGAGCGAGTCTGCTCGCTGATCAGAACATTACGGCGACGAACACATCGGGCGTTAAGGATGCCGATGTGATCGTCATCACAGCGGGCCTGCGGCGCAAGCCCGATGAAAGCCGGCTCGATCTGATCAACCGCAACGTCGCGTTGTTCAAAGGGATCCTTGCCGACATCAAGCAGCAGGGACTGAAGAAAGACGCGATTGTCTTCGTCGTGTCGAACCCGGTCGACGTGCTGACGTACCTGGCGATCAAGCTGCTCGGTTTGCCGCCGAATCAAGTAATCGGTCTCGGCACCGTGCTGGACACGACGCGTCTCCGCAGTCTCTTGGCTCAGCAACTCAATGTCCCGCCGACGCAGGTGCAGGTGACGATCTTCGGCGAGCACGGCGACAGCATGGTGCCGATCTGGTCGAACGCCCAGATCGCCGGATTGCCGCTGGAGAAATATCCCAAGGTCAACAGCCAGACGATCGCCGACATCGAAAAACGGACGCGCGGCAGCGGGGCCGAAGTGATCAAGAAAAAAGGAGGCGCCGGGTTCGCTGTCGGCGTGTCGATCGCCGACGTCGTCCACAGCATCGCGCTGGACCAGAAACGCATCCTGCCGGTGTCGTCGCTGCAAACCGGAGCGTACGGCTTGAGAGACGTTGCCATTTCGGTTCCGACCATCGTCGGCCGCAAGGGTGTCGAGGGGATCATCGAGATCGACTTGTGGCCGAAGGAAAAGCTCGCGTTGCAGAAATCGGGCCAGGTGCTGCGGGAGACGATTGAGAAGGTGCTGTGAAGCGGGATTGTCCGTCTGTTCGCCGCGAGGCAGAATAGAGATACCAATACGCTGAACAACGCGAAAGGAGCATAAACATGCCCACAGTCCTTCGGGAGGATCAACAAGCCAGAGTCGACGAACTTGTGCGTCAAGGGGCCTACGCCGACCCGGCCGCCGTCCTCGACGACGCTTTGTTACTCGCCGAACACAAGGCGAAGTTTCGGGCGCTGGTCCAAGAGGGAATTGATGATCTCAATCAAGGCCGGGTTGTTGATTGTAAAACTGCGTTTGACGAGGCCCGTCGAGCAATCGCCGAAGCCGTTTCAGAACGAACGGTTGGAACATCGGCGTCATGAACCCACCGCGTCTGTCTCGCCGAGCGAATCACGATTTGGTCGAGATCGCCAAGTACGTATCCAAAGACGATCCGGTTGCCGCATCACCTTTGCTGGAACGCTTAGAAGATGCGTGCCAGAAATTGGCCGATACGCCGTCGCTCGGCGTTCCCATTTGAGGGAACGCCGGACGAATTGCTGATTTGGCCTGTAGGAAACTACGTCATTCTTTATCGAGTTGACGCAAGCGGCGTCAGTGTCGTCCGCATTGTCCACGGCGCTCGCGATCTTCAACGGTTGTTTCCCGAATCGTAGACCCATGCAAAAATCCCTCGATCAAAAACTCGCCACCATTCATGCCGATCCGTCCGGCTGCAAGGATTTCATCCTCGCGGACGCCAAGGACGCCGACATGGCGTTCGGCATGAGCGCTCCGGGCCTGTCGCCGGAGCGGCACGACGGCGAGCTCCGTTTCAAGACGCTCGCCGAGTACCGCGAGCAAATTCGCCAGGTGATCCGGCAAGGCATCGTCGATATCGTCCTCACGTCGGCGAGCACTAATGATCTGCTCGCTGTGCAGGAGAAACTGTTCGACAATTCGCCCGTTACGCCGGCGGCGCGGGCCAACGACGCCACCGATATCCATGTCCCGCGCGGCGGACAAATCCACACGTCGCCCTCGCGGCCGTTTCGCACGGCGGCCCTCGATCACATTCAATGCGGGCATCTCGACTGCGAAGCGGACGAACGGAGCCGCGGTGCGAATCTCGGCCTGTATTCGGTCACGTTCAACAACAATCGCGACGACGATTTGATCTCGGTCCAGAAATACAAAGAGTTCCGCGAAGAGGCGGAACGCAAAGGCTTCCGGCATTTTCTGGAGATCTTCGATCCGAATATGCCGGGCGTCGTGGGGCCGGAACATCTGGGCGGGTTCATCAACGATCTGATCGCGCGGACCCTCGCCGGCGTCGCTCAAGCCGGGCGGCCGGTCTTTCTGAAGATGGTCTATCACGGTCCCAAGGCGATGGAGGAACTCGTCCGCTACGACCCGCATCTGGTCGTCGGCATCCTGGGCGGCGGTGCGGGAACGACTTACGACGCCTTCAAACTGCTCGGCGAGGCGAAGAAATACGGCGCGCGGGCCGCGCTGTTCGGCCGCAAGATCAACAGCGCGGAGAATCAGCTCGCGTTCATCGAATTCCTGCGGCTCATCGCGGACGACGTCCTCACGCCGGAAGAGGCCGTGCGCGCCTATCACGGCGTGCTGGAGAAACTCGGCGTCAAACCGAACCGTTCGCTCGAAGACGACATGGTTCTGCAAACCGGCGTCATGAGCTACGGCGGCGGTTCACAAACGAGTGTCCCGGTCGAAGTGAAGTCCACAGGCGGAAGTCCGAAGGCGGAAGTCACGCCGTCGAAGTCCAACCGGAGTGCTTCAACGCTTGCGGGTTTGCAGCGCCGCGGCCCCGACTTTGCCAAAATGACCCCTGCCGAGCGGCTCGCCTACCATCAAGAGCGGCTCAAAAAATCATTTGGCGGCTGAGTTCCGCGCGACCAGGGGCGTGCCCTTCGTCTTTGACTTCCGCGCAAAGACTTTGTCGGTCGACGTGACGTATAGCGTGTCGAAGTCCGGGCCGCCGAATTTCACGTTCGACAGAAACTTCGACTGTGGCTTGGCGATGGCGCCGCACGGCCGGCCGGTTGGGTCGAACATCTGCAAGCCGACGTGCGTGCAGACGAACAGTCGCCCCATGTCATCGACCGTCATGCCGTCGGAACCGGGCTGCGGCGTGTGAAACGGCGTCTGTACCGGGCCGTAGTATTTCTCGCCGAACTTCAACTGGCCGGGGCCGTCGACGCGAAACGTCCACAAGTGGGGCTGCTCCCAATCGGCGACGACCAGCGTTTTGCCGTCGGGCCAGAACGTCAGCCCGTTCGGCATGAAGCCCTCCGCCGCGACCTGTTTGCTTCCGTCCGGCGAGACGTACCAGACTTTCTTCGCTCCCATATCGGTGACGTAGACGCCGCCGTCGCGATCCACGGCGATGTCGTTGACGCCCAGGTCTTCCGCCACGTCATGCGGTTTCGCATCCTGGTCGTACCAGACGACTTTCTTGTTTTCGATCTGGCAAGCGAAGAGCTTTCCGTCCGCGGAGAACATCAGCCCGCTCGCCTTGCCGGTGTCCTCGGCGAACGTCGTCACCTCGCCGGTCGCGGCGTCGATGCGGAAGATCTTGCTCGCCGGGACATCGACAAAAAAGACGTTGCCGTCCTTATCGGCGGCGGGCCCTTCCGTGAACTGATGCCCTTCGGACACCAGCCGCCAGCTTTCGCCGTCGATCAGCACCTGCGAAAGAGGCATGTCCTGGGCGGCGAGAGGAACCGCGGACAGGCAGAGGATGATTTGCAAGAACCGCCTTGCGATCGTTGAAGAGATCCCTGTTGATTCGCGTTTCATTTTTGCACTTTCCCGGATTCACGCGGTACAATCGATCGAGTTGAGAGAGCTATCCCACATGGAAACGTGAGCTATGTCAACGACGACCCTGGACGACCTGGAATCCGCGGCCCGGAGCCTTGAACCTCCCGTTCGTGCGGAATTGATTCGCAGGCTGTTGCAGACCTTGGAATCGGATGTCGTGGCGATGAATTCCCGCGACTGGATCAATACGTGGTCGGACGAAGCGGAAGCTCGCGATCGGCAGCTCGATTCAGGAGATGTCGCACCACTCGACGGTCCGGCGACGCTGCAAAAGTGGCGTGAGCGCTATCCGTGAAAAACTTCGAGATTCATCCGGAAGCGGATGCTGAGGCCATCGCTGCAGCCGACTGGTATGAGTCTGAAGCTCGTTTGGGGCGAGAGTTTCTCGCCAAGGTTGCTGAAACCATTGGCGATATCTGCAATGACCCTAAATCGCACGAGCGTCTTCGCAACCAGATTCGACGCCGGCGAGTTCCCCTCTTTCCGTATGATGTGATTTTTCGCGTCAAGAAAGACATCGTTCGAATTCTTGCCGTCGCTCATCATCATCGAGAGCCAGAGTATTGGAAACATCGGAAGTAGCCCTCCATTCCTACCGCGCCCGCTGGGTGATACCTGTCGGCTCGCCGCCGGTCGAGCACGGGATCGTCGTCGTGCATGGCGAGCAGATCGTCGGCATCCATCGCACCCTGCGGCCGGACACGGTCGATCTGGGCGACGTCGCCATTCTGCCGGGACTCGTCAATTGCCATACGCATCTCGAGTTCAGCCGGCTGTCCGAACCGCTGCAACCGATGTCCCCGTTCACGGGTTGGATTCGGGAAGTCGTCAGGTCAAGATGGAGTGTCCAAGATGCGGTCGGCGATGCGATTCGATCCGGC
This sequence comes from uncultured Planctomycetaceae bacterium, assembly GCA_964504645.1. Taxonomy (GTDB): domain Bacteria; phylum Planctomycetota; class Planctomycetia; order Planctomycetales; family Planctomycetaceae; genus CAZDGB01. Next base: position 3,703 of record CAZDGB010000231.1, on the reverse strand, counting down.
TTGCAGGAGTCGCTGCGCGGCGGCGTCACATTGTTGGGCGACATCGCGACAACCGGTTGGTCGTGGGAGGACTACCGCGATGGGCCGGACCGAATCATCTTTCAGGAGCTACTGGGACTTTCGCCGGAGCGTGTCTCGGACGCTTTTGCTACGGCGCAACGTCACGTGGCACACGCCGACGCAGGATTGAGTCCGCACGCCCCGTACTCCGTTCATCCCGAGTTATTTCGACACGCCGTGCAATGGGCGAAGAAATCCAACATCCCGCTGGCGATGCATCTCGCCGAGACCGACAGCGAACGCGAGTTGTTGGAACAAGGAACGGGCGAATTCCGCACGCTGCTGGAAGAGTTCGGTATCTGGCGGCCGGAGTTGTTCGGCAACCGGCGCTGGTCCGAGTTTCTCGAACCCCTCAGCGATTTGTCGCACGCGCTCGTCATTCACGGCAACTATCTCGGCGACGACGATCTGCGGTTCCTCGCCCAAAATCCGCAGATGACGCTCGTCTACTGCCCTCGCACGCACGCGGCGTTCGGACATCCACCTCATCCCTGGCAGACGCTGCTGCAAATCGGCGGCAGCGTGGCGCTCGGGACCGACAGCCGGGCGTCCAACCCCGATCTATCGCTCTGGGCCGAATTGCAGTTCCTCGCGGAAAACTTTCCTCAGATATCGCAACTGGAATTGCTCCGGATCGCCACGCTGTCCGGCGCGCGGGCGCTCGGCAAAAATCGGGATCATGGCAGCCTGGAAACCGGCAAACTCGCCAATCTCTTCGTCGTCGGTCCGGTTCCCGACGACGGCCCGCTGCTGCATCAAGCGCTGATCACGCCCGCATCTCAGATCACCCGCGTCATGCACCGCGGCCAATGGGTTTCGTGATAGTCAAAGCCGGGCTTTGTCGCACGCAGACTCTCGCGGTTCGGCACGGCAGTCATCGCTCGCAAACTCGTGGAGCGGAAATCGTCTCTCGTCGCGGAAGCGAACCGCGTCGCGGCGGTGGCGGGGTAGAGTTGAGTGTCAGGTCAACCACGCATAGCGACGACGGGCTGAACTCCAGCGGCTCGTTTCGCCACCTTCCCTCTCGCCGGGAGATCCGCATGAAGACCGAGTCACGCCTGCCGCTGTGGGCCGCCGCCGCGATGATCTGCCTCCCCGTGATCAGTTTCGCCGGCGACAACGCCCTCCCGTCGATCGCGGCCCGGCCCGCATTGCTCACGCTGCACGACGATGACCTGCCGGACACCCCCAAGCCCGATGTGGACGGAGCGCCCGCCCCAGTGCCCCTCCACGAGCGGTCGCCGCCGGCCGCGTCCCGGCAGTTGATCCAAGGCTCGCTCAAGCCGGAAGGGATCAACCGCTGGGGCATCGCGCCGCCGCCGGGGACGTTGGGCCAGACGTACCGCCGGTTGTCGACGTTGCTGCCGGACGACGCGCATCCGCGGATGGCCGCGGTGGTAGTGTACCTGCCGGAACATGCCGATGTTTCGGCGCGAGGGTTGAAGGTGACGTGGACGGGCGAAGTGTGGCGTTTGGAGACGCCGACGCCCCTGGTGCCGGGCATGCCCCACATCTACGCCGTGCAGGCCGAGTGGGACGCGCCGGAAGGCCGAGTGAACGAGACGCGCTGGGTGCGGCTGATCATGGGACGCGAGGTTGACCTGGAGTTTCGATAGCGGATCCTGATCGCCGTCATTCAGCGCCGACAGCGGTAGGGTTTGCCGAGCCTGCGAGGCGAACCAGTCTCAGGCCAAGACCGGTTCGCCTCGTCCAGGCCCTCGACAAATCCTACGCACCAAAGCGGAAGCCCACGGATTTGCAACCCGTGGGCTTCCTGCTTTATCGTGGAGATCATGACCCACTTTCGCACGACTCGCCGCGTCGAGTTTCATGACACCGATCTCGCCGGCATCATGCACTTTTCCAATTACTACCTCTACATGGAAGAGGCCGAACGCGAGCTGTTCGGGTCGCTCGGGTTAAAGATCCACGGCCAGTTTCCGGACGGCGTTCCCTACGGCTGGCCGCGCGTCTCCACGTCGGCGAACTTCTCGGCGCCGGCGTATTACGAGGACCTGCTGGACATCCGCGTCACGGTGCTGAAACGCGGGCTTAGGTCGCTCACTATCGCTTACGAATTCTGGCGGGACGACACGAAATTGGCCGTCGGCGAAATGAAGACCGCCTTCTGCCGCGTCGTCAAACCGGGCCGCATTGAAGCGATGGACATGCCCCCGGAAATCGCCGAGCCGTTGGATCGATTGTTGGCGAAGTAAAGACATGCCGCATGTGCTGATCGTCGACGACGAGCCGAGCATCGTCTGGGGGCTGACCAAGCTCGCCGGGCGGATGGGGGTATCGTCGGCCAGCGCGTCGTCCGCGGAGGAAGGGTTTCGCGCGGCGGAGGCGCAGCGGCCCGATGCCATGCTGCTCGACGTGCGGTTGCCCGGTCAGACGGGACTCGCCGCGCTGCCGCGGTTTCACGAACGGCTGGGGCCGATTCCGATCGTCATCATCACGGCGTACGGCGATCTGGAGACCGCCGTCGAAGCGATCCGGCAAGGGGCGTTCGAGTATCTCGTCAAGCCGTTCGATCTCGCGACGGCGGAGCAGACGATTCGCCGGGCGCTCCGCGCGGCGGAACCGCGCACGGCCTCCGTCGCGGAGAAGTCCGGCTCGGATCACGCCGACGGGCCCGACCGTCTGCTCGGCAAGTCGGCGGCGTTTCAGGCCGTGTTCAAGCAAATCGCGCTCGTCGCTCCCAGTTCGGCGTGCGTCCATCTGCACGGCGAGAGCGGGACCGGCAAGGAACTCATCGCCCGCGCCATTCACCGCTACAGCCGCCGGGCCGAAGCCCCGTTTCTGCCGATTCACGTCGCGTCGCTTAGCGAATCGCTGATCGAAAGCGAGCTCTTCGGCCATGTCCGCGGCGCGTTCACCGGCGCGGAGTCATCCCGCAAAGGACTGCTCGAACAGGCGAACGGCGGCACGGTGTTTCTCGATGAAGTCGCGGAGATCCCGCTCTCGGTCCAGGTGAAGCTGCTGCGGGCGCTGGAGCAGGGTGAAGTCTGGCCGGTGGGGGCCGATCGACCGGTCCCGTCGGACTTCCGGCTGATTTCCGCCACGCACCAGGATCTGCGGTCGAAGATCGCCGCCGGGACGTTTCGCAACGATTTGTATTTCCGCCTGGTGACATTCCAGATCGACTTGCCGCCGCTGCGCGAGCGGCCGGAGGACATTGCGGAGTTGGCGCGGTACTTCCTCGACCGCAGCGCCGCGAAGAACCAATTGCCCGCGTGTGCGCTCAGCAACGAGGCCTTGAAGGAACTCGAACGCCGGCCGTGGCGCGGCAACGTCCGCGAATTGCGGAACGCCGTCGAGCACGCCGTGATCCTCGCCCGCGGCGGGCAAATCGAGCCGTGGCATCTGCCGGAGATCGCAACGACGTCGACCGTGGCGAACGACTCGACCGGGCAGCTTGCCGACGCGGTATCGGCCTGGTCGCAGCGGCACTTGAGCGTGGCCGACGAACACGCCGAGCTGCATGCCGCGCTGCTCAAGGAAATCGAGCCGATCCTGTTCGCCGCGGCGATCAAGAAAACGCACGGACAGGTCGCCGCCGCCGCACGGCTGTTGGGCCTGCACCGCACGACGTTGAAGAGCAAGCTCGACGAATACGGCCTGTCGCCCAACGGCGACGGCT
>CAZDGB010000230.1:0-12334 GCA_964504645.1 uncultured Planctomycetaceae bacterium | reverse complement strand
AAATCCCACCTTTGGAACTTTTGCCTTCGTTGGAGCTTGTTTGGAACTTGACCTTTGGAATTTAACTAATTGGCCTGCTTCACCACCGACGGACCGAGTTCCTTCGTCGCTTCGGGAATCTTCGCCGTCTCCGGCGAGACCATGCCCATCTGCACTTCGAAGTCGCGCAGCGCCTGGTCGGCCATCGCCTTTTCGGCGGCCTGCTCGCGCTGGATGTCGACCATCCCTTCGCTGGAGAGATCGGCGGCGACGCGGACTTTCGCGCGGTTCAGGCCGATCTTGTCCTGAATCACCTGCTCGATCTGGCCGAAATCGGTCGTCACGTCGAAGTTGAAATCCTTCGACAGTTGTGCCAATTCGGCTTCGGCGCGGCTCATCTTCAGTTCGGCGTCGTACTTGGCGATCTTCTCGCGGATCTGCGCCAGCTTTCCGCTGGCGTGCTTGATCTTGGTGACGTTGTTGTTGTACGCCTGCTCGTGCATCTGGAGCTGGTTGTTGTTCTCGTCGAGTTCCTTCTTGGCCTTCTGCAATTCGAGGGCGAACTTCGACGCGGTCTCGCGGTCGCCGGCCTGCAGGTAGGCTTTGATCTTCCCTTCCAGGTTCGCGACGTGCGACTGATTGGCGGCGACTTGCCGGCCGACGCGCTCGACGAGGGCCCGGTACTGCTCCAGGCCTTCGCGGCCCGATTTCATCTGGTTCACGGCCTGGTCGTATTCGTACTGCATCTGCGCGATGGGATCGGCCGTCCAGAAGTAATTGGCCAGCTTATTGAACTGGGCCGCCAGGGCATGCCACATCTTGCCGAAAATCATGGCCGCACCGGACCTTTCTGTGGAAGGGACGTGAAACACGATCTCAGAAGGGGAACGCGCCGATCAAACATCGGCGTCTCGCTGGATATTCGCCGTTCCCTTTCCGGAAATCAACAACGCACGGGAATTCTCCGCGGATCACGCGACGGCGGGATTTCGGTTTTTCTTCCTCGGCCGGCGGGCAGCGATTGGTCGCGCGGCGTGGCGTCGGGCGGCGCATCTGGGATAATCTCAGCGCTCGCGGTGGATGAGTGCCTGCCCGGAAATGTCGGCGTCGACAAGCTCTTGCGGTCCGACGTTCCGGACAACTTATCAAGATGTCCTCTGCCAGGAACACATCATGCCGGTCCGCTTGGCTGCGATGCTTTCGGGACTGTTCCTGCTGACGATGGTTGGAAAGACCGCCATGGCCGAACTTCCCGCCCGCTCCGCCGTCCGCCTGGAACGCGATGTCCGCATTCCCATGCGCGACGGCAAAACGCTGTCGGCGGACCTCACGCGGCCCGACGTCGCCGACGCGGAGAAATTTCCGATCCTCGTCGAGTATCACCCGTATCGCAAAGACGACGTCACCTGGTCGGGGCACGATTCGCACTGGTATCTCGCCGAGCGCGGCTTTATTTGCGTTCGCCTCGATGTCCGCGGCACCGGCGGGTCGGACGGCGTCAACACCGACGAGTACGTTCCGCAGGAACAGGAAGACGGCTACGACGCCGTGGAATGGCTCGCCAAGCAGCCGTATTCCAACGGCTGCGTGGGGATGTTCGGCACGTCGTACGGCGGGTTCACGGCGGTGCAGGTGGCGATGAACCGGCCGCCGCACCTCAAGGCGATCGCTCCGATGTACGCCACCGACGACCGCTACACCGACGATTGCCACTACACCCCGGGCGGCAACATGCGGATGTACTACGACGTCGGCACGTACGGCGGAAACATGGTCGCGATGAACGCCTTGCCGCCGATCCCCGAATTCGCCGGGCCGGACTGGGCCGAACTCTGGCAATCGCGGCTCGAACAGAACGAACCGTATTTGCCGAAATGGCTCCATCATCAGACGCGCGACGACTATTGGCGCGCGGCGTCGCTGCGGCCCGATTACGAACGCATCGAATGCCCGACGTTGCTCATCGCCGGCTGGCGCGACGGCTACGTCAACGCCATGTGGCGGATGTACGACCGGCTGAAGTGCCCGAAGAGGCTGCTCGTCGGCCCGTGGGTCCACACGCGGCCGCACGCCTCGACGCCGGGGCCGCGGATCAATCACTTCGACGAGATGGCGAAATTCTTCGCGGCGACCTTGCGGCCCGATCCGCAGCCGCTGCCGGGCCCGCCCGTCGTCACCTATCTGCAGGAATACGCGCCGCCGTCGCGGACGCTGGAGACGACGCCGGGGAGTTGGCGGGCGGATACGGACTTCGCGCCGTACGGCAGCGAGCCGGCGACGTTCTATCTTGCGGGTGATGGACGATTGGACGCGGAGAGCGCCGCGAAACGGCAAGCAACCGTTGTCGAGTTCGACTATCTCCCGACGGTGGGAATTCAGAATGGATTCTGGTCGGCCGGAGGCATCACGTTTTACCTCGCGGACGATCAGCGGGCCGATGAAGCCTATTCGTTGAACTTCACTTCGATTCCGTTCGAGCAAGACACCACGCTGCTCGGCTGGCCGAACGTTACGCTCTTCGCGCAATCGTCGGCGAAGGTCGCGACGTTCGTCGTCAAGCTGTCCGACGTCGCGCCGGACGGCAAGTCGGCCCTGATCACCGACGGTTCGCTCAACGGCACGCGGCGGAATTCACTGGAAGAGCCGGAGGACCTGACGCCCGGCGAAGTCTACGAGCTTTCGATCCCGATGCAGCCGACCGGCTGGGTCCTCGCGAAAGGCCATCGGCTGCGGGTCTCGATCAGCGGGTCGGACTTTCCGAACCTGTGGCCCACGCCGGAGCGGGCGCACAACAAGATTCATCTCGGCGGGAAACGGCTCTCGCGGATCACGCTGCCGGTCGTGGGCGCGTCGAAACTCCCCGCGCCAGAATTCGAGCCGCCGCCGGCGCTCAAAAAGTTCGGCACGTCGTTCGGCGAACCGGCGACGCAGAAGATCGAGATCGACCAGATCACGGGCGACGTCTCGGTTCTCAATCGGCGGGCCGGCAAGACGGTCCTCGAAGACGGTCTCGGTACGATCGCCAGCGAAAGCCGCTTCCGCTGCACGGCGTCGTCGACGAATCCCGCGCAGGCCAGTCTCGTCGGCACGCACCGCTTTACGCTGGAACGGCCCGACGGCACGTACGACGTCGTCGGCGAGAGTTCCATCCGCGCCACCGCCGACGCGTTTCACCTGATCATCGACCTCACCGTCCACCGCAACGGCCGGCCCTTCTTCCAGAAACAATGGCTCGCCTCCGAACCCCGCCGCGGGCTGTGACCGGCGAAGCCGCGAAAAGACACGACCGCAGATTTCGCAGATCAAAGCCAACCCCAAGAAACCGCAACCTCAGAACCGGCGCAGCGCGTCGTCGCGGCGGCTTACGGCTTGGGCGGTTCGTCCACGATCACCAGCGGCACAACGGGGCCTTTGTCTTCCGGCGGGGCGCCGAAGCCTTCCAGCGAAAAATCGCCGGGGAGCGACGCTGGCAGCGGCGGGCGCTTCTTCGTCCGCAAGGCCAGGCCTGCGAGGGCTCCGGCGACAATCACCACGCCGACCCCCAGCGCCCAGGGCCAGCCGTTCAGCGACGACGACAGAGGTTCGCGGCGCGGACCGCCCGGCGTGGCTTTGCGCAGCCGGCCGAGGAGCAGCGGCGCGCCGCGGGCGTTGTCGAACGCCTGGAAAGCCATGATCTTCAGAAAGTACCCCGTGAACACGGCTTCGCCCGTCACGTCCGGACCGACGGGAAAACCGGGCGGCAATTCCGGCACGACGACCACGTACGGGAACGAACGGGACAGATCGGTCCAGCCCCACACCTCGTACACTTTTTTCAAGCCGAGCGAATTCTGCGGCGCCTCGTACTCCAGCACGCGGCGCACGTGCAGCTTCAACCGCAGCGGTTTGCCGCGAAAATCGCCGGGCTTCTCCCACAACTGCGAGACCGCCGGCTCGGGCTGGGCCCGCTCCTCCAGTTCGCTTTGCGATTGGGCGAGGCTCCACGCCATCAGCGCCCAGTAGGCCGGCATCTCGCGGGACCGCAGCGGGGTGCGGTCGGAGACGAACCGGAAATGCGATTGCATCTCCTCCTGCGAATCCTGGTCGAGATCGGTCGGACCGGGAACGATCATCTCCGCCGCGGCGGATTCGGGAGCGGGGGCTTCGGGCGGCGCTGCTTCGGGCCGCGTCTCTTCCGCGCTGGCGAGCCAGCGCCAGGTCGCCGGCTGGCGCACGCCGTCGTAGATCATCCACAACACCGCCAGCATCAGCACCAGCGAGAAACAGCGCGCGGCGGTGATGGAGGAACCAAACGGCCGGGGCAGACGCCGTCGCATGGTCACCTCTCGTCCGGGTTGGCCAACTCGACAAACGCGATCTTGTTCAACGGCTGGCCGTTCGGCAGCTTCTGTTTGGTGACGACGTCGACGACTTTCATCAAGTCGTCGTAGCGCAGCCGGTTATCGATCACCAGTTGCACCTGGTCGAACGCCACTTGCTGCACGTCGACCATCGCGCCCAGCACTTTCGACAGCTTCCGCAGGTTCCCCTGCGTGAGAGGCCCTTCGAAAATCGTCTGCGAGCGAAAACCGACCGCGAGCTGCGTCACGCTGCCCGAATCGTTCGCGAAGATGTAGATGTCGAGCGGCGTGATGAACGACACCCCGTCGTTCGACGGCTCCGCCGGCTTCTGCTGCTCCGTGATGTTCGTCAGCGGCACGGCGGGCGGCATGTGCAGTTGCAAATGCCCCTCGACCGGCGCCGGGCGGAACGTCAGGATGAAAAACGCCAACAACTGGAACGCCATGTCGAGCATGGCGGCGAGATTCATTTCCACGCCCGATTGGCTGCGGCGATGACGGCGCGAACGACGCATGTCACTGGCCCTCCCGCGACATCGCGCTTAAGGCGAACTGCCGGAACCCCTGCGCCTGGCAGATCCGCATCACGCGGTCCAGCGTCGCATATGTGGTCGACTTGTCGGCGCGGATGACGACCGGCACGTTGAAGTCGGTCGTCTTCTGGCCGGTCAGTTGCAGCCTGGCCTTCAGGAACCGCGCCTGCTCGGCGACGAATTGATCGACTTCGACCGTATGGCCGTCCGCCTTCACGTCGCCGTCCGACGAGATGTTCAGCATCAGCGGCTCGTATTCGCCCTGGTATTCCAGCGGGCGGGCCGAGCCGAGCACGGGCAATTGCAGCGACAAGTCCATCGCCGCCCCCTTGAAGTTGATCACCAGCATGAAGAAGGTGATCAACTGGAAGACCATGTCGAGAATCGGCGTCAGGTTCGGCTCATTTTCCGAACTGGCAGACATTGTCTCGCTCCCGGAAAGGCCTCGCGAACAATCAGGCGGCGGGTTTGGCGTGCGACGACGTGTAGACCCGGCGGATGAATTCGTCCGCCTGGTTCATCGCCTGCACGCTGAATGTCGACACGCGGTTCTTGAACACGGCAAAGAAGTAGATCGCGGGGACCGAGAGCGCCACCCCTTCGAACGTGATCAGGAGCGCTTCGGAAATCCCGCCCGCGACCTCGCTGGCCTTGAGCTGCGTTTCCGACATCGCGATCACGCTGAAGCTGGAAATCATCCCTTTCAGCGTCCCCAGCAAACCGATCATCGGGCCGAGCGACCCGATCACGGCGAGCATGCTGATCCGCCGTTCCATCTGGACGGTGATCGCCTCGCCGAGCCGGTCCATCGATTCCCGCGCTTCCGGCAGCCCCGAGGAGAGGCCCATCATGCCGGTCGCGACCAGTTGGCCCAGTTCGCTGTCGTCGGATTTCGCCAGCTTGTAGATGCCCTGATAGTCCTTCTTCGCCAGCATCTCTTCCCATTGCTGCATCAGGCTGGCGGGGGCGATTTCGTCCTCGCGCATTTCCATGAACAACTGGACGACGAGCGCCACGAAGTAGATGGAGATCACGAGCAAGACCGCGCCGATCCAGCCCGACGTGTGAATCAACCACATCAGCCGCGACTGGGGCGGCTTGTGGGCGGTTTCCGTGGAGGCTTTCGCGCCGGCCGCCGCGGGCGCTGCCGCCGCCGGTTCTTCTTCCGCTTCGTCCTGAGCCGCGACAGACGACCATCCACCGACCCGGAAATCGCACGCCAGACAGAGCGCAGCGACGATCAGGCAGCATCCCCACCGTTGATACTTCGTCATTCTGAAAACCCCCGTACGCGGCCGATCAAAACGATTTGTTCAGTCTCCCCGCTTTCGCGATGGTTGTCAACTCTTGATTTGGATTCCCGAAACGGGCTGTTTTTTTGTCCAAATCTCTTGGTTGGAGTTCCGGCTTTAGCCGCTCTTTGCCGCAGATTTCAAATCCCGGAAGACCGAATTGGCAATTCACACCCGCCCTTCAGCCAGCAGGTAGAACGGTCTTTTCTGTTGCAGTTGCCGGTGTTTTACCATTCACGCGGCCAAGTTCCATTGCGCGGCAATTTGAGCAGGTATTCCTCGGCCATCGTGACGAGGTCGATGCGAATAGCTAGCATAGCGAGTCGGCTTTCCTTGGTTTCGCCCCAGGCGCATCGCGCCGGAGAATCGTCCGCAACACAACGTCGTTCGCATCAGCTTCACCGACTACGACGGCACCAAGCGCATCACCGAAGCTTGCCACACCTCAAGGAGCCGCTTCATGCCAGGTCGTTTTCTAGTGCCGGTCATGCTCGTCGTGGTCGGTTGTGCGCTCGGCTGGCTGACCGCCTCCGGCAGGTTGGGCGAGGTCTTCGCACAGGATAAAAAACCTACCGTTCAACCATCCCCTGCACCAACTCTGCCGTATCCCGATCCGCCGTTTCGCGGGACGATCGGCCGCACCACCGCGGACTCGAAATCGGATTTCCCCCAACCGGTTCAGGCGCCAAAGGGGGCGCCGAACGTCCTGCTCATCATGACCGACGACGTCGGTTTCGGCGCGTCGAGCACGTTCGGCGGAGCGATCCCCACGCCCGCGTTCGACAAGCTCGCGGCCCGCGGTCTCAAATACAACCGCTTCCACACGACGGCACTGTGTTCGCCCACACGCGCTGCCCTAATCTCCGGACGCAACCACCACAACGCGCACACCGGCATGATTATGGAGCGCAGCTTGGGTTACCCCGGCTACGACTCGGTGATGCCGAAGAGTTGCGGCACCATTGCCGAGACGCTCAGGCAAAACGGGTACAACACCGCGTGGTTTGGGAAGAACCACAACGTACCCGGCTGGCAGTCCAGCGCCGCCGGTCCATTCGACCTGTGGCCCACCGGCCTCGGTTTCGAGTACTTCTACGGCTTCATCGGCGGGGACGTAAACCAGTGGGATCCGACCCTCTTCGAGAACACTTCGCCCGTCGAGCCGAAAGGGGCACTGACCGGCAAGGCGAAGGCGGACTACCACCTCGACTCCGACCTGGCGGACCACGCGATCCACTGGATACAAGACCAGCACTCTCTTGCCCCCGACAAGCCGTTTTTCGCCTACTACGTCCCCGGAGCCACACATGCCCCGCACCACGCCCCCAAAGAATGGATTGCCAGGTTCAAAGGGCAATTCGATCAGGGTTGGGACAAGGTTCGTGAGGAGACCTTCGCGCGGCAGAAGATGCTCGGAGTGGCACCCCAGAACGCCGTCCTGACCCCGCGACCGGACAACCTGCCCGCCTGGGATTCGCTCGACGCGAAGCACAAGAAACTCTACGCGCGGATGATGGAGGTCTACGCCGCGTTCCTGGCCTTCACAGACCACAACATCGGCCGGGTGATCGAAGCGGTCGAGAAGACCGGCGAACTGGACAACACACTCATTATCTACATCCAGGGCGACAACGGCGGCAGCGCCGAAGGCACGCTCCAGGGCACGGCCAACGAATTGGCCGTCCTCGGCAACGGCGAGACCGAGACGTTCGACTACCTGCATTCCGTCCAGGAGGAACTCGGCGGGCCGATGCACTACAACCACTTCCCGGTGTCCTGGACGTGGGCCATGAACGCGCCGATGCAGTGGACCAAGCGGTACGCCTCACACTTCGGCGGCATCCGCAACGGCATGGTCATGAGCTGGCCCAAACGAATCAAGGACGTCAGCGGGTTGCGCGAGCAGTTCCACCACATCATCGACATCGCGCCCACGATCTACGAGGCTGCGGACGTGCAAGCTCCGGCTTCCATTAACGGCGTCAAGCAGGCCCCGATTGACGGAACGAGCATGGCTTACACCTGGGACGACGCCAAGGCGAAGGGGCGACGTGTGACACAGTACTTCGAGATGTTCGGCAACCGGGGTATCTATCACGACGGGTGGTTCGCGGGGACCACGCCGCTGCTGTTCGCCTGGGAACCGGAACCCAAGGGGCTGACGCCGTCGAGCTTCACGTGGGAACTTTACAACATCGACGAAGACTTCACCCAGTCCAAGAACCTCGCCCAGGAGAAACCTGAGAAGCTGAAGGAACTGGAAGAACTCTGGTGGGCGGAGGCTGGCCGCAACAACGTCCTGCCGATGAACTTCAGCCCGCAGGCGACGGTGGACGCGATCTTCGAGCGACCGAGCCTCACTCGCGGCCGGAAGCAGTTTGAGTACCGCCAGGGCACGGTTCGCATCCCGGAAGGAACTGCCCCGGCTCTCAAGAACAGGTCGTACGCGATCACCGCGCTGGTCGACGTTCCCGAATCAGGAGCGGAGGGAGTGATCGTCACTCAAGGCGGGCGGTTCGCGGGTTGGGGTTTGGTCGTCCTCGACGGCAAACTTGTGTGGGCCTACAAGCGCACCCAGCAGAAAAAGGACGGCATCAGCATCACCGGACCCGATAAACTGACGCCCGGCAAGCACACGATTACGCTGGACTTCACCTACGCGGGCAAGGCGGGTGAGGTTGGCAAGGGCGGGACGTACGTCCTTGCCGTGGACGGCAAGAAGGCCGCCGAGGGGACAATTGAGTCGACGGTGCCGTTCCTGTACTCGATCGATGAGACGCTGGACGTGGGGGAAGACCGCGGCACGCCGATCCTGGAAGACTACGCCGACCGCATGCCGTTCAAGTTTACAGGCAAGATCGAGAAGGTGGCGGTGGATTTGAAGTGACGACTGTGATTGACTCAAGCGAAAACTTGATGAGCACTTGTCATCATCCACCGGCACACCCTGGCTTTCCAGCCCCGGATGCCGGAGAGAAAAAGTTCAACGCCGCCTTGTTCTCCCGACTGAAGCCGGAACTCCAACGCGTTCCTGTCCTTCTCCTTCCCTGGCATCTTGGCGAGAGATGGCTTTCCGTCAGGGCGGCGTCTTCGACGAACCGCCGAACCGTTTCGCCATCGCCTCCACAATCTTCCACGCGGCGGATTCGGCGCGGGGGATGTCGCCGTCGTTGGAGGTGACGGCGATCGCCAGGTTCTGGCCGGGAATCAGCACCATCAGGGCGTACCACATCGTGTTCGAGCCGTTGTGCCAGTACGACGCGTGCGGGAGGTCGTCGGTCGGCTCCTTTTTCACCCAGCCGAGCGCATAGTCGCCGGTCGCGGGGGTGTGCAGACGCCGGTAGGTCTCGGCAGCGAGCAGTTGGCCCGCTTCCAGTTCGCCGCGCAGGTGTTCGGTCAGATACTTTGCGGCGTCGCTCAGCGTCATGTGCACGGTCCCGGCGGGGCCCATGATGGGGGTGTTGTCTTCGTCGTCTCGTGCGGCGATTTTCCAGCCGAAGACCGTGCGGTGGCCGCGCGGCTGGTCGAGCGTGGCCGATGGGCTTTCAGGCGGGCCGAACCCGGCGCCGGCGAGCTTCAGCGGCTCGAAGATTTCGCGCTGCACGAGGTCTTCCCAACTCGCGTCGGCCGCGGCTTCGGCCATCGCCCCGGCGATCGTGTAGCCGACGTTTGAGTAGGCGAACTTCTGGCCCGGGGCGTGCGACGGCTTCTGGGCGAGCACGGCCAGCACCGCGGCGCGGCGTTCCCGCACGCGCTCGGGACCGGGCTCCGGTTGTTTCAGTTTCACCTGGAACGAGAAGTTCGCCGGCGCTCCGGCGGTGTGGGTCAGCAGTTGCTCGAGCGTGACCGGCTTCCAATCGTCGTGAATCGGAGCGTCGGGAAAACGCGCGCCGACGGTCTCCGTCCATTGCATCCGGCCCGATTCAACCAGCCGCGCGATCATCGTCGCCGTGATCGATTTGGTGATCGACCCCAGATGCCAGCGATCGCCGATTTGCACCGGCACATCGCTACCGGACTTCCGCTTCCCGTCGGCGGCCGTCGCCACGACGTGTCCGTCGACGATCACCGTCGCCGCGAGGCCGACGAGTTTTTTCTGTTGGCGCAGCTGGGCGATCAGTTCGGCGAGCGAGGCGTCCATTTCGGCTTTCCACGCACTGGGCGGCTGCTCCGCCGCATCGGGCGGAGCCGCGACATTCTGCGAGCACGCCGCGCCGAGCAGCATCAGGAACCCGAACGGATTCACGTGCATGAGGAGCTTCTCCGAAGGCGCGGACGAACGATCTGTTGAGGAATCACCAGCAAAACCGGGATCTTAAACAAACCCATGCTACCCGAATTGTGCAGTGTGACGAAAATCGGGTTTTTCACCTGTTTGCCAATGCGCCGACCGACACGGAGGCGACACGCTGCGCGCACGTGCGCGCATCCAGCGCGCACGTGAGCGTCACGAAAAGTATTCTAAACAGACGTCGCGGCCGTTTTCGCGGAGATCCCAAACACGCGCGAAGCGCGATTTTCCCGGAGATTTTCACCCGTCCGATCGTCGAACCCCTCTCCAATCCCGCCAAAGCGCTGCGTCAAAGACCCCTCCAAAAAATTTTTGAGAGACTTTCCCAACACGGCGCGGCGCAACTTCAAAGATTCACCGCCCGATCGACCCCGAAGTGCCGTTCTTGCGCTTGGGTTCCGCCGTGAAGTGCAGGTGGCCGGGGCCGAGGACGTCGTTCAGTTCGGTCTTCAGGTCGCGATTGCAGGAGACCTTGAGTTCGAGCGGCTTCTGGGCGATGAACCGCAGCCGATGCGACGGCCGGGCCTCGTCGGACGTGTCGACGACGACGATCACCTCCGAGCGGCCCGGGTGCTTCTGCAGGATGTCCTTCACGCGGTTGATCACGCGGGTATCGTGCAGGCCGCGCTGGAATTTGATGGCGATCTGCCGCGTGAATTCCTTCTCGACTTCCTCCAGCGTCCACATGGCGTCGACGATGACGTTCGGCTCGCGGTTCCGCTTGTCGACCTTGCCGCGTAGAAATCGCACGGCCTCGGGTTCGACTTTCTCGCCGAGCCGGGCGAACTCCTCCGGCCACATGATGCAGCGGACGATGCCCGATGGGTCCTCGAAATCGAAGTTGACGTATTTCGTGTGCCCGTTGCGGCTCGGTTTTTTCGTGGCCGCCCGCTTGATCGAGGACACCATGCCGCCGAGGACGATCTCCGCCCCGTCGTCCAGTTCGATGAGATCTTTCGCCTGGTGCGTGGCGTAGGTGGCGATCTGGTCGGCCAATTCCGTGAGGGGATGCGACGTCAGGTAGAAGCCGAGCGCTTCCTTCTCGTAGTTCAGCTTTTCGCGGTGCGTCCATTCGGCGATGTCGGGGAGGAACTCGTTCGCCGTTTCCGCCGCGGCGGCTTCTTCTGCGTCGCCGCCGAAGAGGTTTTTCTGCCCGCGGAGCTTGTCCCGTTGCCGGGACGCGGCGGACTGCACGGCCCGCTCGATGACGGAAAACTGTTGCGACCGCCGCCCGCCGAGCGAATCACAGGCCCCGACTTTCACCAGAAGTTCCAGCACCGATTTGGATAATTGCCGCGGATCGACCCGTTCCGTCAGATCGAAGATCGACTTGAACGGGCCGTTCGCTTCGCGCTCGGCGACGATCGCCCCGACGGCTCCCTCGCCGACTCCTTTGATGGCTCCCATGCCGAAGGCGATCTGCTCGCCGCGGACGGCGAACTCGACTTCGCTCTGGTTGACGTCGGGCGGCAGCACGGGAATCTGCATCCGGCGGCAGTCGTCGACGTGTTCGACGATCTTGTCGGTATCTTCCATTTCGCACGACAACAATGCGGCCATGAACTCGACCGGGTAGTGCGCCTTGAAATAGGCCGTCTGGTAGGCCAGGGCCCCATACGCGGCGGAGTGCGACTTGTTGAAGCCGTAGCCCGCGAACTTCTCGATCATGCCGAAGAGTTCAACGCCTTTGTCCTCGTTCAGTCCATTGGCTTTCGACCCTTCGAGGAACTGATTCCGGTACTTGGCGATCGTCTCCAGTTTCTTCTTGCTGATGGCCTTGATGCACTGGTACGACTGCGACAGCTCGATGCCGCCGAGCCGGTTGAGAATCCGCATCACCTGCTCCTGGTAGACCATCACGCCGTGGGTCTCTTCGAGGACCTCGCGCATCACCGGATG
>CAZDGB010000229.1:0-12425 GCA_964504645.1 uncultured Planctomycetaceae bacterium | reverse complement strand
GAAGGCAACATCGGCCTGATGAAGGCCGTGGACAAGTTCGAATACCGTCGCGGCTACAAGTTCTCGACCTACGCCACATGGTGGATTCGCCAGGCGATCACGCGGGCCGTCGCCGACCACGCCCGCACGATCCGCATTCCGGTCCACATGTTCCAGAGCATCTCGCTCCTCAAGCAGAAGAGCGAGCAGATTCGCCAGGAGACCGGCCGCGAGCCGAGCCTGGAGGAACTCGCGGGCATCGTCGGCATGCCGGTCGAAGACACCGAACGGATCATGAAAACGTGGAAGCACCCGGTGAGCCTCGATACACCGGTCGGCGAGAGCGAGGACTCGAGCTTCGGCGATTTCCTGGAGGACGACAACGAGTCCGACCCCGCCGACACCGCTATGCAGGAAATGCTCCGCGACAAGATCGACCATGTGCTCCGCAGCCTGACCTACCG
Source organism: uncultured Planctomycetaceae bacterium (assembly GCA_964504645.1). Taxonomy (GTDB): domain Bacteria; phylum Planctomycetota; class Planctomycetia; order Planctomycetales; family Planctomycetaceae; genus CAZDGB01. The sequence goes on along the minus strand of CAZDGB010000229.1, from coordinate 11,982 downwards.
CGAACGGGAGATCATCAAGCTGCGGTACGGCCTGGGCGACGGCTACAGCTACACGCTGGAAGAGACCGGCCGCATCTTCAAGGTGACCCGCGAACGCATCCGGCAGATCGAATCGAAGGCGCTGCGAAAGCTGCAACACGAAACCCGCTCGGAACACCTGCGCGGTTTCATGGAAGCGATGCTGCCGAACACGATTCCAATCGAGCAGGCCGCCGAAGCGACGAGCGACCAGTCCCCCGAAACGGACGACGCGGAGAACGAGCTCGCCGCGGCGTGAGGCGAGCGGCGCGGCGTCAGCCCGCCGTGCGCATTATCACCGAAGCCCGGCTTCCGTTTGAGGAAGCCGGGCTTCTTTCGTGTCACAAAGCAAGGAAGCCCGAAGCGCAAGCAAGGGATTTGTGCCACGTGACGGACATGCGACGCGTCCCTCGCTTGCGCTTCGGGCTTCCCGCCATCACGGCTTCGGCACGAACAACGGCGGCCCGTCGAGGCGTTTCGCGTATCGGTCGCGGAAGCTGAAGAACTTCGCATCGGCGGCTTGTTGCGCGGTCATCGTCGCCGCGCCGACGCGAATCGCCTGCGTGACGGCATCGCCTGCGCCCAGGCCTTTCATCGACTCCAACACCGCTTTCACCTGCGGATCGTTGGCGATGCGGTTCTCGATGTCGGCGCGGACTTTCGAGCCGTCGGCCGCTTCCGAGTCCTTCCACACCGTCCGCCAGTTGCCGTCGGCGAGCTTCGCCACGAACTCGGTGTGGACCGTGACGGCAAACCGGTCGACGTTCAGGTCCAGCCGCGTCACGCGAAAGCCATTCTGGCGATTCTTCTCCGCGATCGCAATCGCCGGCTTCAATGCTTGCGGTTTCGCGGCAGGGGGAGTCTTCGGCTTCAAACCTGGTTCGAGCAGATCGCCGAGCAGCGAATCGACCTGGCTCGACAGCAGCTTCGGCAGAATCGCCGCGAGATCGAGTTGCGCGTCGTCCCCGGTGCGGACGAGCGTGTCGCCCATCCCTTGAAAATCGAGTCCTTCGTCCAACGTGTATTGGACAATTGCCAGCCGGGCCGACCACTCGGCTTCCGACTGCTCGCGGGCCGGCAGCAGGACGGAGAAATCGGGTAGCGGGCCGTCGACGTCAATATCCGCCACAAGCAGGTCTTTACGGAGTTCGGCCGCCGACCGCGTTTCCACGCCGGCGAGGCCTTCATTCCACGCGAAGATCGCCATCCGCTGCCGGTCGGGCGGCGCGGGGACGATCTTGCCGAGTTGAGAGCCTGGGATTTCCACCACGACAAACCGCGTGTCCGGCGGAGTTTCAGCCTGCAGCTCCTTGTCGAGCCGCTGCAGCTCCTGCTTCAGGAAAAAGGTGAGCGACTTGCCGTCCGGCGGATCGGCGAGTCGTTCTGCGATGCGGTCTCGCGTTTGCGTCCACGCGGCCCGTTGGGAATCGCGGGCCGCCTGCGATTGCCGGTCGAATTCCTTGGCATCGGCCTTCCGCAGCCACTCCCCAGAAACAGCCATCATCACCGCGCCATCGTCCTGCCTCGTCAGGATCGCCCCGCGATACGTCTTCCCCGATTTCAACGAGACGACGTCGACCGTCAACGGCCCAGCGGCGACGAGGTCTGTTCCGCAACAGAGCGCGATCAGGATCGCGAGAGAACCGTAGCGTGGGGAAAGCGACATCGGTGAACTCCTCTGCCGGGGTGATCTGCCCTCCATCATAACCCCACACGGGCGAATTCCGACCGCTGACGAAGCTGATGCTAGAAAAAGTAGGGTTTGCCGAGTCTTCGAGGCGAACCACGATGGATCAACGCCGTAGGGTTCGCCTCGCAAAGCCTCGGCAAACCCTACGGCTTGTCAGCGCGACTGAAACGCCATTCCTTCGAGACGATCAGCCGCGCGCCGCGGTGGAACGTCAGGTACGACCACGCCCATTGCAGCACGACCAGCAGCCGGTTCTTGAAACCGGTTAGGTAGTAGATATGCACGGCGAGCCACGTCAGCCAAGCGAAGAACCCCGCGATTTTGAAGCGGCCGATTTCGACCACGGCTTTGCTGCGACCGATCGTCGCCATCTGGCCTTTGTCGCGGAAGCGGAACGGCGTGCGCGGGCGGCCTTTCAATTCATTCCGGAGCAAACGGGCCAGATATTGTCCCTGCTGCATCGCGACCGGCGCGGTCCCCGGCAGCGGCTTGCCCGTTTGATGCGTGAAACACGCCTGATCGCCGGCCACGAAGATGTTGGGATGCCCGGCTACACTGAGATCGTCGTTCACGATCACGCGGCCCTGGCGGTCGGTCTCGAAGCCCGCCGCCTTACCGAGGGGCGACGCGACGACGCCGGCCGCCCACAACACGGTCGCCGCGCGGATCCGTTCGCCGCCGATCTCCACTCCCTCGGCGTCGATCTTCGTCGCGAGGCTGCCGGTCCATACCTGCACGCCGAGATGTTCCAGATCGCGCGTGGCCCGAGTGGCTTGTTCCTCGCTGAACATCGACAGGATGCGCGGCCCGGATTCCAACAGGATGATGCGGGCCAGCGTCGCGTCGATGTGGCGAAAGTCTTTCGCCAGCGTGAAGCGGCTCATCTCGCCGATCGCGCCGGCCAGTTCCACGCCCGTCGGTCCGCCGCCGACCACGACGAATGTCAGCAATCGTTTCCGCTCATCCGGCGAGTTGGAACACTCGGCCTCCTCATACGCCGACAGCACGCGGCGCCGGATTTCGGTCGCCTGTTCGAGCGTCTTCAGTCCGGGGGCGAATTCCTCCCAGTCGTCGTGGCCGAAGTAACTGTGCCGCGCGCCGCAAGCGAGGATGAGATCGTCGAACGGCACTTCGCCGAAGTTTGTCACGACGATCTTTTTCGTCGGGTCAAGTGAGCGGACTTCGCCTTGCAGCACACGGATATTTTGATAATTCGACAACAGGCTGCGGATCGGGGCCGCGATCTCCGCCGGACTGAGGCCCGCCATCGCCACCTGGTACAACAGCGGCTGAAACAGATGGTGGTTCGTCCGGTCGATCAGCGTCACGTCGACGCCACTCACGCCGCCCAATCCCTTGGCCGCGTTCAACCCGGCAAAACCGCCGCCGATAACTACGACGTGAGTCATGGCGCACGCGTACGGGACGCCGCACGGGCGATCTTTTCGCCGATCAGCGCAATCTTGTGGTCTTTCAATCGTTTCTCGTTCAGCCAGTATGGGCTGGTGATTTCTTTGAAGGCGTGAATCGCTGCTTGAATCCCCTCGGCCCACGCGACGGCGATCAACTTGATGTCGCCGTGGACATCGCCGACCGCGAACATCCCCTGCCGGCTGGTTTCGAAGTACGGATCGACGGCGATGCTGCCGTCGTCATTGAGGACGAGATTCAAGCGGTCGAACGTCTCTTTCGCCGAGAGAAAGCCGATCTGCACGATGACCAGCGCACATGCCAGCCGTTCGCCACTCGTGAGTTCCAATTCGATCTGATCGCCGGTGAATTTCGCTTTTAAAATCTCGGTCGACGTGAGAATCCGCCCGCCGGCTTCCTGCAGCCGCGACACGCTGTCTGGTTTGCCGATCGGTTCAGCTTCTCGCACGATCAGATCGACTTGTCCGCCGCGGGCCCGCACCATGAGCGCCGCGTCGAGGGCCGAATCGCCGCCGCCGACCACGGCGACGCGGTTCCCTTCGTAATCGCCGACTTTCGGAATCTTGTAGTGGACGTTCTTCGATTGCAACTCGTCCAGGACGGCGAGCCGCCGCGGATAGTGCAAGAGACCGCAGGCGATGATCACCTTACGGCACAAATAGCTGCCCTTCGACGTGACGACCCGCTTCAGGCGGTCTTCCCCGGCCATCTCGTCAGAATCTTCGACCGTCACCAGTTCCTCGTTGAAGCGGAACTGCACCAGCGCGTCGACCGCCTGGCGAAACGTCCGCTGCGAGAGCTCTTCCCCCGTGACGCCGTCGGGGAAGCCGGGAATATCGACGATCCGCTTGTCGGCATAGAGGAATTGCGGCTGCCCGCCGGGGCGGTCCTTGGCTTCGATGACGAGCGTCGTCAGCGCCCGGTGCGCCGTCGTCAGGCTCGCGGCCAATCCCGCCGGTCCGGCGCCGATGATCACCACGTCCCAATGCGTCAAATTGTCGAAGTCGACGTCGGCTTCGAGCTGCGTCACTTTGAAATCGGCCATCGGCCATCCGTTCGTCTGCTGAGGGGGCGGTCACTCAGAAGTATATCCGAGGCGAGAGTTTCGCAAGTCGGCCTGCGCAGCTCGGCAGCGCTAGACCACGAACTCGCGAGTTCAATTTCGACTCGTTTCCTGCTCGGCGAGCAGATGATCGAAGTGCCAGGTCCAGATGTCGCGGGGAGCCGTCGCGGTCCAGACCCAGTACGGGCCGGCGGACGATTTCTTCCGCTTGAGGTGCCCCCGCTTCGCCGCCGGGCGGTCGCGTTTGACGAGTTCGAACAGGTCGGCGAGCACGTCGACGTTGCTGCTGTAGTAGCTGTGTCCCATGAAACTCGTCGCGTCGATAGCCGAGCAGTCGACGGTCTCGATGCCGTCCGCGATGACCGGCGGATAGGCGTCTCCCGCCCGCTGCTCGGCGTGCAGGCTTTTGGAAGCGATGAGGGCCGCATCGTTCTGGCTGGCGTAGAGCGTGACGCGGCGGCACTGCTTCACCGCGGCCGGCGCCCAGCGGCGGAATTCGTCCACGCCGACATCCGGTGCCAGCAGCGCGAGATTGTCGATCGGCGGTGAACCGTTGGGCGCAGGCAGCCGCGATAATGCGGCGAGGACGATGCGATTTCCCATGCTGTGGACGAAGACGTGCAACTTCGTTTCCGCGGGAAGTCCTTCGCGCAGCGCGGTGAGGAACTCCAGGAACGGCGTCACCGATTTTGCATTCCGCGGCTCGTCGTCGCCGTAGTGCTTCACCCCGCCGAGCGACGGCCAACTGTAGGCGACCACCGCGCCGTTGAACGGCATGTCGAGCGAGATCTGCGCCGTGCGAACGAGGCTCGCGTCGAAGTCGACATTGAAGCCGTGCACGAACACCAGCACGTCTTTCTGACGTGAACGGTCCACTTGCCGCGTGACGCCGTCGAGGAATTCTTCGACCGGCAGTTGCTCGACGACGTCGAGTGTCGCGATGTCGCCTCCATTCGACGATTCCCGCTTGGGATCAACGCCGCGACGGCGGCGCTGCAGCGTGACGTGCGCCTGCCCAAACAACGGCTTAGTGCTCAGGTCGTTGCCGAAACCAATGCGGCGCGAGTCGAACGCCGTTTGGTCCGGTCCGCGGTTCGTGGCGAAGAAAATCTCCCACGTCGAAATGCCGTCGTCCCAGCCGCGGATCGCGACCGGCTCGGCGTAAAGCGGCACTTCGCTCCGCCACGCCTGCTCCAACAGCGGCAACGCCTTGCCGCTGTCGAGCAGTTTTTCGTGAGCTGTGTCGTAGATCGTGCCGGTGTTGCGCTGTTGCACGATGGGCATATCCGACGCCCGGCAACCAATGAACAGCGCACTGAGGGCCGAAGCCAGGACAATCGTCGTTCGCATGGAACCATCCATTCCCGCCGTCGGCTCAATCGACGCGCCGGGAATGTAGTGGACGCATGGCGAATAACGATAGCCCAGATTTGTGGCCCGCCGTGTGTTAGAATCGGCGAATCATGCCGAAATCCCGCGCGAGAAAGAAATCCGACACGGATCACGACGACACCACGCTTCCGGAACACGCCGGCACGCCGCCGCGGCCGCAGGAGCAATTGCTGATCGACCGCATCACCGCGCTCGAGGGGCCGCGGGTGCTGTGTACGACGGCGGGGCGTGGGCAATTTGCCCGCGCACTGGCGGAGGCAAAACCGGAAGCAACAGTAACGTGCCTGTTTCTCGATCTGTATCAATTGCAGCAGTCGGAACGCGAAGACACTGAGTCGCTTCCCAATCTGCACCGCGTCTGCCAGGCCGATTTGCCTGAAGCAGAAGTCGATCTCGTCGTCGTTTTCGGCTCGGCGCAGGGCATCGCCGAGCTGACGCGCGATTTGTTGCAGCAGGGGCACGACCGGCTGGTCTCGCGCAGCAAACTGATCGCCGCGATCGACAATCCCGAGGATCAGTGGCTGCACGACGAGTTGCACAAACTGTTCCCGAAAGTCACGCGGGAACCGCTGGACGAGGGGGTCGTCTATTCTGCGGTGAAGACGGAACCGCTCGCAAAACGTAAGAGCTTCGACGCGGAGTTCGTCTTCCGCGACCGCGAGCGGTTAATCACCATGACCAGCCGGCCAGGGGTTTTCAGCCATCGCCGGCTCGACACCGGCGCGCGGGCGTTAATCAATTGCATGGATGTCCATCCGAAGATGCGCGTCCTCGATTTGGGTTGCGGCTCCGGCGCAGTGGGTGTCGCCGCGTCGTTGCGACAACCCGACGCCGACATCTGGGCCGTCGATTCCAATCCGCGGGCCGTGCAATGCGCCGAGCTCAGTGCCGCGAAGAACTCCGTGGCGAATCTGACGACGCGGCTTGATGCCGACGGCTCGGCGATCCCCGAGGGCTATTTCGACCTGATCCTCGCTAACCCGCCGTACTATTCGCAGTACCGCCTCGCCGAACTCTTCCTGCGAACGGCGGTCCGCTCGTTGAACGCCGAGGGGGAACTGCTCCTCGTCACCAAGTCGCCAGCGTGGTTCCGCGAAAATTTGCCGCACTGGTTTCGAGACGTCGACGAGCGGTTGCAGAAGGAGTATTTCGTCTTTGCGTGCGGGAGGCAGAAGTACGCCCCGAGCGGGAAGCGTTAGCCCCCTGTGGACGCGGAATCAGGGGGCTGACGCCCCCCGCTCGGAAGACGTTCCGCGGCGCGGCTCAGGCTCAGCACGATCCCCAGCGATAGTAAGCTCACGATGAGATTGCTGCCGCCGACGCTGATCAGCGGATGCGAGATGCCCTTTGGTGGGACGAGGGCCGTGACGACGGCGACGTTCAGCAGCGCCTGGGCCGCCAGCTCTGTCAGCAGCGTGAAGCCAGCCAAGAACTCAAAGCTGCGGTTGTCGAGGTCCGAGAGAATCCGCAGCCCGGTGAGATAGAGCGCGCACCAGAGCACGACGAGGCCCAGTGTTCCCAGCAGTCCAAGCTCTTCGCCGATGACCGCAAAGATGAAATCCGTGTTCGCCTCCGGGAGAAAGCTGAGCTTCTGCCAGCCTTTGCCGAGCCCCACACCGAACAATCCGCCAGCGCCGAACGTCACCAACGATTGCTTGATCTGATACGGCGCCGCGTCCCAATCGGCCCACGCCTCCAGAAACCCGCTGATGCGGCGCTGTTGATAAGGCTTCATCGCCAGCAGGTAGACTGCCGCGGGAACGGAAGCTCCGAATCCCAGAATGAAATTTCGCATCGGCCAGCCGGCGACGAACAGCGTCAACAGCGTGCCGCCCAGCAGAAACGCCGCCGTGCCGAGATCGGGCTGAATCAACACCAACGGCACAACCAGCGCTGTCGGCATCAGCAGCGGCACCGTGCCGGAGAACCAGCCGCGCAAGCGCGGCCCGGCGTCCGCAATCAACCGGCATGTCAGGAGCGGCAACGCGATCTTCGCCAGTTCCGACGGCTGCAGCGAGAATCCGCCGTAGCGTAGCCAGCGCTGGGCCCCTTTCACCCGTACGCCGAGTCCCGGCACAAGGACGGCGACGAGCAGAATCAGCGTTCCCAGAAACATCCACGGCGCGGCCCGTTTCCAGAAATCGGCGGGCAGCAGCGCAGCCGTCGCCGCGGCGACGAGTCCGACGGCGAGAAACATCAGGTGCCGAAACAGATAGACTTCTTCGAAATCAGTCGGCCGCGACGTCACACTGGCGCTGTGGACCATGAGTAGCCCCAGTCCCAGCAGGACGCAGATGTACGACACAAAGAGTTTGCGCAGCAAATCCACGGAACGCGACCTCGCTCTACTCCGCATCGGTCGTGTCTGGCGCGAACGTGAAATGAATTCTCCGGTCCCCTTTCCCCCGCTGCGGGGGAGAGGGTTAGGGTGAGGGGGCGAATGGTTCTACGGCTCGACTCCAGGCCTCTTGTCCGTTCGCTGAGATTTTCTGTTACTCCCGTTGCGTCGGTTGTAACAATCGTATCGACCCTACGGACCATCGACTTCGCACCTCACGTCAAGAATCAAAAATGCCTGATCTTTCCCGGGGGTCGGCAGCGCGTTGCAGCCCGATAATGTCTGTAGATAACGATTTCCGTACATTTGCAAATCTTCATCGGAATGGAATTGCATCCCTGCGAAAATTCAGTCATCTTGAAATGGACGGACGGCGTACATCTTTTCGCTGACCGTTTCTTTTTGTGCCGGGACGGTCGCCGGCGTTTTCTCTGACCGGACTGTCGACGTCTTCTTCTTTTTTGATTGTGGAGAGTTTCATGCAAACGGTTCCGACTTTAGAGGTGTACCACCCCGGGGAGCTGACGGTCATCGGCTTCGGGGGCCGAGAGATTCTCGATGACCTGAATCTGGCCGAGTGCCGGGATGACCTCGTCGATCTCATTCAGGACAACGGCTGCAAAGTCCTGGCGTTCGACCTGACGGGCGTGCGGCTCATCCCCAGCGGCCTGCTGGGATTGTTGGCCTCCATCCGCCGGCTGGGCGTGGAAGTTCATCTCTACAACGCCTGCGAAGACATTCGCGAAGTCCTCGAAATCACGAAACTGGATCAGGTCTTGGAACTGCACGAAGTCGAACTCTGATTTCGTCCATTTCGTGCCGACCAGCGAAAGCCCCCTGGATCAGGGGGCTTTCTTTTTTTCACCGCACTGCGGCGGCGGAATTTCGCTCGCGGTCTTGCTACGCTGTCGCCAAATCCACTTTGTGCGGCTTCGGAGAGATTCATCATGCAGCGACTGCTTTTTTTGGCGCCGGCGTTCGTCCTGCTGGGGTCCGCGTTCGTCTCCGCCGACGATCAACCCCAGGCCGAAGTTCTCACCACGAAAACCGGCGTCCGTTACGGTGTCTGGCCGAAAAAGCCTTCGGAACCGGCGCCGACCCTGTTCATCTTTGCCGGCGCAATTGAGGACTCGCTCAACAACGAATACTTCCGGCAATGCGGCAATCAACTCGCCCAGCAAGGTTATTTGTGCGTCTCGGTCGATCTCCCCGGGCATGGCAAGGAAGTCCGCGAGGGTGAACCTCAAGGAATCGACGCTTGGCGGTTTCGCATCGAGAAGAAAAAAGAAGATCCCATCGCCGAAGCCACCGCACGATTCAGCAAAGTCCTCGATGAATTAATCGAAACAAAGCTGACCGATCCCGAGAAAATTGCCGCGTGCGGCACCTCGCGCGGCGGTTTCATGGCCGTGCACTTTGCCGCCGCCGACCCCCGCGTGAAAGCCGCCGCGCCGTTCGCGCCGGTGTCGAATCTGCTCGCGCTGCGGGAATTCGCCAACATGAGCGATCCGAGTCCGGCGGAAAAGCTATCCCTCAAACACCTGGACGAAAAACTCGCCGGCCGCGCGATCTGGCTGATCATCGGCGACCGTGACGATCGAGTCAGCACCGACGATTCCATCACCTTCTGCCGGGCCGTCACGGCGGCGGCGCTGCGGGCGAACAAGCCCGCCCTCGTAGATTTCCACATCGTCTCCGAACCGCAAGGCCACACGACCCCGAAAGGAGCCGCGGACATGGCCGCGCCGTGGATCGCCCGCCAATTGGGCACGGCGAAGTGAGGACCGAATAAGCCGCGCACGCAGTAAGCGGCTATGGAACGTCGGGCCGCTTACTGCGTGCGAGGCTCTTCCCTGACAACCTGGAGTTTCCCCATGCGCTCGATAGTTTCCCTAGCTCTGTTCCTCGCCGCCCTCTGCAACTTGAACCCTGGCGCTCACGCCGAATTCCGAGCCGGTGCGGCGGTGGTCGACGTCACGCCGGCGAAACTGCCGGTGCTCGTCAACGGCGGCATGCTCAGCCGCAGTCTCGACAAGATCAAGACTCGCGTCCACGCTCGGGCGATTGTCCTCTCCGACGATCGCACGAAAATCGCAATCGTCGTTGTCGACAGCTGCATGATGTCGCGGCCGTTGCTCGACGAAGTCAAATCGCTGGCGGCGAAGCTCACGAAGATTCCGGCCGATCACATGCTGATCTCAGCCACGCATGCGCACTCCGCCCCCGCGTCGATGGGTTGTCTCGGCACCGACGCCGATCCCGATTACGTCCCGTTCCTCGCCACGAAAATCGCCGAGGCGATCGCCCTGGCCGATTCGAAGTTACAGCCGGCGCGCGTCGGCTTCGGTAAAGGCGACGCGGCAGAATTCACGGCCTTGCGGCAGTGGATTCGTCAGCCGGGAAAACTCGACGTCGATCCGTTCGGCAACCCGACGGTCCGCGCCAACATGCACGCCGGGGCCAACTGGGCCGACGTCACCGGCGAAGCGGGGCCGAAAGACCCGGACTTGACGCTGATCTCCGTACAGACCCGCGACGGCAAACCGCTGGCCGTGCTGGCGAATTTCTCCATGCACTACTTCAGCGACAACGACATCAGCGCCGATTACTTCGGCCTGTTCGCCGAGGGGCTGAAGACCCGGCTCAATGGCGGCGCGGAGTTCGTCGGCATCATGTCGCACGGCTGCAGCGGAGACATCTGGCGCCGCGACTACACGCGTCCCGAAAGCTGGGACCCGAAGCTGACCATCGAAACGTATGCCGAGCGTTTGCTGGATGTCGCAATGCAAGCCTACGAAAAAATCGAATATCGCAGCGACGTTGATCTCGCGATGGCCGAGACGCGGATGACGCTCAAGTACCGCGTCCCCAACAAACAACTCCTCGAATGGGCGCAGCGCGTGATGGATAAACTCGGCGACAAGCCGCTGCAGACGACGGAAGAGGTTTACGCCCGCGAACAGATTCTGCTGCACGAACGCCAGCAGACGGAGATCGTCGTGCAAGGCGTGCGGATCGGCGATATCGGGATCGCGACGACGCCGAACGAAACGTATGCCGTCACCGGCCTGAAGATCAAAGCCGCCAGCCCGCTGAAGCACACGATGGTGATCGAGCTCGCCAACGGCGGCGACGGTTACATCCCGCCGCCCGAGCAGCATCCGCTCGGCGGCTACAACACGTGGCCGGCCCGCTCGGCCGGTTTGGAAGTGATGGCTGAACCAAAAATCACCGAGGCCTGCATCGCCCTCCTCGAAAAGGCGTCAGGCAAACCGCGCAGACCGACCACGCTGAGCCGCGGTCCTGCCGCCGAAGCGATCGCCGCGTTGAAACCACTGGCATGGTATCGATTGGACGACTTTACCGGGCCACACGCCGTCGATGCGAGCGGCCACAATCACGACGCCGTGTACGAGCCGGCGGTCACGTTCTTTCTGGAAGGCCCGCGTTCCCAATTGTTCTGCAAAGACGGCGAGAAGAATCGTGCGGCGATGTTCGCCGGCGGCCGCGTTCGCAGCCGGCTCGAAATGTTGAGAGACCGTTATTCGGTGTCGCTCTGGTTGTGGAATGGTTTGCCGAACGACGCCCGCGACGTCTCCGGTTGGTTCTTCTCGCGCGGCACGGATCACGGACTGACGACGTATTCCGAACATCTCGGCATCGGCGGAACGTCCGGGAACACGGGCCGGCTGATCTTCTTGCATGGAGACGACGCCTCGAAAATCGTTGCCGGCAAGACGGAAATTCCGCGCTGGGAATGGCAGCACGTCGTGCTGATTCGCGATGGCGAAAAGATCCGTGTCGTGCTGAACGGCAAGTCGGAGATCGAAACGACCACCGCGGCGAATTTCCCCGCCGGCTTCGACCGCTGTTTTTTTGGCGGCCGCAGCGATAACGAGGCGAACTGGGAAGGCCGCCTCGACGAAATCGCTGTTTTCGACCGCCCGCTGTCGTCGGAAGAGGTGGCTCGGATTGCTGGAGAATAGGAATTCTGGATTGAGTTTTCCGGCACGCTGCTTCGGCTCGCACTACTTAAGATCAATTGCATCT
>CAZDGB010000228.1:0-12501 GCA_964504645.1 uncultured Planctomycetaceae bacterium | reverse complement strand
CGGCGATGCGGAGTTTCTCTGGCCGCTCGTCTGCTGGAATCTGTCTACGTCGGTGACGCAGATCGGCTTCGGCTTGTGGGGAGACCGGGCGCGCGGACGCTGGCTGATCTGGTTCGGGCCGGGGTTGTCCATTCTCTGCCTGTGCCTGCTCGGCTTCGCGCAGTCGGCGTGGGGACTGAGCCTGATCGTGTCGCTGGCAGGCCTCGGTATCGCGGCGTTTCATCCGGAAGCCGCGTCGCAGGCGGGGAATTGCCTCCCGCTCAATCGTAGCCGGGCGATCTCGCTGTTTCAGCTCGGCGGATTTCTCGGCCAAAGCGCCGGCCCGTATTACAGCGGGCAGATCGTCCAGCAGTGGGGCATGTCCGGACTCTTTTTCGGCTTGATCTGGATGCTGGTGCTCATCGGCGTGATGCGGTGGGCGATGCGGCCCTCTGACCAGTTGGAACCGAGCTTTGCGCCGGCGCCGGTTCATCTCGCCGAGCTTTTCCGCGGCCAGGTGCTGCGCTTGTTGCTGTTGCTCGTCGTGGGCGTGCTCCGCATTTTGCCGGCGGCGGGCGTGCCGATGGCGCTGGCGTTTCTCGAAAGCGCCGGCGGAAGTTCGACGGCGGACATCGGGCTGGTGCAGTCGGCGTTCACGTTCGGCATCGGTTTCGGCGGACTCTATTGCGGTGTCTTCATGCCCCGGCAGCACGAACGACTGCTGCTGTGGCTGCTTCCGCTGGTCGCTGCGCCGCTGATCTGGTTTCTGCCGCAGGCCGGCAGTCTATTGCTGCTGGCCTCGGTGGCGACGGGACTCCTCTTGGGAAGCACGTTGCCGATTCTCATCAGTCTCGGCCAGCAGCTATTGCCGCGCAGCCAGCGCGTCGGCAGTTCGATCACGATGGGTCTGAGCTGGGGGCTCGGCGGCGGCATCTCCGGGCTGATCGTGATGGCCCTCAAACCGACCGGCGCGATTCCCCAGGCGTTTCCGATCTTCGCGGCATGCGCGGTCGCTTCGAGCGTGCTGTGCCTGGGGCTGCTGCGATTCCACAGTGCTATCGATGACGCAAATTCCACGGCTGCGGCATAAGATAAAGCCGCGGATGGCATCTGCGGTTCTTCCTCTGCGGCGTTCGTTCGGAAGATCGCGGTTACCAACCACGGCTTTCTAAACATTTACCGCATACGGACGCTGCCATGAATCGACGCACGTTTCTCGGAGCCGGAATTGCGGCCGCCATCGGCACGCCGCTGTGGGCCGCTCTCAAACGAGATCGCCTCGACGCTGCCGCGAAAGTGTTGTCGGAGGCGGTCGCCGGCGGACAAGTTTCCGCCACGACGATGTACGTCGAACAGGGCGACACGCGGTTCGCGCAGCATTTTGGCGGTGCGAAGTCCGACGACGCGATGTTTCTGTTGGGATCGATTTCGAAGCCAATCTGCATCACGGCGCTGATGACGCTATTCGATCGCGGCGAGTTCCGGCTCGACGATCGCGTCAAAAAGTTTCTGCCGAAATTCACCGGCGACGGGCGGGACGAGGCGACCATGCGCCATTTGATGACGCACGTCTCCGGATTGCCGGACCAACTGCCGGAGAACAACGAGCTGCGCGCCAAGCATGCCGGGCTGCCGGAGTTCGCGGAGCATGCGCTGCGCACGCCGCTCGGTTTTGCGCCGGGTTCGAAGTTCTCGTATTCCAGCATGGCGATTTTGCTGGCGACGCACATCGCCGAGAAGATCAGCGGCGAGGACATTCGGAAGCTCGTCGATCGCACCGTCTTTCAGCCGCTCGGAATGAAACACTCGGCTCAAGGACTCGGACGATTCGAACTCGGCAATTTCGTACCGGTGCAGACGGAGTTCGCCGCTCCCGAAGCCGGCGCGGGCGATCCGGGTTCCAAGGACTGGGACTGGAACAGTTCCTATTGGCGAAAACTCGGTGCGCCGTGGGGCGGGACGCATTGCTCAGCGGCTGACGTCGGGCGCTTTCTGGCGGAGTTCCTCTTCGAGAAGGGTGCGGCCGTCAAACCGGAGACGGCGCGGCTCATGGTGACGAACCAGAATCCGGCCGGATTCACGCCGTGGGGTCTGGGCTTGAGTTTGGCGCCGTCGATTCGGAGTCCGGGTTGCTCGGAAAAAACGTTCGGCCACACAGGATCAACCGGAACCATCGCCTGGGCCGATCCGGCGAGCAAGACCATCTGCGTCGTGCTCACGTCGCTGCCGGGCCGCGCGGTCAAACCGCACCCGCGCGAACAGGCCGCGGCGTTCGTCGCGAATGCTGTCCAATAGCGGAAGCCGCGGGGCTGCGTCCCCGCGGCTCTTCAAAGCACCGAAGGGGCGCGGCCTGTCGGTTTCCTACAGAATGTCTTGCACGCGATTCGACGTCGACCAGAGCGCCTCGGCGTATTTCACGCCGCACGACAGGCCGCGGTACCGCGCGATCGCTTCTTTCGCCTGCTGCGCGCCGTCGAGGCGGTCGGGGTCGTATTTCTGGTTTTGTTGAATCGCCATGTACTGGCCGAGCCAGCCGATCGCCTCCGGCCAGACGTCGGTGATGTCGACGAACGTGTTCGGCGTGAAACCGATCGTATGCCCCGGGCCGTTGTCGAACTGGTAAATGGCCCGCGGCGATTTGATATCGCGGGGCGCAATCACGCGGCCGCCGTGCCGCAGTGCAACCTTGCTGAGCTGCGCGGCGACTTCGTGGTCGGCGTGCGTGTCGTGCGGCCAGAGGGTAAAGGCGACGTCGGGCTCGAGATCGGCAATCATCTCCGCCACGGCCTGCTTCGTGTCGAGGTTCACGTCGAACTGCATCGACGGGAAGTTCAGGACGCGGAACTCGGCGCCGTGTTCGCGGCAGAGTTGCTTCATTCCTTCGACGATTTCCTGTTCCCGGGCCTTCGCGGGCGGCCAGTTCGTCAGATCGCCGACCATCGCCACGATCACCACCCGGTAATGCTTGCGGACCGCCAGCGACATGATGCCGGGGATGCCGAAGATGCAGTCGTCGAGGTGCGCGCCCATCGCGAGCAGAGTTTTCATCGGACTTCCTATTTCGATTCAAGATTTCTTCACCGCCGGCCGATGACATGATAGCGGAGTTTCCAGGGAGGGGAACGTGCGCAAACATATCATGATCGGTCTGTGGCTGCTGTTCGCACCGGCGCTCGTCGGCTGCATGCACACGCGGTATGCCGAGTCAAACCATTTCTGGAACTCCGGCGGGCAATGCTCGTGCGGGTCGGAGCATCATTCGGTCCAGAAAGAGCGCCGCTGGGACGGGTTGTGGTTCGGGCAGCCGGATCAGGTGCGGCCGTAAGGGCTGCGAACTCGCAAGCGTGCGGCGGACGCGGATCGTCGTGATCAGAGCAATTCGCTGATCGGCTCGCCGTGATACAAAATCCGTTGCGGGCGGCCGGCGAAATCCAAGAACTCGTGGTGATGGTCGATGCCGAGATGACGGTACGTCGTCGCCAGCAAGTCCTGCGGCGTGAGCGGGCGCTCGGACGGGTACTCGGCTTTCGAGTTCGTCGCGCCGATCACCTGGCCCATCTTCCAGCCGCCGCCGGAGACGAGGACCGACATTGACTGCGGCCAGTGATCGCGGCCTTGTAGCCCGGAAGAATGCGAAATCCGCGGCGTACGGCCGAACTCGCCCATTGCGACGACCACGATCTTGCGATCGAGATTGCGGGCGAAGATGTCGTCGATCAGCGTCGAGAGCGCCGGGTCGAGATGATCGGCGCGAAACTTCATCGCCGGACCGAGATCCCAGTCGTACATCGGGATGACATGGTCGTCCCAACTGAAGTAGCGCTTCAAACCGAATTGCGGGGCGAGGGCGTCGATCGTGATGAGGCCGACGCCGGCCTCAGCCAAGCGGCGCGCCAGCAGGCAACTCTGTCCCCATAAGGTGCGGCCGTACTTGTCGCGCAGTTGCGGCGCTTCTTGATTGAGATCGAATGCTTCGGCGACTCGCGGGCTGCTGAGCAATTCCAGCGCGCGGCCGTGAAACTGGTCGATGCCGTCGCGGGAGCCGGTCTGATCGACGCTCCTTCGAAAACGATCAAATTGGGTCATTAGGCCGTGGCGATCGGCTAAGCGTGAAGCGTCGATCCCCGCGTCGAGTTTCAAATTCGCCGGCTTGAAATTTTCGACCGACGGATCGCCCGTTTCGAACGCCGTGTGACTGACGCCAAGATACTGCGGCCGCGTCATGAACGGCTTCGTGGGGATGCCGACGTAGCTCGGCATCCCGCCCGGTCCGGGGCCGCGCATCCGGCTGGCGACCATGCCCAGGTCGGGATGCTCGGAGACGGCGGTCGAGGTGGGATCGGCCCGCAGCGGCGTCTTGCCCGTCAGCATCTCGATTGAGCCATCGTTGTGCGACGCCATCTCGTGATGGACCGACCGGATGACCGTGTATTTGTCAGCGATCTGAGCGAGCCGCGGAAAGATTTCGCAGAGGTCGAGTCCCGGCACGTTCGTCGCGATGGGACGGAACGGGCCGCGATATTCGCTCGGCGCGTCGGGCTTCGGGTCGAACGTTTCGAGCTGGCTCGGCCCGCCCCACATCCAGAAGAGGATGACCGACGTGTCGCTGGAAAGCTGGCTACGCGGATTTGCGGCGGCCAACTGCGGCAGAGTGAGACCTCCCAGCGCCAACGTTCCGGCGCGGAGAAACTCCCGTCGATGAATCGGTCCGGAGCAGAACGATGGATGCATTCCCGCCTCGTTATGGGGACAGCCCATCATATCGGCAGGAATTGATGCAAACAATGGCCAATCGGACGGTTTTGAATTCCGCGGTGACGCCGACACCTAAAACCGGGTGTTTGGGGTACGCTGTCGCCGCTGCGAAGAAACCAGGAAATTCAGTCCCGGTCGTCGTCCGGAATCGGCTTGATGATTCGGGCCGAATTGTCGTCCACCGGCTCGTCGGTATCGGGAATCGGCTGGACTTGAGTCGCGATTGCCATGTTGGGATTCTCGGAATCGTCGATCACCCATTCCGGCGTCGAGACCGCCGAGCGGTCAGACGACGCGCCCTCCTGATTGGCCACGGACGACGAGCAACCCGCGAGCGCTCCCAAGCCGAGACAACACCAGACAAGCCCGAAACGTTTCATCCCCGACGTCTCCGCTTGGATTCCGTCACCGATTAGTCGGCGGGAATGTTACCGATTCGGCCATTCCCTGCAAGACCGTCTTCACGCCCAATTTCCTCATCTTTCCTGAGGCCGCTCGACCGGCTAGAATGTCCCCGTTCGGTGGCTAAGTGTTGAAGGGCGGCGGGCGGTGAGTGCAGACGTGAGTGGGGCGGCGGCCGGCGAGGAATCGCACCCGCCGGCACCTGTGTTGCGGGTTCCTGCGGCAACGGAACTGGACCGGAACCTGACGCTGAGTATCGGCGACGGCGCCGCGTACGGCGTCATGGTCGGGCTGGGGGAAACGTATCTCTCGGCCTTCGCTCTCGCGGTGGGACTCGGCGAAGTCTACACCGGGCTGCTGGCGAGCCTGCCGATTCTGTTCGGCAGCCTGATTCAGGTCATCTCGCCGTTTGGCGTGCGTTGCTTTCAGTCGCATCGCCGGTGGGTCGTCTGTTGTGCGGGACTGCAAGCGGCTTGTTTTCTCCCGTTGATTTACGCCGCGTGGCGCGGGCATATCGACCATGTGCCGTTGATGATCATCGCGTCCATCTACTGGGCGGCGAGCCTGGGAACCGGGCCGGCGTGGAACACCTGGATGGGCAACATCGTGCCGGTCGCGCTGCGGCCCACGTTTTTCGCCCGCCGGTCGCGCTTAAACCAGGCGATGGTGTTCGTCGGGTTCCTCGGCGGCGGATTGATTCTGCAGGCCGGCAAGCAGTTGGGCGCGCGCGAAACGCAGCTGATGTTCGTGGCGCTCTTTGCCATTTCGTTTCTGTGCCGCACGATCTCGACGACGTGTCTTTATTTTCAGGGAGAGACGCCGCCCGACCGCAAATCGCTGCGCGATCTCAGCAGCAAGGTGATCCGGTCGCGGTTGTTCACCGGCATGTCGGGACGGCTGCTCGGGTTCGCCGTGATGATGCAGGCCGGCGTTTATTTCTGCGGTCCGTATTTCTCGCCGTACATGCTGAAGACGCTCGGCATGGAATACTGGGAATACGCCGTGCTGCTGAGCGTGTCGTTCGTGACGAAGTTCCTGTGCCTGCCTTTCTGGGGCCGGTACGCCCATCGCGTCGGCGCGCAGCGGCTCTTGTGGATCGGAGCGATCGGCATCGTTCCGCTGTCGGGTGGCTGGCTGATCAGCAGCAATTTTCTCTACCTGATGGCCCTGCAACTGGCGGGCGGCGCAACGTGGGGCGCCTATGAATTGGCGCTATTCCTGTTGTTCTTCGAGACCATTCCGGCCCGCGAGCGGACGGCGATTCTCACCTGGTACAACGTCGCGAACTCGGCGGCCTTGGCTTTCGGTTCGATGCTGGGCGGTCTCACGCTCAACGCGTTGGGGGTGACGCCGGAAGCGTATCTCACGGTGTTCGTCGGCTCATCGATGTTGCGCGGCTGCAGCGTGTTCATGCTGCTCGGCATGCCGCGCACGCAGGTGGAGGCCTCGCCGATGCCGATGCGGCCGCTGTCGGTGCAGCCCTCGGCGGGTTCGCTCGACAGCCCGATTCTTCCCGCAATGCCCGATCAGCAGCAGAAAGTTGTTGGTCAGAGGCTGGACGAGGGAGTGTCGATAGCTCGTTCCACGTCGATGACATCCTCCTCACCCCCGGCCCCTCTCCCGCCAGGGGAGAGGGGAGAAAAGGCGAAATCCCCGACGGCGTTGCCGGTGCGCGAGGAGTCGCTCCCGCGGGTGAAGTCGGCGTGATACGATGCCGCGAGACTGATCACCAAAGCCGCGGTTGGCAACCGCGGTCTTCCGAACGAAGCCGCTGAAGAATACCCGCGGATGCCATCCGCGGCTTTGGAAGCGACCGAACCGCACTCGCTCCGCGAGTGCGCGACTTTCTCAAAGGGGCCGCCGTGACGCTGCCGGCAAACCTCGACGCCGAATGGCTCCAAGCCGATGGTCTCGGCGGATTCGCGTCTGGAACCGTTTCCACGCGCCGCACGCGTCGCTATCACGCCTGGCTGTTATCCTCCAAAACGCCGCCGACCGAGCGCTACGTTCTGGTGAACGGCGGCGACGTCTGGATCGAAACGGCCGGCCAGTGCGAGTTCTTTTCCTCGCAGCACTACGCGCCGGACGTCATCACGCCGGGACCGCACGTTGAATCGTTCTCCCTCGAACCGTGGCCGACCTGGACGCTGCGCGGGAAAACCGGCGTCCGACTCCGGCAAGAGATTTTGTCGCTCCACGAGCAGCCGACGACGATTCTCCGCTGGACGATGTTGGAAGCCCCCGGCCAGCAGCCCGTCCGCTTGTACGTCCGTCCGTTTTTTTCCGGACGCGACTATCATGCGACCCATCACGAGAATCCGGCGTTTCGCTTCGAACCGCAGCGGGATGGCGATGCATGGACCTGGCATCCGTATCCCGGCGTGCCGCCGATCCGCGTCGAGACGAACGGTGACTACGAACATCAACCAGCTTGGTATCGCCAGTTTCTCTACACGGCAGAGCGCGATCGCGGACTGGACTTCCTCGAAGACCTCGCCGCACCGGGAGTTTTTTCCTGGGAACTTTCAAAAGATGCATCGGCGAATCTGAGTCTTTCGGCTGGGGATGAGGCTGTGAATTCTTCTCCCCTCTCCCCTGGCGGGAGAGGGGCCGGGGGTGAGGGGGAGGTCAACGACGTTCAGAATGCGCAAGAATCAAGCCACGTCCGTGACATCCCCCTCATCCGGCCTGCGGCCACCTTCTCCCTCCAGGGGAGAAGGGAAGAACTCGTTCGTGCCGAATGGACGCGGCGGATGGCGTTCGCGACGCCGTTGCATCGCGCGGCGGATGCCTACGTCGTTCGCCGCGGCACGGGCCGCACGCTCATCGCCGGCTATCCTTGGTTCACCGATTGGGGCCGCGACGCGTTCATTTCGCTGCGGGGGCTGTGCCTCTCCACGCGGCGATTCGAGCTGGCGGAAGAGATTCTGCGGAGTTGGGCCCCGCACATTTCCGAGGGGATGCTGCCCAATCGCTTCCCGGATGCGGGGCAAGCGCCGGAATACAACGCCGTCGACGCCTCGCTGTGGTACGTCATCGCCGTGGCGGAATTTCTGAAGCGTTGTCCGAAAGTGTCAACGGCGGTGAAGAAGGAATTGGAAGCCGCCGCCCGATCGATTTTGCAGGGCTACGCGCGCGGCACGCGGTTTCAGATTCGCATGGATCACGACGGCTTGATCGCCGCCGGCGTTCCCGGCGTGCAGCTCACTTGGATGGACGCGAAGCTCGGGGATTGGGTCGTTACGCCGCGCATCGGCAAGCCGGTGGAAGTGCAGGCGCTCTGGCTGAACGCGCTGCACGCCTTCCGGCATCTGTCGTCCGATTTCGATAGTTGGTTCCGCCAGGGACGCGACGTGTTCCAACGCCGCTTCTGGAACCCGGCGAAACAGTGCTTGTTCGACGTCATCGACGTCGATCACGAAGCCGATCGGGTGGATGATTCCGTGCGGGCGAACCAGATTTTCGCGGTTGGCGGGCTGCCGCTGAATCTGTTGCCGAGAGGGGAAGCGCGGCAGACGGTGGAACTGGTGCAGCGCGAACTCGTGACGCCGTGGGGATTGCGGACGCTCAGCCCGTTGGATGGGAACTATCACGGCCGCTTCCACGGCGACCCGAAAACGCGCGACACGGCGTATCATCAGGGGACGGTGTGGCCGTGGCTGATGGGAGCCTTCGTCGAGGCGTGGCTCCGCGTGCGGGGCGAGACATCCTTACACCGCCGCCTCGCGATGATGCAGTTCGTGCAGCCATTTGAAGCACATCTCTCCGCCTACGGATTGGGGCATCTGGCCGAGGTTGCGGACGGCGATCTGCCGCATCAACCGGGGGGCTGTCCGTTCCAGGCGTGGTCGCTGGCCGAGATGCTGCGCTTAAAGTTCGACTTGCTAGGAGATTCCGACGCGCAACAAAAACTCCCGCTCGACGGTCGGTCGGCGGGAGCAACCCTACGCGCGGGAGTCGATGACAATGCCGGACAGAAACAGACCCGACAAAAGCGCAGGGGATAAATGTGTTGTAAAAATATGGCAATTGCCATACCGAATTTCCAGTTTTTCCAATTGTCGCCGGTGTAACGATCTTTGGGGACGTCTACCTGCGAGGGTTTGAAATGGGAGTTGCGATCTGCGGCACCCTGTTCGATTCTGCTGCGCCAAATGAGAAAGTGTGGGATGACGGTTCTTTCGCCTCGGTTTGAGCAAGCGCTTCTCTATGCCTGCTGGTTGCACGGCGGCCAGGTCCGCAAAGGGACATCGATTCCGTACCTATCGCACTTGTTGTCCGTTGCGGGACTGGCCTTGGAGTACGGCGCCGACGAGGACGAGGCCATCGCGGCGCTGCTGCACGATGTCATCGAGGATGCCGGCGGCAAGGCGCGCGCGGTGGACTTGCGGCTGCGCTTCGGCGATCGCGTCGCCGACATCGTGCAGGGATGCACGGATGCCGACACGATTCCCAAACCTCCGTGGCAGGAACGCAAAAACCGGTACATCTCGGAACTGGAAACCGTCTCGCCGTCCGCCCGGTTTGTTTCCTGTTGCGACAAGCTGCACAATGCCCGGTCGATCGTCAGCGACTTGAGACAACACGGCGACAAGATCTGGCAGAAGTTCGCCGGCGGCAAAGACGGCTCGCTGTGGTACTACCTCGAGCTCTTCAAATCGTATCGCCGTTTAAACGTCTGCCCGCCGCTCGTCGACGAGTTGGAACGTACGCTCGCCATGATGCAGGAACTAGCGTAGGGTCCGCATAGCGTACCCTACTTCGGGGACGGCGGGACGTGACCGCCGAGAATGGTGGCGTTCTCGACCTGCGGCGGCGGGGGAAGCTGCACGCCTTTCGGCACCGCGACCGGTTCCGCCTCGGCTTCGCATTGCTTACATAAGTCTTCGACGACCCACTTGTAGGTCGGAATCGTCTTGGTCACGGTCTTCTTCATCAGCTTCCGCTTGGTGACCATCATCGGCGAGCCGCACGGCGTCCACTCGCTCCACATGAAGTACCGCTTCCAGTCGCCGCGGCAGCCGTGACAGCACTCCTGATCGCAGGCGACGTCGCAATGCCGGCACGTGCGCCGGCTCGGGCCCGGCAGACAGATGTCTTCGGCCTCGCAACTCCAGCAGTTCATCGTCAGCTTTTTCTCGGTGCAGACGAGACGGCAGACCTTCATGGCCGCCTCTTCCGTCCCGCATTGGGAGCAGCAATTCGTGCAGGCGAACGCCGACGGCGTCAGGACGCATGCCGCGACCAGAAGTGCGGCGAAACCAATTCCACGGCGCATGGCAGCCTCCAGGAAAATCACCAGTTGACGTCGAACCGCATGGCGATGATATCCGACTGCGTGGCGCCGAATGTGGAGCCGGCCGTCGTCATCGGATGGATGTAATCGAACATGCACCGCGTGCGGTCCGACCAGTACCAGTTGATACCGGCCGAGATGTCGTCGATGCGGCCTTCGCCCGTGCTGGCGAGGTTCAAGTATGACCAGCGGGCCTTCACTTCCCACGCGCCCCAACTACTGCCGCTGGGCGTGAAGAACACGTTGGAGATGGGATAAACGCGGCCGAACTGCGCGCCGTGCTGGCCGAAGCGTTCGTAGGTGCGGTTCTCTCCGGTCAAGAAGTAGGTGCAATATACGTACGAGCCGTAGTACGTCGCGGGCCCGCCGTTGGAGATGTTCACGGACGTGATGTACGACTCGCTCTGAATCGAAAGCGGCCCCCAGACGAGCGCGCTTTCCACGTTGGCGGTGACGTAACCTTGCGCATCGAGCGGGCCGGTGTCGACCAGCCGCGGCCCCTGGTGAATTTCCGGCCGCGTGCGGAACTGCACCGTATGATTGAAACGGTCGGTGTACAGGACACCGGCGCCGGTGTGAAACAGGTAGCGGCCGTTGGAAGGCTCGTCGTAATACGGCAGATACGTGACGCGGCCGCTGAGGCGGTAACCTTGATCGTCATCGATGCGGCTCTTCTGCAGATCGCTGATGCCGTCATAAAACACGCCGAAACACCAGGTGACGTCCTGCGCGTCGTTGGTGTTGTAGCTGGCGACGCCCACCTGCCGGTCAGCGGTGAACACGCCCTGCGTGGGAATCGAGCGTTCCAGAAAGACGCTGAAGCGGTCGTTCGTCACCTGTTCGAGACCGAACGGCACGAAGAAGTTGCCGATCCGCAGCTTGCCGAAATAGGGAACGTCGAGGATCGAAAAGAACGCGTCTTTCACGGCGGGCGAGTTTGGGATGAGTTGCCCGCCTCCCGCTGGAATCACCTGCGTATCGCCGGTCGTGTCCGGTTCCAACGTCAGCTGCAGGCGGAATTCATAGAGTCCGTAACCGGTTCCTTCGGCCGCGAGCCGCAGCCGGCGAAATTCGAAGTAGTTTCTCGTCCCCGGACCGGCCGCCGGACCCTGAATGGCCGGATCCGCGTACGCCCAGTTGACGGAGTCCAACTGGATATCTCCCCCCAGTTTGACCGTCCATTTGTCCTCAGAGACGTCCAGCCAGGTGTTTTCCTTAGGCTTGTCGTCCTTGCCGCCGTCCTTCTTCTTCGCCGCTTCAGAGCGCTTTTCTTCCAGCAGCTCCAATTCGTCAAGACGCAGCCGCAAAGCTTCGACTTCGTCGCGCAGCAACGATGGACTGTTTTCGGGGGGAGGCGGCACCGGCTCGGGAGGAATCGGTTCCGGCGGCTCCGGTTCGGGCGGCACTGGGGGCAGCACGACCGGGGTGTAATTCTCAAGTGGATTGCCGGCGTGAACCATGCGCACGGGCGCGGCGCAGTACAAGACTGCCGCCAGCAGAATGCGAGCAGAAATCAATCGCGGAAACCACCCCATGAAGGCCCCGACCTCCTTGTCGGGAATTCCCAGGCGTACGAAATGCAGGCAGTCAACCAGACTTGCCTGCACCTCCGGTGGTCCGGTCAGCAACTCTGGCAAGATAGAATCGTTACAATCGTTATCGGCGGAAAAGTCTGCCTGAAATGAATAGACTGTTAGATTGCGCGATTTTCCACACGCCGTGATCGGCAAGAACTGCCGGTCAGCGATTCGCTGCGTATTCAGAGTCTGATTCGCACGCCACCGTTACGGCAATTCGCGGAGTTTAAGGCCTTTGAATTCGACCGGGGCGCCTTCGGACTCCAGGCAGAGAAAGCCGCTATTGGGAGTGCACTCGGTCCCGCCGGAGACCTCTTCGCCGTTGACCCACAGTCGGACTTCGCCGTTTACGGCACGAATGTAGTAGTGGTTCCATTCGCCGTGGCCTTTGCTGAGATTCTTCCGTGGGAAGCTGCGTTTCTTGTCAGGCGCGACAGGGGGGAAGGGCTTCATGTCCGACTTGCCGACCGGGACGACGTCGCCGTGGGTGGT
>CAZDGB010000227.1:0-12535 GCA_964504645.1 uncultured Planctomycetaceae bacterium | reverse complement strand
GTTCGAGCCGCCGACGTCCGACCCGACGGCCTCGGCGTAACGTCTGGTCTGAACTCCGAGCGGGGGGCGTGAGCCCCTGTGGGCGCGGAACCAGGGGGCTCACGCCCCCCGCTCGGAAGAGTTCATCAACTGCTCGACGACGCCCGGCAAGACGTCGGCGACATTGTTGACCTCCCAATAGTCCTCCGGCTTGCGAAACAACAGCGGTTTCGCATCGCTCTGAGCCGGAATGATCGCCGTCCAATCGAGCGTGGTGATCCGCTCGCCCGAGGCCCCTTTCGTCGCGATTCGATCGGCAGCGGCGCGGGATAGACTCCAGGACGATGGCGCGCGGAACCACGCGGCGATAAGTTCGCCAAACTGCGACGTCGAACGCAGCTGCCCGTCGCGCTGACCGGCTGCCGCTAAAACCCCGCCCCGGACGTGGGCGACGAGCGGCACGTGCGCAAACTGGCTACGCAAAGCGTCCAGCGGACCGAACGAATTCGGCAACGGCTGCCAGACGACGCCTTCGGCCGCCGTCACTAGCGTGAGCAACGGGCCCTGCTCGTCGGCGAAGGCCGCCACCAACTGGCCGAGCCAGTGATCGAGGAGCGAAACCATCCCGGCCGAGGTCGCGGGGTGAGTTCGCTGCTCGTCTTCCGAGAGCTTGTCGAACGTCACACCGCGGTCTTCGAATTCATCGCCGTAGAGATCGGCAAACCCCGCGGGGGGCTCGGCGGGAATCTCCAACCCGCGGGCATGCAGCCAGAGCAGACCCTCGCGGAGCGACGGTGCGATTTTCTGAGCGGCGCGGACTATCTCGGCGAACGGAATACGGTCGGGTTTCGCCTCCGGACCGAGTTCGCCGTTCACCGTTTGGATCGACGAAAAATCGCGTTCCGAAAAAGCGAGACGCGAACCGTCCTGCCGGATGAGATGCGTCGGCACGCCGCGCTCCGCCAAGCCTCGCAAGCAGGCAGCCGCGTGAAATGTATCTTCAGGATGCGCGGATTCGAGGCGTGCCGCCCAGCATTGGTCTGCAACAACTCCGTGCGCCGCCAGGCGGTCAAGGTGAGGCGTCTCGATCCATTCGTTGCCGTAGCAACCGAGGGTCGACGCGGGGAGCTGATCGAACGTGACAACGAGGACGCTCATGGGAGCGCCTCGTGAAGCTCCAAGTTCCAAATCTCAAGATCCAAACAAGCTCCAACGAAGGCCAAATTCCCCAAGGAACAATCGCCGCAGTTTTTGACGATTGAGTATTTGGAACTTGGAGCTTGTTTAGAACTTGGCTTTTGGAACTTGAATCTTTCAGTTCCACAATGCCGTGCGTTCCGCACGCCACGACGCGTGCCGCAGCAGCCGTTCGACCTGCAGCTCGTGGAGCTGGTCGATCCAGGTGCCGTCGAATTCGAAGACTTCATAGAACCGCTGGGACCGGTCGAAATAGGGGTCGGACGTCGAATCTTCCGCGTCGTCCTCTTTGGCGTACCGGCTGGGGACGATGAGAATCCACGTCCGATCCGCCGAGCGCTCCCACGTGGGCTTGGTCCAGCGAAAACCGATCTCTTCCAGAATGGCAACAGTCATCGGGGCCTCCCTGCCAACGAGTCATTTTCGAGACGAGACATCCTGTTCGTCAGCGGACAAGATTATCAGCCGCGGCGGGGAATGGGTCAAGGTCGAATGCGAAACCAAGGGAGCCTCCGTTAGACGCAACATCATTTCACCAACCACTGTGCATCCACAATCGCCACCTTGAGGTCGATCGGAAATCCGACAAAGGCGCCATTGGGTTCGTACTGGCAGGTCCAATAATTGACCAGCATTGTTCCCTGAGAAGTGAATAGCGCGCCGGGGTTTGAGAAGGCCCGCGCCGGATCGGTCTCGATGTGCTTCGGCGGCGACCACGTCTGGCCGCCGTCCCGGGAAATCGCCGCGCTGAGCGGAGTCCGCTTGCCCTCGTGCGAAAACCACTGCGGATCGTACTTTGCCGCGTTCCAGATGAGGACCAGGCCGCCGGTCTCCGGATGCTTCAGCAAATCCGGGCACGATTGCGGCGATTCCACGCCCAAAGAATCCCCTTCGGACCACGTCTTTCCGCCATCGCTCGAGACGGATTTGTAGATCGCGCCGAGCATCGTGCGCATGATCATCAGCAGCCGGCCGTCGCTCAGTTCCTCGATGTGAGGTTCCATCCCTCCCCGCTTGGGAAGCGTGACGAAGTTCTCGCTCGTCGTCCACGTCCGGCCGTCGTCGTCGCTGTAGACACAGCCGCAGGCCCAGTTGTCGGGCATTTCCGGCGTGCTGTTGTCGCGGTCCGTCGGCAGGATGATTCGCCCGGTCGAAAGCTGTTTCAACGTGTGGTTGCACAGGTGCATCCGTTTCCGGCTCCACGGAATGCCCAACGGCTCAAACGATTTTCCCTCATCGTGCGACACCAGCACGGCGGTCGACGTGGGCGTGTACAGGTCGGTCGGCCGCTCGAAATCGTGCCGGCGCAGATACGCCAGCAGAATCGCGCCGCTTTTCAGCCGCAACAGGCTGGGGGAAAACACGCTCAGGTCGCCCGCCGGGATCTCGACGAGGACGCGGTAGCCGTCCCAGGTGCGGCCGCCATCCGCCGAAGTCTTGGCGACCAGCCGCGCGGGGAAGAAATCGGAATCGCGATGCTTCCCTTTGCGAAACTCTTGCCAGACGAGCAACAACCGGCCGTCCTTCAACTCGACGGCGGTCCCTTCCGATTGCCGGACATGCACGTCATCGGCCTTCGCCAGATACGGTGTCTCCGGTTCCTTCGCCGCAACGGCCGTCGACAGCAGAATTGCCAAAACCAGTTGCTGCCACACGCCAGTCACAGCCATGAAAGACTCCGTCTTCACGCCAGGATCCCCTGCACCACTTCGCCGTGCACATCGGTCAGACGGTAGTGCCGGCCCTGGAATTTGTATGTCAACTGCTTGTGGTCGATCCCCAGGCAGCGGAGGATCGTCGCATTCAAATCGTGCACATGGACCGGGTCGCGGGCGATGTTGTAGCTGAAGTCGTCGGTCTCGCCGTAAGTGACTCCCGGCTTGATCCCGCCGCCGGCCATCCACATGGTGAAGCACCGCGGGTGATGGTCGCGGCCGTAGTCGTCCGGCGTGAGATGCCCCTGGCAATACACGGTGCGGCCGAACTCGCCCCCCCAGATGACGAGCGTGTCGTCGAGCATCCCCGATTGCTTCAAATCGGCGAGCAACGCGGCGGCGGGCTGGTCGATGTCCCGCGCCTGGCCGCGAATTTTCTCGGGCAACTTCAAATGCTGGTCCCAGCCCATGTGGAAGAGCTGTACGAAGCGGACGCCGCGTTCCATCAGCCGCCGCGCGAGCAGGCAGTTCGCGGCGAACGTGTTCGGCTTCTCGACGTCCGGTCCGTAGGCTTCCAGGATGTGCTTCGGCTCCTGCGACAAATCGGCAAGTTCCGGCACGGCAGCCTGCATGCGATACGCCAGTTCGTACTGAGCGATGCGGTTCTCGATCTCCGGATCGCCGAGTTCTGCGTGATGCTTGCGATTGAGGGCCGCCTGGTCGTCGAGCATCTGGCGGCGGAGTTTGGCGTCGATGCCGGGCGGATTGGACAGGTAGAGCACCGGGTCGCCGCCGGAACGGAGTTTCACTCCCTGATGCCGCGACGGGAGGAAGCCGCTGCCCCACAAGCGATCGTAAAGCGGCTGATCGAGCGGCTGGCCGGAGCCGCGGGATGTCATGGCGACGAACGCGGGGAGATCCTTATTCTCGCTGCCGAGCCCGTACGAGAGCCATGCCCCGAGGCACGGCCGTCCGGCGAGCTGTGCGCCGCTGGTGATGAACGTAATCGCCGGGTCGTGATTGATGGCCTCCGTGTAGACCGTTTTCACGAAGCAGATGTCATCGACTTTTTTCGACAGGTGCGGCAACAGTTCGCTGAGCGTCGCCCCTGATTGACCATGCCGCTGGAACTGGAACAGCGACGGTGCGACGGGGAACTTCGACTGGCCCGCCGTCATGCCGGTGAGGCGCTGCCCCTGACGAACCGAATCGGGCAGATCTTTCGCGAACTGGTCCTTCAGGCCAGGCTTGTGGTCGAACAGATCCAGTTGCGACGGCGCGCCGGATTGGAACAGGTAAATCGCCCGTTTGGCCTTCGGCGCGAAGTGGAGCAGCGGCGACTTGGCCGTGTCGGCGGCGAGCAGTTCGCTCAACGCGACACTGCCGAGCGACAGGCTCGTCGCGCCGAGAAACCCGCGGCGGGTGAGATGCAGCGATTGTTCGGTCATGCTCATTCCCTCGTCACGAATTCATCCAGATTGAACAACACCGCGGCGGCGGTGGCGTAGGCGGCGAGCTCCGCGCGGTCGAGTTGCGGCGGAAGCGGCGCCTGGCCCATCGTCAGCAAGGCCTCGGCTTGAGCTGGTTGTTCGCGATACGCGGCCAGGCGGCGTTCGAAGCCCTGCGTCAGCACGGCCAGTTCTTCAGTTTGCGGTTGGCGGGCCGTCACCGTTTGAAACGCCCAGGCGATCCGCGACGCCGGCTGCGAGCCTCCTTCGGTCATCATCCGCTCGGCGAGGACGCGGGCCGCTTCCAGATACGTCACGTCGTTCATCAGATTCAGCGCTTGCAGCGGCGTGTTGGTACGCGTCGTCGCCACGCGGCAGATGTCCCGCGTCGGCGAGTCGAGCACCGTCATCATCGGCGGCGACACGGTCCGCTTCCAGAACGTGTAAAGCCCGCGGCGATACAGGCCCGGTCCGTTGTCCGGAACATAGGTGCTGTACTCTCCGCCGGAACTGATCTCTTCCCACAACCCCGCCGGCTGATACGGCTTCACCGACGGCCCGCCGAGTTCTTCGACGAGCAGCCCCGCGTCGGCGAGCGCCGCGTCGCGGAGCATCTCCGCCGTCAAACGAAAGCGCGGCCCGCGTGCCACGAGCCGGTTGTCGGAATCGCGGGCCAAGAGTTCCGGCGAGACGCGGGCCGATTGCTGATACGCATCGCTCGCCAGCAGCTTGCGCTGCATCTGCTTGACGTCCCAGCCAACGCGGACAAATTCCAGCGACAGCCAGTCAAGCAGTTCCGGATGACTCGGCAATTCGCCTTGCGCGCCGAAGTCTTCCGTCGTTTTGACGAGGCCGATGCCGAAGAACTGGTTCCACAACCGATTCACCATCACCCGCGACGTGAGGGGATGTTCCGGCGAAACGAGCCAGCGGGCGAATTCGAGCCGGTTCGCCGCGTCGGATTTCGGCAGCGTCTGCGGCGTGCCGGCGGCGACGGGGTCGCCGGGCCGGTTGTATTCGCCGCGAATCAAAAGGCGTGTCTCACGCACTCCCGGCTGGTCGCGCATGATCATCGTCGTCGGCACGGCGTCGAGATAAGCCTGCTGTTCGGTCAGCGCGGCGAGCCAGGTTCCGCGCAGCGTCTGGAATTCCGGCGCGGCGCGATGCGTGAGGAAATACTCCCGCAACTTCGCGGATTCGGCCGGCGTGCGCTCGGCGATGGGAATCGCCGCCAATTGATCGAGCGGTTTCGCGACGGAGATCGCCGCAATTTCGTCGTCGGTCAACACACCTTTGTAGAGGCGGACGTCAGTGATTTCGCCGAGAAACGGTTCGACGTAACCGCCGCCGCCGATGGTGAACTTCGCGGTCGGCGATTCGAACGGGTTGCTCAAGAGATCAGCGACGATGCGGACGGGGACCTGGACGCCGTCGACGTACATCTTCACGCCGGTCGCGAGCTTGGTGGCGTCGTAGGTGACGACGACGTGATGCCGGCCGTTTGCCAGCACCGGGTCTCGCGTTTCGACCTTGATGTGGTCGTCGAGAATGCGCCCGGCGAAGACGACGTGCAGCTTGCCGTCGACGGTCCGCAGCTCATAGCCGCGATAGGAGACATCGGCTTCCATGCGGGCCAGCACGGTTTGCGGCCGCGGGTCCTTCGGTTCGATCCACGCGGCGAAGGCGAAACGGTCGGTCTCGCGGACGTGGGCGACGTCGCCGATCACCTCTTGACGTTTTCCGTCAAATGCGGATTGGCCGAACTCCTTCCGCAGTTCCAGGGCGCGTGTCACGGTCCCATCCACGCGGTCCGCTTCCGGCAGCGCTTGTTCCCAGGCGCGTTGCGCCGAGTCGACATCCAGTCGCGCCGCGTCCCATCTCGCTTGCGCTGCGCGGGCCGTTGACTCCAACAATGTCAACTTCCGCTGCTGATCCCGCGTCGGCGCTTTGATCAACGGCGGCGAATTCTCGTTCCTGAGCGCTTTGCCCAGTTCCGGCACCTGGTTGAAGTACGAATACAGCCCGTAGAACTCCTTCTGCGATACCGGGTCGTACTTGTGGTCATGACACCGGCAGCAGCCGAGCGTCAGGCCGAGCCACACCGTCGACGTCGTCTCGACGCGATCGACGATGTACTCGACCAGAAACTCGTCGGGGATGATGCCCCCCTCGGCATTCGCACGGTGATTCCGATTGAAGCCCGTCGCGATGAGCTGATCGAGATCGGGCTGCGGCAACAAATCGCCGGCGAGTTGCTCAATCGTGAACTGGTCGAACGGCAGATTGCGGTTGTACGCGTCGATCACCCAGTCACGCCACCGCCACATGACGCGGGGCCCGTCGGTCTGGTAGCCGTTCGTGTCGGAATACCGGGCCGCCTGCATCCACGGCATCGCCATTCGCTCGCCGTACCGCGGCGACGCGAGCAGCCGGTCCAGCAGCCGTTCGTAAGCATCCGGCGATTCGTCGGCGAGAAAGTTTTCGATTTCGTCCAGCTTCGGCGGCAACCCGGTCACGTCCAACGTCGCCCGGCGAATCAATGTCGACCGTTCCGCCCGCGGCGCTGTCTTCAACCCTTCCTTCCGCAAACGATCTTGTATAAAAGCATCCACGACGCTTGCCGAGTTCGCAGTAACCTGGGGAACGACGGGCCACCTCGGCGTGATAAACGCCCAATGCGGCTCGTACTCCGCCCCTTCGTTGATCCATCGTTCCAGCGTCGCGATTTCCTCCGGCGTGAGCGCATTGCCCGTTTCCGCCGGCGGCATCCGCTCGTCGGGATCCTGCGTGATGAGCCGCTGATACAACCGGCTGTGGGCCGCGTCGCCGGCGATGACCGCCGCTTTGCCGTCGCGGTGTTCGAGGACCGATTTCGGGTCGTCGATCCGCAGGTCAGCCTGCCGCTTCGCCGCGTCGGGGCCGTGGCATTGGAAGCACTTGTCCGACAGAATCGGCCGGATGTCGCGGTTGTAGCGGAGCTTCTCGGCGGCGTGAACATTCGCCAGCAACGAACAGCCGGCGAGCAGCGAACACAGAATCCATCGGCCCAGACACATCAGACGTTTCTCCGCCAGACGAGAGGCTCATCGGGAGCATGCATCGTACCCAATCCGGCTCGCCGAACGGAAGGGCCCGGCGAGAGCCGCGCACGAAGTAAGTGGTATTCGGCTCGTTCGGCGCGGTTATACTCCATTCGGCGTGCGTCGCCACAGGTAATAAATCGGCACGCCGCTGAGGATGATGAAAAAGCTCGGCCAACTGTAGGTCGGCTTCACGATGAGCAGTCCGATCATGATGCACGCGCACAGAAAGATGTAGACGGCCGGCACGATGGGATAGCCGAAGCAGCGATACGGCCGCGGCAAATCGGGCCGCTTGCGCCGCAGGACATACACGGCGCCGATCGTCAGGATATAGAACGCCAGCACGGCGAAGATCGTGAAGTCGATCAATTCGCTGTAGCTCCCCGAAAAGATTAGCACGATGGACCAGATCATCTGGCAGACGAGCCCGGCCATCGGAACGCCGCGGCGGTTCAGGCGCCCGACGGCCCGGAAGAACAGCCCGTCGCGGGCCATGGCGTAATTGAGCCGCGCTCCCGCGAGTACGATGCCGTTGATGCAGCCGAACGTGGCGATCATCACGACGACGGCCATCAGCGTGACGCCCCAATCGGGAGAAACGCGTTCCAGCAAGGCGGTGGCGACCCGGTCCTGTTTTGCATAGGCGATGCCGCGCGAAAACGTGTCGGCCTGATTCAAGAGCGATTCGACTTCCTGATTTATCGCCGCGGCTTCCTCGAACCGCCCAGCCGTTCTCAACGATTGAATTTCCAACTGCTTGGCGCGCACGGCGGACCCGAGTTCGGGGCTGCCCCGCGCGGGCAACGCCGCCAGGTACGCAAGGTTGGCGAGCATGTACGACACGATGACAATCCCAACACCGAGCAACAGGCAGCGCGGCAGATTGCGGTGCGGCTCGTGAATCTCCGCCGCGACAAACGTCACGTTTCCCCAGGCGTCCATCGAGAACAGCGAACCGACGATCGCGCCGCACAAGACCAGCAGCGTCGCCGCTGGCGGCCACGGGGCGATGCGGGAGACCTCGGCATAGCGCGGCGTATCCGCGATGCCGGTGAAGACGTGTTCGAGGTTCTGATGAATCGCCGACGAGTTCGCCGCAAACGTCAGCCCCGCAACGATCAGCAGCCCCAGACCCGCGATCTTGGCGACGGTGAAGATATTCTGCACCCACTTCCCTTCGCGCACGCCGAGGCAGTTCAGATAGGTGAGAAAGACTGCGATCGCTACCGCGACGAGCTGGCCCGCCGAGATGCCGAACGAGTCTCGCTCGTAGAACACCAGCGGATGTTCCATCCACGGAACCGGCAAGGCGAAGCGCACATCGAGACCCGTCGTCTGCCACAGCATGGCGTCGGTCCCCAGCGACGGGACCAGGACGCCGAGAAACTTCGCGAACGCGACACCGACCGCGGCGATGTAGCCGGTTTGAATGATGAGAAAGTTGGTCCAGCCGAACAGGAACGCCCACAACGGTCCGTACGCTTCCCGCAGATAGACGTACTGTCCGCCGGCGTGAGGCATCATGCCGGCGAGTTCGGCGACGCTGAGGGCGCCGATAATCGTCATCAGCCCGCACAGTCCCCAACAGAACAGCAGCCAGCCGGAGGAGCCGACGTCGCGGGTGATGTCGGCCGAGACGATGAAGATTCCCGTGCCGACCATCGATCCGGAGACGATCATGGTCGCATCGAACAGGCTCAAGCGCCGCTGGAACTCATGGACCGGCGAGTTCATCGGAGGGCGTTCTCACGGAATGCGGAGGGATCGGTTTCACGCCGGCGCGAGCGCAGGCGGAATTCTCACGCACCACGGGATTGTCCGCAAGGATGGCCGTTGAGATTGCGCGTGGAAAACCGGATGATGGCGGACGAATCACCCGCTTTCATAGCCGCGGATGGCATCCGGGGTCTTCCGAGCGACGCCAATGAGGAAAACCGCGGTTGCCAACCGCGGCTTTGACGCCAAATAAAACGGGCTACAACCCGAAACGAGGATTTATGAACTGGTGGCACGACATCGGACAAGCCATCGGCAAGGATTTCTCCGACCTTCCCGCCGCAGCGCAGATGGTTCAAATCGTCCTGCGACTCTTGGTGGCGGCCGTTCTCGGCGGCCTGATGGGTTGGGAACGCGAGCGGCAAGGAAAGGCCGCGGGACTGCGAACGCACATGCTGGTCTCACTCGGCGCGGCCCTGTTCGTCCTCGTCCCGCAGCAGGCCGGTGCGAAGGAAGGCGATTTGACCCGCGTGCTGCAAGGCATCGTCACCGGGATCGGGTTTCTCGGTGCGGGAACCATCGTCAAGGGCCGCAACGATGAGGAGGTCCAGGGCCTGACGACCGCCGCAGGCATCTGGCTGACGGCGGCGATTGGCGTCGCGGCGGGTATGGGCCGGGAAGCGACGGCGATCCTGAGTACGGTTCTGGCCCTGGTCATTCTTTCCGCCGGACACCGGATTGCGGCCTTATTTCTGCCCAAAGACTCGCCAGACGCCCCAAAGATTAAGAAAACGAAAGATAACACCCCAAACAACCCACATTGACACCGTCTCCAATTGCAGCAAAAATTCGCAATCTGACTATTTTAACGGATATAGGTCATTGGAAGAGCATAGTTGTTATGAATCGGACGATTATTCGCAGCGGATTTCTGCTGATCACGCTGGCTCTCCTCACGGGCGTTTTCGTCGGCGTGATGCCCGCCCCGCGGATGGGACTCTCGTCTCACTTAAGCGGATTGATGGGCGGCATGCTGCTGATTCTCGTCGGCGCCGTCTGGCCCTGCTTCGAATTGACTGCGCTCCAGCGAAACGTCATGGAATGGGGCTGGGTCTATGCAAATTACGCGAACTGGCTGGCGTGCCTCATCGGCGCGCTGACTGGCGCGGGGCGGCTGACCCCGGTCGCCGGGAATGGATCGACCGGGTCGCCGCTCGCGGAGGGCATTGTTGCGTTTCTGCTGGTGACGATCTCGATGGTCGCGATGACGGCCAGCGTGCTGTCGGTGTGGGGATTACGGGGCGCGCATCGTGTTGCCGCGCCGAAACCGGCGCCGGCCGAATTCTCCCGCACGCTGACGTCGCCCTTGCCGCAGGCGCATGGATAAATGCTTCAATCACGACGCCATAATCGTCCCGCAATACCACAAGGATCATCCGCAGATTTCGCAGATTGACGCAGACTCCAACCAAAGGTGGAAGCAGAGAAATAAATCATTCTCTGTTTTAATCTGCGTCAATCTGTGAAATCTGCGGACCAGATCTTTACGAAGCGCTATTTGAGTTCGTTCGTCATCTCGACGAGGTGATCGAGCATTTTCACTGACGCGTCGCTTTCCAGGCGGTTTGTGCCGATCCAGGTTTCGTAGCCGCCGAGGTCGAAGTGGCGCGGCGACGGCAGATAGCCGTAGTAACCGTGGGCGATCGAGACGAGAAACGCTGGCTGTAACGCGCTGCGATCTTTGAATTCCAGGCCGATCTCGCAGAAGACTTCGTTCGGCATGCTGCCGACGGCGACGTCGCCAATGCGAAAGACCTGCAACGGCACCGCGACGTGTTCCGGGGCCTGGTCGAGATGCAGGACGCGGTCCGCATAAATCGCGGAAAGATCCCACGCCTCGCGATCCGCCGGGGCCTTCGCCAGCGTCTCGTTAGCCCACGTCAGTTGCTCCGGCGTCGGCTTGCGCGAGAGGACGTTCGGCTCCCGATAGCGCGCATCCAACTTGATGTTCGATTCATATTTCAGGTCGGCCAGCGCCGCGTGGACTTTCGCGGCGACGTCTTTGGCGACGTAGTTGATCTGCGTGTAACGCGGCTTGCCGCCCGGACGGGGTTTCACGAAGTTGATGTTGTTGATGTCGCCGCTCGTGCCGTTCGCCAGCATCGGCACGAACGGCGGGTCGTGTCGGTCGGCGACAAGCCGCGTGAGTTCGTCGCAGAAGACGGCGAAATAATCGGCGGAGATATGCCCGTCCCCCACGTCGCCGACGTAGTGCAGCGAATACGCCGCGTACAAGCCGATCGGTGGGCCGTCGGGTTCGCGCACGGCGAAGAACGAGACGGCGGGATCGATCGGTCCGGCGGGTTCAGTCAGGTTCTCGCTGCCGGCGGGGGGATTCATCTTCACCAGGTCGGTCGTCCCAAACGGATTCGGCGGCACCGTTCCCGGCCGCATGAACCAGCGGCGATTGTTGAGATGCTCCGGAATATCCACGGTGCCGAACGCGATCTCCGCCGGCCGCAGCAGGTTGACGGCGCGATGCACGCCGTCAGCGATCCGCCGCGCGACGAACTTCTGATAGACGTCCGGCTCTTGCTCCGTCTGATAGCGCCCCGCGCCGAGCGCGCTCATCGCCGAATGCGTGTGCGTCGCGCTGATGAGGACGTGCTCCTTCGGAATGCCGAGTTCGGTCTCGATCAGTTTTCGCGCGAGATCGCTGACGCAGCGATGAAAGCCGAGCAGATCGCAGACGACGAGCGCTAACCGCGTGTCGCCGCTTTCGAGCACGAGACACCGGGCATGGAGTTCATCGTGGATGTGCTTCGACGGAATCGGCTTGAACCCGCCGACGATCGCGCCGCCCAGTTCCGGCGTGATATTGCTCGTCGCCGCCCCGGCTTTGAGCGCCGGCGGCTCGTCGGCGAACGCGGCGAACGGCAGGAACAAACTGAGGAAAATCGCGCGCAGAGCGCCCCACAAAAGTCCCCTCGCCCCCGCCGCGGGGGAGAGGGGGTGAACGGTTCTATCACGCCGTTCGCTGAATCGGGTGGCCGGGGCTGGAGCCGCCTCGGCGAAGCCCCGGTTTTCCTGCACGATCCCCGGGGCTTCCTCCCGTTGGTCGTCCAGCCCCGGCCACCCTTTGGACCATTTGCCGGCGTCGTGAAGCGCTCGCATCCTCTCCCCTGCCCCTCTCCCTCGCGGCGGGGGCGAGGGGACGGATTCGTGAATCGCTCTTATGAAGTGGCTGGGCATGGGATATCCTGTGGCACAAAGAGAATTCCCGCCCACAGTGACAGGCCGCGCGGCAAATGGCAACCGACGTTCCGCACGCCAGCAATTCACCCGCCGCCTGGATGGACCAGTTGTCCGACCGCCTCGGGTCGCTGATTCCCGGCGGATATCGGTTGCCGCCGCGGCATCCGGTGAAAGTCAGCCTCGTCATGGTGTTACTTGGAAT
>CAZDGB010000226.1:0-12550 GCA_964504645.1 uncultured Planctomycetaceae bacterium | reverse complement strand
CACGGCATTCCGTATGGCGTGAAGGACCTCATCGCGGCGAAGGGCTACCCTACAAGTTGGGGCGCCGGGCCGCTAAAAGACCAGACGTTCGAGGAAGACGCCACCGTCATTACGAAACTGCGTGACGCCGGCGCCGTGCTATGCGCAAAACTCGCGATGGTGGAACTCGCCGGGGGCTTCGGTTATCAGCAGGCCGATGCGTCGTTCACCGGCCCGGGATTGAGCGCCTGGAACACCGGTCATTGGTCGGGCGGGTCATCGTCCGGGTCCGGCTCGGCGGTCGCCGCGGGTCTGGTGCCGTTCGCGATCGGGTCGGAGACGTCGGGTTCGATCATCACGCCGTCGTGCTACAACGGGCTGTCGGGCTTCCGGCCGACGTTCGGCAAAGTGAGCAAACATGGCGCGATGGCGTTGAGCTGGTCGCTCGACCGCCTGGGGCCGATGTGCCGATCCGTCGGCGATTGCCGGTTGGTGCTGGACGCTATCGCGGGGTATGACGCTGCCGATCCGTGTTCCACCGCTCCGCCTGAGATTCCCGTACGGGAGGCGAACCAGAAATTCTGCATCGCCACGGTTAAAAGTCCGAACATGAAGCTGCACCCCGCGGTGCAAGCGGCGTACGACGCCTCGCTGGAGGTGCTGCGGCAATTCGCGGACTTCGTCGAGATCGAAGTGCCCGACCTGCCGTTTGGCGCGGTCGTCGGTACGATCATTTCCTGCGAAACGGCGGCGGCGTTTCAGAGGTTCATTGCCGACGGAAAATCGTGGGAGCTCCGCGCGCCGGAAGACCGCTACGGCTGCCACTCGAATCTGCTGATCCCCGCCGTCGATTACATCCAGGCGCAGCGGATTCGTGGACTCGGCCAGCGGGCGCTCGACAAACTGCTGAGTGGCGTCGACGTCGTCGTTTCACCGACGCTGGCCGGGCTCGCCCCGTCGAACGACAAGCCGTTTGCGGAACAGAATCGGGGTTATGCCGGGTCGCCGATCAGCGCCGCAGGAACCGCCTCGGGTCTGCCGGCGCTGACGATTCCCAACGGCTTTTCCGACGGCGGTTCGCCAACCGGGCTGCAATTCGTCGGCCGCGGCTGGAACGATGACTTGCTCCTGGCGGTCGCTGCGAAGTATCAAGAAGCCACCGACTGGCACACGCGACACCCAAAAGTCGAGAATGATTGATCGACGACCGCCGTTCGCCGGCGCTTCGCCGATCTCAGCGCTCCATCCTCTCGAAAGCCTCCCATGCTGCGAATCTTCGGACGACGTTACGACAACGGCGAACCGGTCTGCGTGGAAACACGCAAGGACCGCATCACGTCGATTCTCCCGGAGTGGCCGCACGGCACGCTTGCCGACTGGCCGTATCTCGCCCCCGGACTGTTCGACTTGCAGATCAACGGCCACGGCGGCGTGTGGTTCAGCGACGCCGCGCTGACGCCGCCGAAAGTCCGGCAGGCGGTCGCGTCGTACTTCAAGCACGGCGTGACGCGGCTCTTGCCGACGCTCATTACGAATTCGTTCGAGGCGATCGCCGGCGGCGTGAAAGCGATCCGCGAAGCCTGCGAACACGACGGCTGGGTGAACCGGATGATTCCCGGCATTCACATCGAAGGGCCGTACATTTCCCCCGAAGACGGCGCTCGTGGGGCGCATCCGAAAGAACACGTCCGCGCCTGCAACTGGGACGAATTCCTCAAATGGCAGGAAATCTCCGGCGACCGGATTCGCCTGGTGACGCTGGCCCCCGAAGCTCCCGGCGCGGTCGAGTTCACCCGGCAGGCGACGGCATCCGGCGTGGTGATTTCCATCGGCCACACGGCGGCGACTCCGGAACAGATCGTCGCCGTCGCCGACGCCGGGGCGACGCTTAGCACGCATTTGGGGAACGGGTCGCCCGCGATGATCCATCGGCACCGCAATCACATTCTCGCGCAGCTCGCCGATCCCCGCTTGACGACGTGTCTCATCACCGACGGCTGCCATCTGCCGCCGGCATCGGTCGTGGCCATGGTCCGCACGAAGACGCCGCGGCATGTCGTGCTGACGTGCGACGCGGCCGGTTGGGCCGGTTGTCCGCCGGGCCTGTATCACAGCCAGTTCGGCGACAGCGAAATTCTGGAAGACGGCCGGCTCGTCGTCGCCGGGCAACGCGAACTGCTGGCCGGCTCGGCATACGAAACCGACATCTGCGTGCCGACGGTGATGGATTACGCCGGCGTCTCGTTGAAGGAGGCCATCGACATGACCAGCCGCAACGCGGCGCGAGCGTTGGGCTTCGAGCAGGCGCGATTGCGGCGCGGAGGCCTGGCGGATCTGTTTGTCTTCCGCCGCGAACCGGGGAACCAGCGGTTGACTGTGCAGGCCACGATTGCGTCCGGCGACTTGCGCTACGGTGAGTTGTTCACGAATTGAGGCGTGGCATTTGTGCGACAAACCGGCACGATGCTCACGGACTGATCTGATCTCAAAGCGGTTCGCATCGCTGGACTTGCAGACAGTCCCTGGGATGCTAACATCAGAACTTGGGTTATTGTTTAATTCATTGGGCGTAAGTTTTGCTGGCAAGCGGGAATAAGTGGTCCTGCTTCCCGCCTGTTGGCGACCGGAGCCGGGCCGCTCGTCGTTCGCCAAGAAGTTGCAGCTAGAGGCGAGTTTTCCGGCCATGTCTTTTTCCAATGTCACGTCGCTGGCCGCTACGCTGACGAGTCTCGGGCTCGTCGACCAGCCGACGTTAGACCTATGCCTGCGCGAGATCGGCAACAAGCGCTCTGTGGACGATCTGGTCGCAGCGCTCATTCGCCGCAACGCTTTGACGCCGTATCAATCGGGGCGCATCAAAAAGGGCGAAACCGACGGTTTGCGGCTCGGGCAGTACAAGCTGCTGTACCGAAACGCTTCGGGCAGTTTTGCCCGCGTGTATCGGGCCGCGTCGGTCGACGACGGCCGCATCATCGGCATCAAGCTGCTGCGGCAGCGCTGGGCCGCCGACCCCCGCATCGTCTCGCTCTTCCGACGCGAGGGGGAACTCGGCAAGCGGCTCAAGCACCGCAACATCGTGCCGATTTACGACGTCGTCAGCGAGGGGAACAAGCACTACATCACCATGGAGTTCATCGAGGGAGGCAACTTCCGCGATTTGCTGAAAATTCGCGGCAAGTTCGCCGCCGCCGAGGCCACCCGCTATATCTGCGACATCGCCGAGGGCTTGCAGTATGCGTTGAATCAGGGGTTCACGCACCGCGATCTCAAGCTGACCAACGTGCTGCTCAGCGCCCAGGGCGTGGCCAAGCTGGTCGACTTCGGCCTGGCCGGCAACGAACAGGGGCTGTCGCAATTCGAGGAGGAAGTTGACCGCGCGCTTGAGTACGCGGCACTCGAAAAAGGAACACAGGCGCCGAACAACGATCCGCGAACCGACCTCTATTTCCTCGGCGCGATCTATTACGAACTGCTCACCGGGCGCCCACCCTACCCGCCGACGAGAGACCGGCAGGAACGCAAGCGGTTCAATCGCTATCGCAACGTCCGCCCGCCGCGTTCGGTCGATCCCAACGTTCCCGCTGTTATCGACGACATCGTCATGCGGCTGATGCATGTCAATCCGAACCATCGCTACCAGAAGCCGGCGGAGGTTCTCTCCGAATTGCGGACCGTGCTGACGACGCTGCAGCCCGGCAATGGAACGACATCGCCGAGCGACTATGCCGGATTGGTCGAGGACGACGTGCTCTTATCCGACGACACGGCGACGTCGCTCACCGGCAGCGACACGACTGGCGAAGACTCCGGCGCCTTTGCGCCAATTGCGAACAAGCCGGCATCTCCCACGATTCTCTGCATCGAAGACCGGCCCAAACATCAAGATACGCTCCGCAGCTACTTCAGCAAGCACGGGTTTCGGGTGTTGCTGCTCGCCGATCCGCAGCGGGCCTTGATGCGGATGTCGTCCAGCCCGCCGGACGCGATGGTGATTATCGGCGACGTCGTTGGCCAGCCGTTGCCGAAAGTTTACGAGAGCGCCGTCGCCGAGGCTCGCCGCCACGGCACCGCCGTCGTCGCCGTCATGGGCAAAAAAGCGATCGCCGGCATGGATCGCCTAGGGGATGACCCGTCGGGCAAAGTGCTGCGGCAGCCCGTGACGCTCCGCGACATCCGCCACGCCGTGAAAGAACTGCGGCAACGCAACGGCGGCATGGGGTGATCCGTTGGAGCTCCGGCTTAAGCCGGCTTTGTCACCGATATCGTTCGCGCACCCGCACGCCGTACGGGGTGGAATCTGCCTTGTAAGAATAGACCGGCGCGGCTCGTCCGGGAACAAAGGCCCGGTAGGTGTAGTCCGGACCGAATCGTGTCCCGCGGACTCGTTCGCGATACTGCACCGGCGCGGGAGCCACGGCGGGATAGGACCACACCGGCCCATACGGCACGACGGGTTGAGCCGACGTCAGCGGCAACGGGTAGATGACATCCGGCGCCGGAATCAACAATGCTGGGTCGTAGATGACCACCGGCGGCGCGGGGTACAGCGACGGCGCGATGTACGTGTAGCCCTGCCCGAACACCGGCAGCGCATTCAGACTTAATCCCACGATCGACAACAGGCCGACGCGCCAACCGTTCATGGCTTTCCTCCTGGGATTTGTGCAGTGTCGTTGAGTATACTGCTGACGGAGCGACGATTTCATCATTTGGAGATTTTTCGCGTTTGTCTACTGAACCGTAGGGCGGGCCGTGCCCGCCAACGGAGTGGTGCGCGACAAAAATGGTGGGCACAGCGCCCCCCCTTACCAGATGGAACTCCAGCGGTGGCACACATGTCCGCATATCGAATACTCTTTTGTAGCCTCGCCACCTTGCTCCTCGCCGGATGTGGCGGCGGAAGTTCGACGCCGAAAGCGCCCAAGACGATCCAATCGCCTCCCATTCCCGCGAACCTGAATTCCCGCCCCGATCCGCAGCCCGCGCCGGCGAACGTCGCTCAGACCGTCAATAAGGAACCAGCCGCCGGGACCAAGTCGTCTTCGAAATTGAAATCGACTGGCAATCTGTTCGAGGATGAAGACCCTCGCAACGTTTTCGAGATCACCGGAGAGGAACCGGTGGCACAAGTCGGCTCGGCTCAAGAAGCGTGGCAGGTCGACCGATTCGCCGTAGGCGATCTCGCCCCCGAAACCGACTCCACGTTCTTCGAAGTCGGCGCGGCGGGAGGCAATGCTCCGGAAACCGCCGCGACCGGTCCGAGCCGCAACGAGAGTTTTCAGTTGCCGAGCGGTTTCAGCGAAGTCCCGTCGTACGGCTATTCCGAGGACGGCCTGCCGCTGCGGATTCGCGGAGAGAAATCCGGAGCGCTGATGGCGCTCGTTCCCGGCGGCTTGGCGCACGTCGGATCGCAGAACGGGCCGGACGAAACGCAGCCCGCGTTCACGCCGTTCCTCGATACGTTCTACATGGACGTGACCGAAGTCACGCTGGAGCAGTACCAGCGGTTTCGGGACGAGATCAAGCAGAAGAAGAACATGAAGGCCCAGGCCGCGCAGAACGACGGGCAGGATCCCGAGTTGCCGGCGCTCGGCCTGCCGTGGGGCGTCGCCCAGGGGTTCGCTCATTGGGCC
The DNA here is from genome assembly GCA_964504645.1 of uncultured Planctomycetaceae bacterium. Classification (GTDB taxonomy): domain Bacteria; phylum Planctomycetota; class Planctomycetia; order Planctomycetales; family Planctomycetaceae; genus CAZDGB01. The sequence goes on along the minus strand of CAZDGB010000226.1, from coordinate 6,938 downwards.
GGCAAGGAGCTTCCCACGGAAGCCGAGTTCGAGAAGGCGGCCCGCGGACCGGACGGCTGGCGAACGCCGTGGGGCAATGGCCGCGCCGTCTTCGCGAAGGCCCGGTCGTACGACTTGATCGTCCCCGTCGCGTCCTTTCAGAACGATTGCAGTATCTACGGCATCTTCGATCTCGCCGGCAACGCTCGCGAATGGTGCTTCGATCTCTATTCCGACACCGCTCACCAGGATGCCACGGCGGCGAAAGACAAAACACTGCGCAACTGGTCCGGCCCGAAAAAGGGCGCCTCGTCGAACATTCGCGTGGTCAAAGGCAACGGCCCCGAGTGGTCCGCCTGGCACCGCGAAGGCCGCAGCGGCGGCGAACGCCATCCCGACATCGGCTTCCGCGGCGTGCTACGCGTGAAAACGCCCGCGGCGGATTCGAAGGGCGATTGACTGTTTAGCCGCTCATGCAGTGAGCGCTCACTTCGTGAGCGGATTAACTCCACTTCATTTGAAGTACTTCCGCGCCTTCGCCAGATCGTTCCACAAGCCCCCTTTGTCTTTGGCGCGCTGCCGCACCACGACGTCGAAGTAATGCTTGAGCTTCTTCAGGTCGTCCGGGTTGTCCTTGATGACGGCACCGACAAGATGCCGGCCGATGTGCTCCGGCGTCAGCTTCCCGTCGCTGTAGTAGAACGCGTCGAGCGATGCCTGCAGCGCGACGGAGACGGCCTCCGCGGTCGACATCACGGTCGTCGGCTTTTCGACCTGCACGCCGTCGGCTGTCACGCCCTCCCGCAAATCGTGGAACGCCGTGACCAGCACTTCGACGACGTCCTTTTCGAGTTTGATCTTCGCCTCGGATTCCGCCAGCAGCAGTTGGCACTGCTCGGCGACGAGCTGGATTTCCTGCGCGAGATCGCCGATCGGGTGGACCGTCTCGAAATTGAACCGACGTTTAAGGGCGCTCGACATCTCGTGTACGCCGCGGTCGCGGATGTTCGCCGTGGCGATGATGTTGAACCCCGGCTGGGCGAGCAGCACACGGTGATCGCCCGTCAGTTCGGGGACCATCATCAGCTTTTCGGAGAGGATGCTGATGAGGACGTCCTGAATTTCCGGCGGGCAGCGGGTGACTTCCTCGAATCGGACGATCAGCCCCTGGCTCATGCCGACGTGCAGCGGTCCGGGAACCAGCGCTCGCGGCGTGGGGCCTTCGGCGAGCAGCAATGCGTAGTTCCACGAGTACTTGATCTGATCCTCGGTGGTGCCGGAACTCCCTTGAATCGTGTTGGTCGAGCAACCGGAAATCGCCGCGGCGAGGAGTTCGGAGAGCATCGACTTCGCCGTCCCCGGCTCGCCGACCATCAGCAGCCCGCGATTGCCCGCGAGTCCGACGATGGACCGTTCGATGAGGACGTCGTCACTGAAAAACTTGCGATTGATTTTCGGCGACTTGCTGCCGCAGATAAACGATCGCACGGCCTTGGGCGAGAGCTTCCATCCCGGCGGACGGGGTTCCTTATCGGCCTGCGCGAGGGCCGCGAGTTCGTCCGCGAACAACACTTCCGCCGGCGGCCGCAGAACTTTGGTGGTGGACATGGCCGATAGTGTAGCGCACTCGCTCCGCGAGTGCAAAACGTCAAAGCCCGGCTTGAGCTTTGGCAAGCCGGGCTTTCAAAGAACCAGCGGCGTACGTCTGTGTCCCGAAGGAAGTGGGGCTTCGGCGGTTCACGGAGCGCGGTTACGGCCGGGGACGGCGGCAAGCAGATTCTCAGCTACGAGTTGTGGCTGGCATCCGCGGCCTTCATGTTCGCTGATGATTTCGATCTGCTCGGTCCCGTTCAATGGAACGACTCGATCGTGCTCTCGACCTACACCTGTGTGTCTGAAATACCGCCGTAGCATGGGAACTTTTTCGGCAACCGGAACTCGGACTTTTTGCCGCCCCGTAATTTCACTGAGATGAATTCCCTCGTCGTCAATGGCTTCGACTTTTCCAATTACGATACTCTGATGACGTTCGAATAAACCGCTCCGTGCCTCTGGGGAAGTGATGCGACACCATTGCCCCGGTTCGGGTGCCGGTTGCTCCGCGTTGACGATCGAACCCAGCGGCCGGCTCCCCTTATTCACGCTGACGCAGCCGATTGAGCACGCGCAGCAAATCGCAATAGTGAAGACGCGACGCATGACGGTCGTCCTCGCGGAACAGACTTTCGGCCGGGAATTTCGCGGCGAAGATGTACCAGAGAACACGAATTGCGGCAAGACGGCCGACGAACACGTCGGGGCTTACGCCACGATGCTCGCCGAAGCGATCGGCAATTTCTGCCGATGGATAGCCGAACGGAGACTTGCGACCAGTTCGGCGTCCACGCGGCCTTGCCTTCCGCCGCGGCACACGGCGGATCTTACGGCGAGAATATCCGGCCGCACATCGATCAGGTCGTCGAGTTGCGGAAGTCCGATGCTCCCCGCCAACGCCACGAATCGTCCCGCCGTCTGAATCCGCGGCAACAGCTCTTCCAGTTCGCCGCGCGAGAGATGATCGAGCAGCGTCGTTCCGCGTTTCTCGAAGGTGTCGAACAGAATCCCCGGCGACCCTTGCGCGATAGCGAACTCAACGATCTCTTCCGGCGGCGGCGCGCTGCAGCCCTTCCAGTCCGCATAGACGACAGCGATGAGTTCGGCCGGCGAAGACTCGGAAATGCGATCCCGCAACGCCGTCCAGTGTTGCCGCCACGAGGGTCCCGACCCGCTGAGTCCGACCTTCACCCACGTCAGACTTTGGCGGGGCAAGTCCATCGCAGAAAGATCGCGGAGGTTCCGCAATTCGCCGAGTGCGGCGCTGAGCGGCCCCGTATAGCGGGCGGCTTCGAGTTGCACGCCGATCGTGTCGATCGTCTGACCGGCAGCGCGGCCCAATGAGCCGTGGGCCGGTTCCTTTACGTCGATGATGTCGGCTCCGCCGGTAACCGCAGCGAGGGCTTCCTCGGCGTCGCGCACGCTGATGAGCAGTTGCGGCGACCTGTTCAAATTCGGTCTCCTGAAGTCCAAGTCGCCAAAGCTTACGCGGCCTTCAGCGGGGTTGCCAGCACCCCTCGCCTTTCACAAACAAGAATCCGCAAAACACGATCCCCAAACAGCTTGCGTCGTGACAAAACTTTGACAAAGACATGACCGCGTCCTGACACACGATTTTCGATCTTCGGATACAGTTCCTGCGCCGAGAGCGCGGATTGCCGCGCAGACGGCCCGGCGGCGAATGGATTTGTCGGCGGCGTCCCGTTTCCTCAGGGCCTCAACCATCTCGGAGCTTTCATGTCCGCCACCCTCGAACCGACTCGCAAGAAAGCACGCCGGCATGCCCCGACGACCACTGCCGTTGTCGAACCCGCGTCCGCGTTGAGCGAACAAGAACAAATCTACGCGGCATTCTCTCCCAGCAAGTTGCGCTGGAACAATATCGACTGGGTCGTGCTCGGCTGGATGATCGCCATGCACGCCGGTTGCCTCGCCGCCCCGTTCTTCTTCACGTGGCAGGCGTTCGGCGTCGCGATCCTCACATGGTGGCTGACGGGCAGCATCGGCGTGTGCCTGGGTTATCACCGCTTCCTGTCTCACAAATCTTTGAAGCTCGCTTGGCCGGCTCGATTTTTCACGATGTTTTGCGGCACGATGTCGGGCGAAGGCTCGCCGTTGTTCTGGGCCGCCACGCACCGGTTGCATCATCAACGCTCCGATCAGCCCGGCGATCCGCATTCGCCGAACGACGGGACGTTCTGGTCGCACATTCTGTGGCTGTTCGGTCTGCGGACGGTGCAGGAGAAGGAACTGCTGCTCCAGCGCTATGCTCCGGACCTCGTCAAAGATCCGATGATGCAATTCTTCGAGAAGACCTATCCGCTGTGGCTCGTGGCCAGCGCCGTGGGGATGTATCTGCTCGGCGGCTTGCCGATGCTGATCTGGGCCCAATGCGTCCGCATGGTCTGGACGTATCACATGACGTGGTTCGTGAATTCCGCCACGCACATCTGGGGCTATCGCAACTACGAAACCCGCGACCGTTCCCGCAACCTATGGTGGGTCGCTTTGATGGCGTGGGGCGAAGGCTGGCACAACAACCATCACGCCCACCCGCACACGGCCCGCGCCGGCCACAAGTGGTGGGAAGTCGACACGACCTGGTGGGTGATCCGTGGCCTGCGGGCTGTCGGCCTGGCCTACGACGTCGACGACCGCATCCCGACCGCCGCGACGGTTGTCGAGGGGTGATGATCTCAAGTTGATGCAAACCAGAAGCCCGGCGATCGCATCGCCGGGTTTTTTATTTGTCCGGAACCGGCCGGCGCATCAACCAGAGGAGATAAACCACGATCGCGACGTTCAATATCAGCGCCGCCATTTTTAACGTCGTGGCGTGGCGAAAAATCTCCATCACTTCCAACGGCAGATAGATCGCCCCCGTCGCGACGCCAATCCATTTGCCCCAATCGCGGTTCCGCCACAGGCCAATGGCTTCGATGGAGCGCAGGACCGCATCGCAAAACGCCAGGAGGGCCAGCATTCGCAGCCGGTCGTTGGTGAGGCTATGGGTGGCTTCGATGAAGATCCGTGGATAATGGCTTGCCGGGTTGATGTGCAGATGCCGGACGATGGTCACCGCGACCGCTTCCACGTCCCGGTGCACGAGCGAGAGCAATCCAAACCCGGTGGCGAAAATCAGCGCCGCTTTGGCCCCTTCCAGCACCGCGATCAAGCGGACGCCGACGCGTTCGGCCGGCGAGTCCGCGGACGGTTTCGATTCCTTCATTCGCGCAAGATAGCATATCGCAGCAGCACCGTCCGCTCAGCCCCTGCGTCGTCGACCACGACTGCCGATCAGGCGGAGCAGCCAACCGGCCCCGGCGGCATAGCCGGCCGACCACCAGCGATGAATGTTGAAGTGTTGAGCCAGCGGCTGTTCGTGGTTCTCGCTGGCGGCGAGAGACTCCAGGAACAAATCGAACGACGCGTCGGTGACGTCGAGGGTGCCCGCATTGGTGGGCACTTCCGATTTCGGAGCCGTGCCGGGCTCCGGTTCCGGTGTGCGGGCCGCCAAGTCATGCAGACAGCCCCGCAGGCTGTCCGCCAGGAGGGCCGGAGTCGCGAAGCGTTTCGCCGGATCGCGCGCCAACATCCGCGCGACCAGTTCGTCGAGCGATGGAGGAACTTCCTGGCGAAACTCACTGAGCGGCGGCGCATCGTGTTCGAGCCGCAGCTTCAGACTTTCCAGTTCGGAATTCGCCTGAAAGGGAAGACGGCCCGCGATCGCCTGAAACAGGACGCAACCCAGGCTGTAGATGTCGGCGCGAATGTCGGTATGCGAGTTATGCACCTGCTCCGGCGCCATGAAGGCCATCGTGCCGACGGTGCGCCCCGTCCGCGTCAGATTCAAATCGATTTCGTCCGTCATGCGGGCCAGCCCGAAATCGGCCAGCTTGACCAGCGGCTTGGGGCCGATTTTCTTCCCCGCGACGATCAGGTTCGACGGCTTGAGGTCGCGGTGCACGATTCCCCGGTCATGAGCGTGTTGCAGCGCCTCCGCCGCCTGGCGCACGCATTCGCAACTCCAGGCGATAGGCAGTTGGCCGGCCGACTTGATCCAGTGCCGCAAGTCTTTTCCCTCGACGTATTCCATCACGAGGAAGTGATTGCGGTGGGCATAATCGGCGTCCAGAGCGCGGACGATATGCGGGTGATCGAGCGCAGCGACGGCGCGGATCTCTTGTTGGAACCGTGCGATCGCCCGGCGGTCGTGCAGGATGTCGCGGCACATCACCTTGAGGGCGACGGTCCGGTTCATGATCGGATGCACGGCTTTGAACACCGAGCCCATCGCCCCTTCCCCGATCAGCTTCAGCAGTTTGTATTTTCCGAGGAAGAACCGGGTGCGGTCGCCGGACAATAGCACGCGGGCCTGCCAGCGGGTCAGATAATCCCACTCGACAAGCTGGATGGCGGCCCGGGTGAGATGAGGTTCTTGCTGCAGCAGGCTGAGAACTCGTTGCAACTGCTGCGCATCGAGCAATTGGCTGGCGGTCAACCTGTCGAGGAATTGCTTCGGGTGAAGATTGGTCATCGGCGTGACTCCCCGGGAAGAACGGATCGCCACCTCCACCGCAGTACGCTGGCCATTATTGTGTGACGAATCCTCGCCGAGTGCAAGTTTGCACAGGCCGGAGCGGGGCCGGAAGAAGGGATTGGACCGGGCGGGTCGCAAAAAGAAAACCCGGCGACGCTGTCGCCGGGCTTATGTGTCACTTTCAACTTGCGAACCTCAACCTACTTCACTTCCCAGGTGTCGCCCGAGTTGAAGATCGATTCCAGGTCCCCGGGGCCTTGCTTGGCGACGATGTTCTTCACCTGCTCGTCGATCTCGGCGTCATAGGCCGGGCGTTCGACGCAGCGGAAGATGCCCATCGGTTCGGGCATCGTCGGGTAGCGCATGCGGGCGAGCAGAAACGCCAGCGACGGCTCATCGGCCTTCTCGTTGTGGAAGAGGAGATCGTCTTCCTTCACCTCGGACAAGTTGACGACTTCCGGCTGCCCTTCGCCGTTGAGGCGGATCCCCTTGTCGCGCTTCGCGCCGAAAATCAGCGGCTTGCCGTGCTCGAGGTAAATGCAGTTGTCGGCTTTAGCTTCCTTCTTCTGGGCGAACTCGAAGACGCCCGTGTTGAAGACGTTGCAGTCCTGGTAGACCTCGACGAACGCCGTCCCTTTGTGCTTGGCGGCCCGTTCGAGGACCATTGTCAAGTGGTTGATGTCGATATCGACGCTTTTGGCGACGAAGGTCGCTTCCGAGCCGATGGCGACCGACAGCGGGCTTAAGGGGTAATCGACCGAGCCGTACGGTGTGCTCTTGGTCTTCTTGCCGAGCGGGCTGGTCGGCGAGTATTGGCCCTTCGTCA
>CAZDGB010000225.1:0-12648 GCA_964504645.1 uncultured Planctomycetaceae bacterium | reverse complement strand
AGGGGAACCTGCGGCTGGATCACCTCCTTTCTAAAGGATTTCAGCCGGGAGAGCGGCGTGAACTTCGGTTCTCAACGTCTCTCCCTCACACGTTAAAATCCGCACGACAACCCGCAAAGCAAAAATCAATCAACACAACCCACCAACCCGTTGATATAACCGTCACCCCGCGAGACTACGTCTCGCGGGGTGACGGCGTTTTCAGAGGTGAGAAACGCCCCGTATTTCGCGAATTCACTCCGAAAATCGGTCCGTCACCGCGTCCTCTGCCGGAGTGGACATTTTGACCCTCGACCGCCTTTCCGCTTTGTAACTCACGACACCGCAAGGATTCACGACTCATTCCTCGCCTGTCGCGAAATGGCGGGCCAAACCCGTCGTGAGGCGGCTGGATGTCATTTAGCGCGCACGTGGTGGCTCCTGAGCGTCGCTTCGTGGCTGCTGGATGGCCGCAGCGCGGCTGCTTGACGCCGCGATTTCGCCGTCATCCGTTTCAATACAGCAATCTTGCGAACCTAGAGAGGTTTGTGGCAAGCTGGGATTAAACAAACTCTTTGGAAATGCTGACGCATGAATGCCATCGGCTTTTGATCCCGAAACCAGGGTGAATGACCAAGGCCAACTCAATCCTTACCATGACTTCGCTGGGAATGCTTAAGGACGGGACTCACCAAAGATTTTCGTGAAACGATGAGCGATTCTCCGGTGAACCCAGTCGTTCAAAACAACGTCTGCGCCATTGAATGACAACGGATTCGATCCGATGAAACCCACGATAAAAGTCGATGCGGCTCGCGCCATTGAGTTCTGATCGATGCAATTAACTTCGCGCTTTGCGAGACTTGTTAAGCAAGAGTCGTGGGCCGAGGTCTGGCTCGCTGGCGGTTGGCTGGCGGGCTTGGCCATGCTCGAAATCGCCGGTCGACGTTTCACGAGCGACCTCATGGACGGTGCGGTCCTGTTCGCGGTGTGCTTTTTTGCATGCATGACCGGCATCGTCCATAAGAAGCGTCGTCTGTTCCTGGTGACGCGCGTCGGCAAGGCGTGGCGATTCCTGTGGACTTCATGCCGCTTGCCATCGGTGGACATCGGAGTAGATTTGTCAAAATCGCCGCAGCTGCCGCGAGGCATCCCGGCGAGTTGGAAACTCTCGGCGGTCCTGTTGATGCTGTTTGTCGGAGGCCTCGTTTGTGTCGCGCCGCTTTTCCCGAGCGAGGCGCGAACGTACTTGTCGGCGCGTTGCTATCTCCTGTGGCTGGCGATCGAAGGTCTGGTCTGGCTGGGCCTCTCTTTCGGGATCGTAGTGTATCCGATCCTGGTTTGGGCCCGTCTTCACGACTGGCTCGTCCAGCGACACCGCGGTCCGCAACCGCGATCGATTCGGTTGGAAGTGCGCGCCACGCTGGTTGTCTTCGGATTCTTGCTCGGCTGCGGGATGTTCTGCCCTGGCTGGTTGCCATTCGCCCTGCATGCACCGTTTCTCGTGGTGACAACGGCCGCTTCGGTGGCGGCGAGCCCCGGCCTGGAATTGATCTGGCGATATCGATCGGAGGAACACAGTCGCGTGTTCGATGGACGCTGGTCGTATGGGATGATAATGGCCGGGTCCATCCTGCTCGCGATGGCGGCAATGGTGATCGCCGGCGGAGAATTCCTTGGCAAGGCTCCGCATTCTCCGGATGCGTCGACGGCGCCGGTGACCATTTTCCTCGGGCGCGTTTTCGCCTGGGCGGCGGTCGGCGGAAACTTCGTCGTGACCTGCTATGCCGTGCGATTTGCGGCGATGGGGATCCTGTTTCACCGGGACGGGTTCCGGCCGTTCGGGAAACAGCCGTCGACTCCCGAAGATCGCCGCTCAGAGATCCAATGTCGACGCGAAATCGTGCGGCGCCTGCAGATGCTATTCCGGCGCGTGAAGCGTCCGCTCGACGCCCGCGGAGGCGGCCTATGGATCGCGTTTCAGTATTGGTTCGCGCTGGGGTTATCGCTAGATTCGAGCCACAACGAAACGTTCGATCGGCAGACGACGGTTCTCGACGACATTATCGGTCCGCCTTACCATCGAGTCTTCACGGGCCAGTCGCGCCGTTACTTCCAGCGCGTCACCGACGCGCTGCAGGTGCATCTGATTTACGTGGAACGCGGGGTCAGTTTCCGGCGGCTGGTACGCGTGTTGCGCATGATGTTCGAGATTTACGATATCTATGGAGGCCGTCAGCGTGCGGAGGAAATGCACTTTGCCGGTTTGCCGGGCGTGCGGGTTCTGATCCACGATTTCGATCAAAGCCTCTCGCCGCGGCTCGATCGCGGCCACTATCCGGAGCCGGACTATGAAGACGTGGGCCGCGCCCGGATTCTGCATGTCTTCAAAGACCGGGGCGAAGAGTTCGTCGAGACCCCTATTCCCGCATCCTGGGAGGGAACCCCGGTTGGCAGCGGGGTGTGAGTCGGGAAGAAAAAAAACTCGACGGGTGGTCCACCGCGGGATTGCATCCCGCGGTTGCGTCATTTCTTCGGTCGACGTTTGTCTGGACGCTTTGGGATCAAGTTCTCATCAGGAGACGACGATTCCAACTGCCCGCCATGTTCGACGAATTTTCCGTCACACTCCTGCTGCCGATCGCGGGGATAGGGGCCGAAAAACTCGACTTGGTACGCCGCATGGCAGCGAGCGCACACAAACGACGTGTGCCTGCGCCCAGTGCCACCGATCTTGGCGTGTGCGCCACAGAAGGGACAGTAGTTCGGCCAACGGCTCATGGGACACGGCTTCCGGCTGACCAACCCGCCAGCCTCACGGCTTGCGGCCGAAGACCATGATCGTAATGTCGTCGTTCTGGGCGCGGCCGTTGGCGTGTTTGCGGACGTCGGCGAGAATCGCTTTCCCGAGATCCTCCGCCGCGCCGGCCTTGCTGTTTGTGATGAGTCCCCGGAGCCGCTCCATGCCGTACAAGTCGCCGTTCGGGGCCATCGCTTCGCTCACACCGTCGGTGTAAATCACCGCCGTCTCGCCGGGGGCGATCGTGTAATTCACCGCGTCGTACGGAAAATCCTCCATCACGCCGAGGGGCACGCCGACGGAATCCTCGCCGAGCTCGACCACCGTCCCGTCGACCTTGCGGATCATGATCGGCATGTGCCCGGCGATGACGAATGTCATGTTGCCGGTTTTGGTGTCGATCATCCCCAGCACGAACGTCACGAACCGGCCTTCGACGGCCTTGGCGCACATCTGGTTGTTGATCAGGCCGGCGGCTTCGCCCATGTCGGTGACGAACGCCGTCACGTTCTGCACGACGCTCGACAGCCGCGACATCACCAGCGAGGCCGGAACCCCCTTGCCGGCGACGTCGCCGAACGCGATGCAGACTTTCGTTCCCTTCGCCAGCGACAGCACGTCGTAGTAGTCGCCGCCGACGGCCTGAGCCGAATCGTACGATGCGAAGAACTCCCAACCGACGATTTGCGGCAATTCCTCCGGCAATAGCGCCCGCTGCACGTTCATCGCGATGTCCATCTCGCGATCCTGTTTCTGCTTCTCCAACGCCGTGACGAGCAGCTTCGCCGATTCATACGACATCGCCGCCTGGCCGGCGACCGCCACCAACAGGTCGAGGTCCTCGGGCTTGAACTGGTTGAACGGGTTCTGCGTGTCGATGTGGATCGCCCCCATCGGCTCGCCGGAAAGGCTGAGCATCGGCACGCACATCATCGAGCGGATGGTGAGATTGCTGATCGATTCGCTGGCCTGGAATTGCGAGTCGTTCATCGCATCGGCCGAGAGAATGCCCTTTTTCTGTTCGAGCACCGTCTTCAGGATGGTGCGGCTGACCTTGACCGTTTCGTCATCGCCGGCCCGGCGATGCTTCACGGCTTTGGGGATCATCTGGCCGCCGTCGTCGCGGAAGAGAATGCACGACCGGTCGGCGTGGGGAAAGACGCGGAACAGCGTGTCGAGAATCTTCGGCAGGATCGCATCGAGATCGACCGTGCCCGCAAGGCTCTGGCTGATGTCGAGGACGGCCTTCAGTTTTGCCTCCGGCCGGACTTCCAGCCGTCCGAAGCCCGAGACCGGTTCGGTGGAGTTCATCACCGTCTGATCGTCGGCGTTATCGTCGAAGTCGATGCCCATGCCGAGCGTCATGCCGCCGGCCAAGTCCTTGGTCGAAGCGCTAGGGGACGCCGTCTTGCCCGCTTCGAACCGCAACAGCAGCGGTCCGAGCTTGATGCGGTCTTCGTGGGAGAGGACGGCGGGGGCTTCGATTTTCTGGCCATTGACGAACGTGCCGTTGCCGCTGCCGAGGTCTTCGACTTTCCAGCTTTCGCCGTCGCGGAAGACGCGGGCGTGCTTGCGGGAGACCATGTTGGAATTGAGCTGGATCGTGCATTCGGGATGCCGACCCAGGACGGCCTCGTCGCCGGTCAATTCGTGCGTAGTCGCCTGACCATCTTGCAGCAAGACCAAAGTCGCCATGATGCGCCCCGAAAACGGCCGACGTGGAGGATTTGTACAGGAAAACACGATTCTAGCCGCCGCCGCGCGCGGACGGAAGGGGGCGATTTTTGGGGAATGGCCTTGGAGCGTCGAACAAAAGTCCCCGCGCCCCCGCGGCGGGGGAGAGGGTTAGGGAGAGGGGGCGAGTGGTTCCACGGCTCACATCTCCGGGAGTTTTCCCTTCGGGACAAAACGACCAAGAAAATTGGAAAGCGTCGTGAAGCGCTCATCCCCTCTCCCCCGCGGCGGGGGCGAGGGGACTGGCGGCTCTTACGTTTCCGGCAGCAGCACCGCGGAGCGCAAGCCGCTCTGAATTTCCACCATTTCGCGGTAGCGGCCTTCGGTTTCGAAGAGCTCGTCGTGGCTGCCGATTTGCTGCAGGCGGCCGTGCTCCAGGACAAGAATCCGGTCGGCGTGCCGGATCGTGCTCAGGCGGTGGGCGATGACGAAGCAGGTGCGGCGCCGCATCAGCTTTTGCAGGCCGGCCTGAATGAGTTGCTCGCTTTCCGAGTCGAGATTGCTCGTCGCCTCGTCGAGGATCAGGATTTTCGGATCGGCGAGGACGGCCCGAGCCAGCGCGATTCGCTGCCGCTGCCCGCCGCTGAGCTTCACCCCCCGCTCGCCGATGATCGTGTCGTAACCGTTGGGCCAGGCGAGGATGAAGTCCTCGGCGTTGGCGATGCGGGCCGCCCGTTCGATTTCCGCCGGCGTCGCGTCGCGGCGACCATAGGCGATGTTTTCGCTGATCGTGCCGTCGAACAGGAAGACGTCCTGCTCCACGATTCCCAGCAGTTGGCGATAATCTTCCAGTTCAAGATCGCGGATATCGCGGCCGTCGAGCCGAATGTTGCCCTGCGTCGGATCGTAGAACCGGGCCACGAGGTTGCAGAGCGTCGTCTTCCCGGCGCCGCTCGGGCCGACGAGGGCGATCGTCTCGCCGGCCTCAACGCGGAAGGAGATGTCGATCAGCGTATCGCGTTCGGCGGCGGGATAGCGGTACGTCACATTCTCGAATTCGATGTCGCCGCGGACCTGCGACTTCTCGATTCGCAGTTTGGGGTGGGCATCGGCGAATTCACGCGGCTCGTGCAGCAGATCGAGCACGCGGTCCAGCCCCGCGAGGCTGCTTTGCAGCGTCGTCGTGCTTTCGGCCAGCACGGCGAGCGGTTCCAGCAGCATCAAGAGGTACACGAGAAACATCATCAGATCGCCGAGCGACAACTGACCGGCGAGGACCTGTCGTCCGCCGTACCAGAGCAACGCCGCGGAGGTGAGCGGAATCAACAAATCCCAGGCGATCTCGACGACGCGCATCGTCCACCACGCGTGGAGTTCCTGGCGATTCAACAGATGATTGCTGCGGAGGAACCGCGTCGCCTCGCTCCGCTGCCGGCCGAACGCACGGACGACGCGCATGCCGCCGAAGGTTTCCGTCGTGCGGGCGTCGATATCCTGCCGGGTGCGGCGGATGGCGCGGTGTTGCGGGCGGATGCGGGAAATCCAGGTGCGATGCGTGAAGTAGACCATCGGCAGAATTGCCACGCCGCCGAGGAGCAACCGCCAGTCGACCCACGCCAGGATGGCGAGGCTGCCGAGCAACTGCACGATGGACCGCCACGGGTTGTAGAACAAGCCGAAGACGAGTTCGCCCACGCTGCCGGCGTCTTCGCGGAGCAGGCTCGCCGCGCCGCCCGATTTCAATTCTTGCACGCGATGCAACGGCAAACGCACGGCGTGATCGAAGGCCCGCCGCCGCAGCGATGCTTGCAACTGCTTCACGGCTCGCGTGGCGATCCAGCGGCCCCACAATCCGACGACCGATTTCGTGAACCCGATCAGCACGGTTCCGGCGAGAATGAAGGTCAGCAGCCAATACTTGTCGCTGAGCAAGGGAAACCGCCGGAGCCAATCGGCGGGAAGCGCCTGGTTTCCGACCACATAGTCGATGATGAACTTCGTCGCCGCCGGCGGCACGAGACCGAGCAGCGTTGCGACGGTGACACACGCGAGAGCCGTAATCATCGCGGGCTTCTGGCGATCCATCAGCCCCCAGAATTCGCGGATGAGCGTCCAGGCGGAACGCGAGAGCCGCTTGTGCATCGGGTCGCGCGTTTCGGCTGGCGCGGATTTCGGATCGCGATGCTCGACGGAGAGACGCTGGCGATATTCGGCGTAGCGCTGCCGGCTCGATTCTTTCGCTTGAGTCATGCGGCGTGATGTCCCAGGCGCCGAGAAAGCCCGGCACGGTGCGGCGAGTAGGAAACCGGTCAATTTTATACCGGTGATCGGCCGGAGGAAACGGCTGGACGGCGGAAGACGTGCATCACAATTCCGGGGTGAGCAATTTGGAGCCAGTGACAGCGTCACCAAAATTCGCAGGGAAATACGCGTTGGTGTCACCATACTCTGAAGCAATGTGTGGCACTTCCCAATTCCGGAGTGCCCTGAGTATCATGCCGACGAAACCCTTCGCCCGGCCTGAGACTTCCTCTGAGGAACTGCAGCATGTGGAACGAGCCGATTCAGCGCCGCACCGCTTTGAAGATTGTGACCGGAGCCTTGGCGGCGGGCGGACTGATGCCGCCCAAATCGGTTCGGGCCGACATTCCCCGCGTGCTCACCGCAGGAGCGCTGCCGAACGACAAACGGCTCGGACCGATCAAGGATTTGAACGGCGATTTCTCGTGGGAGCCGTACGACTCGTATGCCGAGTGGCAGGAGCGGGCGGAATATGTGCGGCGGCAGGTTCTGGTCGCACTCGGTTTGTGGCCGATGCCCGTCAAGACGCCGCTCAAGCCGATCATTCACGGCAAAGTCGACCGCGACGATTACACCGTCGAGAAGATCATCATCGAAACGCATCCGGGGCTGTATCTCACAGGGAGTCTGTATCGCCCCAAAGGAAAGGAAGGGAAACGGCCCGGCATACTGTGTCCGCACGGGCACTGGCCGAGCGGCCGGTTCCACGACCACGGCGAAGCGCAGGTCAAAGAACAGCTGAAGAGCAAGGGAGAGTTCTCCGAGACCGGCGGCCGGCATCCCCTGCAAGCCCGCTGCGTGCAACTCGCGCGGCTCGGCTGCGTCGTGCTGCTCTATGACATGCTTGGTTACGCGGACAATTTGATCCTGCCCTTTGAAGTGACGCACCGCTTCGCCAAGCAGCGGCCGGAGATGAGCACGCCGGAACGTTGGGGCCTGTTCAGCGCTCAGGCCGAGTTGCGGCTACTCAGCGTGATGGGCTTGCAGACCTGGAACTCGATTCGGGCCGTCGATTTCTTCTCCGAACTCCCCGACGTCGATCCGAACCGCATCGGTGTGACCGGCGCCAGCGGCGGCGGCACGCAGACATTCATGCTCGCCTGTGTCGATCCGCGCCCCAAAGCCTTCTTCCCCGCCGTCATGGTTTCCACGGCGATGCAGGGAGGCTGCACCTGCGAGAACGCGAGTTACCTGCGCGTGAACACGGGCAACATCGAATTCGCCGCTCTGGCCGCTCCTCGTCCGGTCGGCATGACCGGGGCGAACGACTGGACGGTCGACATCGAGAAGAAGGGTCTGCCGCAACTCGTCGAACACTTCGCGCGGATGGGCGCTCCCGGAAACGTCGAAGCGAAGTATCTCAATTACGAGCACAACTACAACCACCCCAGCCGGATGCTGATGTACGGCTTCTTCAATAAGCATTTGAAGCTCGGCAATGACGAGATCGTCGAGCGCGACTTCGTGCCGCTGACGGTGGACGAAGCGACCGTATGGGATGCGGCCCATCCGATGCCCGCCGCAGACCTGGATGCGGAACTGAAAGTTGTGCGGGGCTTTGATGACGACAATCGGAAGATGCTCGCCGCGTTGACGCCGAAAGACGCCGCGTCGCTCGCTGAGTATCGCCGCATCATCGGCGGCGCGTGGGAGATTCTCATCGGCCGCGGTCTGCCGGCGAAAGACGCCATCGCCCACGAACGCGTCGGCGACGCGCCGCGGAAAGGCTACGTCGAATACTGGTCGCTGTTGCGGTACGAAAAGTTCGGCGAAGAGTTGCCGGTCGATTTCCTCTTCCCGTTCAAATGGAACAAGCAGGTCGCCGTCTGGCTCACCGAGACAGGCCGGGCCGGACTCTACGATGCGCAGGGCGAATTGAAGCCGGAGATCCGTGCGCTCGTGGATGCCGGCACGGCGGTCGCTGGGCTAGACTTGATCGGACAAGGCGAGTTCCTGAAGCCGGGCCAATCCCTGGAAGACGCTCATCTGATCAATAGCCCGGAGAAATACGCTCGCGAGTTCCTCGGCTACACGGTCGGGTACAATCATCCGCTGTTCAGCCAGCGCACGCACGACGTGCTGACGACGCTGGCCTTTGTCCGCGATCACGAAGCACAGCCGACGGCGATTCACCTGGCGGGCTTCGGTTCGGCGGCGCTTTACGCCGCGGCGGCAGCGGCGCAATCTGGATCGCTGGTGAAGAAGTTCGCCGTCGGCACGAACGGCTACCGCTTCGCGACGATCACCGATATCCGCGATCCGCTGCTGTTGCCGGGGGCCGTGAAGTACGGCGACGTGCCGGGCCTGCTCAGCCTCTCGGCGCCGAATGCGTTGTGGGTCGGCGGCGAGAAGGAAGCCGACATTGCACTGACGACTCAGACCTACAAGGCCGCGGGGCAGACCAGCGCTCTGCAACTCTTTGCCGGGAAAGCGGAGGACGCTCCGCTCGCCGCCGCGAAGTGGATTGCGAGCTGAAGGAAAGTTCCAAGCTCCGAATCGCAAGTTCCAAAATAGTCGCGGGCCGCGGAACGCCAACCTCTCTATGTCTCAGAGTCTCACCGAATACGCCCAATGGTTGTCGGAGCGGAACCTGCGCTGGCCTGCGCCGCCGGAAGCGAAAAAGGTCCGGGCCGAACCGCTGCTCGACCCGTTGCCGGAAATCCGCCTCGTGCTGTGGAACATCTACGGCACGCTCGTGCGGATCGCGGACGGCGAACTCTTGCATGAAGTCCCCGACCAACTGCGGATGGAAGTCGCGCTCGACAAAACCATCCGCGAGTTCAACATGTGGTACAGCATGACCCGCAAGCCAGGCGCGCCGTGGGAATACATGTACGTGATCTACCAGCGGATCATCGAGGACATGCGGCTCGCGGCGACGAAACGTAAAGGAGACGTGCCGGAGGTCGATTCCGCCCGCGTCTGGCGTAAAGTTCTCGACAAACTGTTGCACAAGGAATACGTCTACGACGAATCGCAGTACGGCGATTTGAACGAATTGAGCGAGAAGATCGCCTATTTCTACCACAGTTCGCTACAGGGACACGAAGCCGCGCCGGAAGCCGCCCGCACCGTGATGGCCGTCGCCGAGACCGGCCTACTGCAAGGCGTGCTCGCCGACGCCCAAGGCTTCAGCGTCGTGCAATTGCTCCGTGATTTGCGCACGCAAGAGCCGACAACGCCGGTCGCGGGTCTGTTCCGGACGGACCTTTTAACGCTATCATTTCGTGAAGGAGTTCGGAAGCCCTCAATGTCGCTATTCGCCGCGGCGTATCGCCAGGCGAAAACAGCTGGTGTCGATCCGTCGCAGGTGCTCTACATCAGCTCGAAGGCCGCCGGCGATCTGGCCGTCGCCAAGACGGTCGGCTTTCGCACCGCCGTGTACGCCGGCGAAAAGCTCGGCCTCTCGCTGACCGCGGACGACCTGCAGAACCCGGAAACCTGTCCGGACCGATTGCTCACGAGCCTCACGCAGGTCCGCGACCTCTTGGGAATCTGAGCGTCACGTTTCCGCGGTCGATTCCGCGGCGGTGGAGACGCTTTCGGGCTCGACCTCGATCCGCAGGCGCTGGATCGTCCGCTTGTCCGCCGTCAACACGGTGAACTTGAACTGCTTCCACGAGACGACTTCCCCCGGCGACGGCACGCGTCCCAATTGGGAAAAGACGAAGCCGCCGACGGTGTCGAATTCGCCGTCTTCCGGCAGGCCGTAGTGCAATCGCTCGTTCAGATCGTCGAGATGGACGCGGGCGTCGACTTCGGCGATCGTCGGCGAGACGACGTGAATCTGCTCGGCGTGGTCGGCCTCGTCGAATTCGTCGGCGATCTCACCGACGATCTCTTCGAGGATGTCTTCCATCGTGACCAGCCCCGCCACGCCGCCGTATTCGTCGAGCACCATCGCAATGTGAATCTTCTTGCGCTTCATCAGTTCCAACAGCGCCGGAATCTGCGTCGTCATCGGCACGTAGACCGGCTCGCGCAACAGGTCGCGCAGAACGGGAATCTTTTCGCCGGGCCGCTGCGGGGCCAGCGCTTTGAGAAAATCCTTGGCGTATAAGAGGCCGAGGATGTCGTCGGTCGATTCTCCGATGACGGGCACGCGGGAATGGCCGGATTCGATCAATTCCTGCCGCGCTTCCTCCAGGCTCGATTCGACGTCAACGCAGAACATGTCGGTGCGCGGCGTCATGATGGCGGCGACGTCCTCGTGCTGCAGCGCCATCACGCGGTGAATCATCTGGCCCGATTCCGTTTCGATCACGCCCTCGCGCGCCCCTTCCGTGATGACGGCGCGAATCTCCTCGCCGATCGCCGCGGCCTCGGCGGCTTCGGGTGAACCGAGGCCCGATATCCGATGGGCGATGCGGTCCCAGAACCGGGCGGGAATCAAGACGGGCATGCCGATCCGCCGGACGAGCGCGATCACAGGCCAGAACGTCGCCAACACCCACTCGCTGCCGACGCGGGCGATGACCCACGGCACGAGGTCGGCGAGCAACAGAATCATCGCCGACCAGAGAATCAGCAGCAGCAATTTCGGCCAGAAGTCCGGCGCGGCGGACGGGCTAAAGCCGATTCCCCAGCAGAGCGCCGCCGTGGTCACCAGCAAGAGCACCGTGCGCAGCAACTCCCAGACGAGCAGAGCGGATTCGTAGTCCCGTCGGATCGCGTCAAAGCGGTCCGGACGGCCCCGCGCGGCGCACAAGTCTTCCAGCTTGCTGTAGGAAAAGTCCCGCAGCGAGTAACAGACGAGCGCGGAACTCGCCAGAAAGACGAGCCACATTCCCAAGAGACTGGGTAACCACATCACGCAAACCGCCTTCACGCCGGAACATCGTCTCGCGGGGACGAGGCGGAATCCCCGTCCGGGCAGAGATGGAGTTGACTCAGTATGTCGCGTTCGCGTTTCCGCATGATTGCTCGGTCGGCGTCGGAACCGTCGTCATACCCGCACAGATGGAGCAGGCCGTGGACGAGATATAATAGCACTTCGGCTTCGAGACTCCACCCTTCGTCGGCCGCGGCGCGGGTCGCCGTGTCGACGCTGAGGATCAATTCCCCTTCGATCCGCCGCTCGCCGGCCGGCGATTCGCCGTCGTTCAACAAAAAACTGATCACGTCGGTCGGGTAGTCGTGCTGCAGCCAGGCGCGGTTCAAACGATGGATTTCCTCGTCGTCCGTCAGCACGAGGCTGAGTTCGGCCGACGCGATCCCTTCCGCGGCGAACGTCGCCAGAGCCGCCTCTCGCAGCCGGTCGTCGGCGACGGCAAGTTCGCGGCAACGACGACAGATGTCGACCTGAAACGGCGAGGCGGAGGAAGACATCGTCACGCCGTACGCTGTTCGGGATAGCGGATGCGGCCATGATGAATGCTGATCAACGATTTCGTCAGCGATTCCTCCACCACCGCCAACTCTCGCAGCGTGAGCGAGCATTCGTCGAACTGTCCGTCGAGCAACCGCTTCATGGCGATGTCGTGCACCAACGTTTCCAGCCGCTTCGGCGTCGGGTCTTCCAGCGTGCGGCTGGCGCCTTCTACGGCGTCGGCGATCATCAAGACAGCAGTCTCTTTGGACTGCGGCTTCGGGCCCGGATACCGGAACGCCGATTCCTGCACGTCGAACCGGTGATCGGGCTGCGCCTCGGCCTGACGCGTCGCCGCGTGGAAGAAGTATTCCACCAGCGTCGTGCCGTGATGCTGTTCGATGAAGTCGATCAGAACTCGGGGAACGTGGTGCTGCTGCGCGAGATCGGAACCGTCCTTCACATGACCGATGATGATCAGCGTGCTCATCGCCGGGACGAGCTGTTCGTGCCGGCTGACATCGCCCGGCAGCATGTTCTCCACGAAATACTGCGGCTTGAGCATCTTCCCGATGTCGTGAAAGTA
>CAZDGB010000224.1:0-12659 GCA_964504645.1 uncultured Planctomycetaceae bacterium | reverse complement strand
AGCCGGAGTCGTACTACTTCCCGCCGCAGCTCAACAACGTCGGCAACAACTTCCCCTACACGTTCATGGGGCTGGAGCCCGGCACGACGAAGCAGCAAGTGATCGACTGCCTCGACCGCTGGAACGACGGCGACAACGGCATCCTCGATTTGTCGAAGGCGTATCGCCTGAAAGTCGGCACCGGCTGGCTCATTCCGCCGTGCATCCTGCACGCACCGGGTTCGTTGCTCACGTATGAGCCGCAGTGGGGCAGCGATGTCTTCGGCATGTATCAGTCGATGGTCGAAGGCCGAGCCGTGCCGCGGTCGCTGCTCACGAAAGATTTTCCGAAGGAGAAACACAACGACAACAAGTACTTGGTCGACGCGCTCGACTGGGAAGGCAACGTCGATCCCAATTTCAAGGACAGCCACTACCTGGAGCCGGTCGTCTGTTCAGGCTCCGACAAGGACGGTTACGTCGACCGCTGGATTGTCTACGGCCGGATCAAGAAGGAACAGCTCTTCACGGCGAAGGAACTGACCGTCAATCCTGGCGCGAAGGCGACGATCAAGGACGGCGGCGCATACGGCTGGATCACCGTGCAAGGCGAAGGCAAAGTCAACGGTCTGAAACTGCAGACCCCCGCCATGATTCGCTTCGGCCAGATGACGATGGATGAAGTGTTCGTCACGGCGAAAGCCGCCGGCGAAGGCGTCGTCTTCGAAAATACGGGCACGGAGCCGCTGGTCGGTTTGCGATACTTCGGGCCAGAGGCGCAGAAGGATGCGCCGGAAGTCGGGGCGCATAAGAAATCGTGAAAGGCAGTTGGCGGTCGTTTCAGAGAATTCTTAATTTTCATTGAATGCAATCTTGAGAGGAGCCAGCAAGCATGCCCGCACGCCGCAACAACTACCCCAAACTCCATAACGCCGCCTGGCCCGGAGTTGTTGGCAAAGGGTCGCCCGGAGCCGAGCCGTTCATCGACTTCGACACCATGCTCGAATACACGGCGAACGCCAGCGTGGACGGCGTGAAGTTCGACGGCATCGATCTGTTTCTGTACGACCCGCACATCAGCATCGACGCCACCGATGACGATTTGAAGCGCCTCGCCGAGAAAGTCGGCAACAAGGGCTTAATGATCGGTTCGATGGCCGCGCCGGTCTGGCCGCCGACCGGAGGCGGTTCGGCGCTCGACGAAGGCGACGGCCGCAAGAATTTTCTCACGCAGGTCCAGAAGGCGTGCCGCATCGGCCGCAAGCTGCGCGAGATCGGCATTCGCAACTACGGTATCGTCCGCATCGATGCCGCCTGTGGTCCGTCGGACTGGCTCGCCGATCCGATCGGCAACCAGCGGCGGCTTGCGGAGACATTCGACATGGCCTGCGACATCGCGGAAGACTATGGCGAATCGCTCGCGGCGGAAGGCGAAATCTGCTGGGGCGGCATGCACTCCTGGATTGCGATGATCGATCTGCTCGAACGGGTCGGCCGGCCGGGGACGCTCGGTTTCCAGGCCGACATGGCGCACACCCTGCTCTATCTGATGGGGTACAACGCGCCGGAGCATCGCATTCTGCCGGAAGACTTCGATTGGAAAGACACGGAGACGTTCGACGAGGCGTATGAAGAACTGACCGACGCGCTGCGGCCCTGGACCATCGACTTCCACATCGCCCAGAACGACGGCACGGTGCATGGCTCCGGCACGCACGACAAGACGGGCCGGCATTGCCTGGCGAACGATCCGAACGGCAAACTCGACATCGTGAATCGAGCCGGCTACTGGCTTCGCGAAGACGGGCTGCCCCATCAGCGGTACCGGCACATCTGCTGGGACGGCTGCATGTTCCCGAACGCCGTGATGTCCAAGCCGCAGACATGGAACGACATCCTCGGCGCGATGATCAAAGTTCGCGATGCCCACGGCTGGCGGGAGTGACGTCGATTACATCTCGTTGAATGCCGCGTGAGCACGCGAGGCCACGACGGACCAATCGAAGTTGTCCGCCGCCCACAGGCGAGCGCGCCGGCCCACGGTTTCCAATTCGGTGGGATTCGACAAGAGTTCGATCAGGGCCGCGGCCAGCGGTTCGGGCGAGGTGCAATCCACGATGCGACCGGTTTGCGGGACTTGCATCGTCTCCGCCGTGCCCCCGCTGTCGCCGGCGAGAACCGGTTTGCCGCAGGCTTGCGCTTCTAGCAACACCATGCCGAAGCCTTCGATGTCGCCGGCGATCTCGCGGTTCGGCAGCGCAAACAGATCGCATTGCTGATAGCACGCGATCATCCGCTCGTCGGAAACGCTGCCGAGAAATTGAACGTGCTCCGAAACGGATTCCTGGGCCGCCAACTGCCGGAGCGCTTCGGCCTGCTCCCCTTCTCCGATGATGGCGTACAACACGTTCGGTACGGCTGTCCGAATTTTCGGCAACGCCCGGATCAACATGTCGTGGCCCTTGCGCTGTTGCAGGCGTCCCACGGTCAACAGGACGGTCCGTTCCGACCAGCCCAATTCCATCCGAACGCGTTCGTCGCGCGGGGCGGGAACGAATTGTTGCGCGTCCATCCCCGGATAGACTACCCGCACCCGTTCAGCCGGCATGCGCCAGTCGTTCAGCAGCAAGCGTTCCGTATTCCGGCTGTTGGCGATCACCAGGCGACAACGGGACAGGACACGATTGGTCATCCAGGTCAACTCGCGGCTGGTGCGCGACACGTTGACGTCCTCGCCGTGGCAATACATTAAATACGGCACGCCGGTCAGCAGGTGCACCAGATAACCGAGAAACCCCTCGGGCAGATTGCGCGCCAAATGCAACGCGGGAACGCGTCGTTGCCGCACCAACCGCGCCAGCTGCCATGCCGTGCGAGCGTAGTCGCGAAGATTGCGGAACTTTCGCAGATCCCAGGAATCCATGTGCAGCGGGATACGAAGGACCGGCAGAGAATGCGATTTGTCGAACGCCTCCGCCGTGGAATCCTCGCCAGTCACGATCAAGGCGTCTTGCGGCGGCAGGCGCGAATAGACTTCCCAGAACCACCGCCCGCTTCCGCCCGTCTTCGGCGGGAAGATTTCACTCAGGAGCAGCATTCTTGGCATGCGTCGTTCAAACTCATCAGCAAGAGAACGGGGCAATTTCGAGGCGACGCATTATGGCAAGGTCGCAGATGTCCCTCAACGAACTTCAGTTGGCTTTACGGGCTTGAGGGATCGCCGTTCAACTCCCATAATCACTCGACTTTGGTTCGGCGCCCCTTCGTGAGGAGTACGGAGTGTCTTTGCCCGCGGCTGTGATCGGATCGGCCGTCTATCACTGGCTCAAATCGAAATACTTCACGCTTGTTGAGCAAACGGCCCGGTCGGATCGCGGCCAGGAGGTGCTGGCACCGGCTCTCGAGCGATACGGACTGCCAAAACGGATCCCCGTCTGTTCCGACGTGCTGACATCGCAGCCCTATGACGATGTGCCCGGTTCCGCGCCGATCGACGCGGCTGCAGAACGCGACGATGTAATCATCATCTCCGCCCGCTTCCGCACGGGATCGACGCTGCTGTGGAATCTCTTCCGGCACGTTCCCGGCTGCTGGGCGTATTATGAGCCGCTCAACGAGCGGCGCTGGTTTCGACCGCAGACGAAAGGGACCGACGCCACGCACCGCGGCGTGGACGATTATTGGAAGGAATACGCTGGGCTCGATTTTCTCGACGCCGGTTTCGACGAAGAATTCTGCCAGCGGCGGCTGTTGCTCGGCGCGGACGACTGGCATCCCCGGCTGCAGGCCTACATCTCGCAATTGATCGAGCACGCTCACGGCCGTCCCGTTCTGCAATTCAATCGCATCGACTTTCGTCTGCCGTGGATTCGGCAACGTTACCCCAAGGCCACGGTGATTCATCTCTATCGGCATCCGCGCGATCAATGGCTGTCGGTGCTGCAGCAGCCGAACGCCTTTTCTCCGGACGGCCGCACGGCGGATTTCGCAGCCGCGGACAAGTTTTATCTGCTGACTTGGGCCGCCGATTTGAAGTATTGTTTTCCGTTTCTCGAACCTGCTTCGGTCGCGCATCCGTACCAGTTGCATTACTACCTGTGGCGGCTGTCGTACCTCTACGGCCGGAGTTACTCCGACTATTCGCTGAGCTTCGAGTCGCTGGTCGGCGAGCCGGACCGCGTCTTGCCGGAAATACTGACGCTGTGTCGCATCGACCAGAGCATTCTGCCCAGCCTACGTGGACTGATCGAAGCGCCAGCCCTTGGCAAATGGACAGCCTATGCGCCGGACGCCTGGTTCCGACAACACGAAGAAACTTGCGAGCGCGTGCTGGCGGAGTTTTTCCGCACGGCGGGCACGACGCGCGATTCCGGTTGATTCGACTTCCAATTCGAGCGAAAGGAACATCCCATGATGCCCACGCTGTCAGCGGGTCGATGGTGGACGCTTGCAGCGGTATTCGTCATGGGGACTGCCGCCAGGCTGTCAGCCAGCGACGTTCCTCCTTCGCCCGCCGTGCAGCCTCGCCTGGAAAAATGGATCGATATCCAGTGGACGCTCGGCCCGGATCTGCCGCAGGGATTTCAGGACAGCGACGGCGGCATCCTCGGCTCGCAGTTGATCACCGCGTGCGGATTTTGCAGCGGCGGATTGCCGGAAGATAATCGCCGTAAGCCGGGCCGCTATCCGCGCGGATTTCTGCAAAAGACGTGGGCCTTGAATCTGGAACAACCCGACGCGCCATGGGCCCCCCTTCCCGACTTTCCAGGCGAGGCCCGGCAAGGATTGTTTTCCGCCGCCCTCGGCGACGCGCTCTATTTCTGGGGCGGCTTCAGTTACTCGCAGCCGTATTGTTATCGCGACGGATACCGGTTGGAGCGGCGCGGCGGGACATGGAATTGGGATCGGCTGCCGGACCTGCCGGGGCAGCTCACCTCCGCGGCACTATGCTCAGTGGGTTCCAAGATTTACCTCTGCGGCGGAGCCGATTACGATGGCGAAACGGGCTTCTTCACCGAGCACGACCGGTCAAAGCAACGGCCCAGGATGGGCGCTCAACTGTTTGTCTTCGACACAACGTCTCCGAATGATGGTTGGCGCCGCTTGGCCGAATGTCCCGGCACGCCGCGATTTGTGCACTCGTTGCAACAGGCGCATGGCAAGCTCTACCTCATCGGCGGAGCGACGGGCGACGTCGTGAAAGACGGACAACGCTACGGCTATTGCACCGTCGTCGACAACTGGTCCTTCGACCCCGAATCCCGCCGCTGGTCGCGCTTGCGCGACTTGCCGGTCTCCAGCGGCAACTTTCCTAAGAGCAGCAACCTCGTCTTCGAGGACCGCTACCTCATTCTGCCGGGCGGTCACCAATACACGTACATCAACAATCCCGACGGCACGATTCGCCCCGCTTATGGCAAGGCTTCGCGGAAGCGCGCTGAGAGCGGGCTGCACAACGACGTGTTCGTCTATGACACGAAGACCGATCTGTTCGGTGCGGGCGATCCGCTGCCGATCGACAACAATCTACCGATGTCGGTCGTTCGCGGCCAGCGGCTGTATCTCCTCGGCGGAGAGACCGGCGGCGGCGAGATCGATGGCAAGTATTACGGCCATCATCCCGACTTGCTGCTCGTCGGCACGATGACGCTGCGCAAAGACGCGCCGCAGTGAGCAGCTATTTCGCCGCTTCGTTCCAGAGTGTTTTCAACGGCACCGTTGCGCCGTTTTGTGCCCGGCTGTCTTCCATCGCCTGCAGAAACGCGAAGATCTCCAGCGTCTCCGCGGCGCTCACGGGAGCCATCTTCGTCTTAAAGAACTTGGCGAGCTGGATCGCGAGGCCGCCGTAGCCCATGTACTTGTCGTCGGTCGGCACGACGCCCTTTACCGGGATGCCGTGGCCGTAAATGCCCGCCGTCGAGACGCCTTTGTCGCCGAAGACCGTCGCGCTGTATTTGACGGCTCCCTCCTTGATGCCGCGATATGTGGCGACGCGGCCGTCTTTCCACGTCGCCGTCACGACTTCAGCGGTCGGCGTCGAGGCACACGACAGCTTTTCGCAGCCCGGGCCGAGGATCGTGTAGAGCGTTTCGATGCTGTGCAGCGGCCGCGCGAACAAATCGGCCTCCGGCACGTCCTTCACCGCGAAGCCGCCGTAGACGTCGCAGCCGAGCACCTTGCCGACTTCCGGATGATCGCGCATGCCGATGAACCCCGGGCTGTAGCGATGCTGCGAACAGCTCCAGAATGGCACGTTCGCGTCCGCAGCCAGCTTGTAAATGGCGAGGGCGTCTTTCGGTTCCGCAGCGACGGGACGGCCGATGAAAAACGGCTTGCCGGCTTTGATCACGGCGGTCGCCTGCTCCAGGTGCTTGCGGCCGTCGAGCGTCCAGATCATCACGCCGTCGCAGCGGCTCAAGAGTTCATCGAGGGAATTGACGATCTCGACCGGCTTCACGTTCGGATCGTCCTTGTACTGATTCCGCAATTGCTCCAACCACATGGCCGTGAATTCGGCGCTTTTGGGATAGTCGGGACTCGTGACGGGATACACCGCCGTGACGCGCAACCCGGAGAGGTCCTCTTCCGCTTTCGGGTTATTGAAGAACGCGGCGTATTCGATAGCCTGATAGTTATCGAGGCCGAGAATGCCGACTTTCACCGGCTCGGCGGCGTTTCCCAGGAGGCAAACGCCAAGCGTCAGCAAAATCACAGCCAAGTTTTGGTTCAACGACATCAGAGAATTTCCTGCTGGAAAAACACAAAACCGCAGATTTCACTGATGCACGCAGAAAAATGAAGCGAAATTCGAATCTGCGTTTATCTGCGAACTCTGCGGTCAACGGCTCTAGATTTATGCTCAGCGCGATTCCGCGATCAGCGTCGATTTCACGAAGTCTTCGTTGAGCGTCACGCCCAGGCCGGGACCGTCGGGGACGGTGATGTAGCCCTTCTCCGCCTGGACCTTTTCGATCGTCAGCTCGTGCCGCAGCGGGGAGTCCTCGACGCAGTCCTCGAAGAGGAACGTGTCGCGGCACGTCGCCAGCCAGTGCAAACTCGCCGCGGCGGTGAGCGGGCTGGTGTAGCAGTGATTGCAAAGCTTCGCGCCGATTTCTTCGACGCGTGATCGGATGTAGGCGGAATCAGTGAAGCCGCAGCGCGAGAGATCGACCTGATAGACATCGAGCGCCTGCCGGTCGATCAAATCGCGGAACGATTCCCGGCCGCACTCCCCTTCACCGGAAGCAATCGGCACCGGCGAACGGTCGCGCAGCCACACGTAACCGCTGACGTCGTCTTCCCGCAGCGGCTCTTCGAGCCAGCCGATGTTGAACTGCGAAAACGCCTGAGCGCGCTTCAGCGCCGTGCGGGCGTCCCACACGCAGCCGGCGTCGATCAGCAGGTCGGATTTCTCGCCGACGCCCTCTCTCGCCCCGCGGACGAGTTCGATGTCGAGGGCTTCGTTCTGACCCATCGGCTCCCAGCCCATTTTCACGGCTTGATAACCGTAGTCGATCCACTTGCGAGCGATATCGCGCGATTCGTTGCCGGTCTTGCCGAACAGGATCGATGCATACGCTTTGATCTTAGAATGCTGCTTGCCGCCGAGCAGGCGATGAATCGGCTCCTTGTAGTGCTTGCCCTTCAAATCCCACAGGGCCATGTCGACGGCAGCCATCGCGGTGATGCCGACGCCGGTGCGGCCGAAGTACATCGTGCGGCGGTACATCTTCTGCCACAGCCGCTCGTGTTCCAGCGGGTTTTCGCCGACGAGAATTTCCCGCAGTCCGCAGGCGATGTTGTGGCTGAACGGCGCGTCGATGATCGCCTTGACGACTTCCGGCGACGAATCCGCTTCGCCGACGCCTTCGAGGCCGGTGTCGGTGCGGACGCGGACGAGCACGGCGTCCTGACTGCTGGCGGTCTTCGCGACGACGCTCTTGATCCGCAGAATCTGGCAGACGATTTCGGTGATTTTCATAGAGATTTTCGTAGGGTGGGTCGAGGCACTGCGAGGCCCACCAGGATCTTCTAGGAACGTTGCTTGTGAATCGCGTTACTCGTCGACCTTGACTTCAGTTCCCGGTGCTTTGACGTCGACATCGACGTCGGAAGCCTTGTCGTCCTTTTTGTCTTTCTCGATCTGGATGTCGATTCCCGGGGCTTTGATATCGATGGTGTCCTTGGCGGGAGGCGGCGCGGGGGGCGTTTTCGGCGCCGGTTCGTTGCAACCTGCCAGCGCTGCCAGCAGGACCATCGCCGCGGGGGAAATTTTTCGCATCGCCAATTCCTCGGTAGGGATTCACAGAGATTCGTCCCGACACTTTAGCGGGTCCACAAGGTGGCTTCAACCAGCCTCGCCACGGCCACTTGCGGCATGTCGACGCCCTTCCCCTCTCGGAGGGTGTCGCCTCACCAGTTGTCGAAAAAGCGGCCCGCTCGACACTACAATGCCAGCCCGCACAGACCTTGCCCTCCTCGGCAGTTCCGCCTGAGCACGACGGACACTGGATGAATCTGAAACGCGATTGGTTCTTGATCGGAATGGCGCTGTCCATCGCCCTGGCGTGGTTGTTCCCCGAACCCGGAGCGCAGGGCGGCTGGCTCCATCCCGAACTCCTCACCAAGGCCGGCGTCGCGCTGATCTTCTTCCTCCACGGCCTGTCGCTGTCGTTCGCCGATCTGCGGCAAGGCGCGCTGAACTGGCGGTTGCATCTCGTCGTGCAAGTCAGCGTCTTCCTCTTGTTCCCGCTGCTGGGTCTCGGGCTGCTGCCGCTGACCAAAGGCTACCTCGCGGACGACTTGCGAATCGGACTCTTCTATCTCTGCGCTCTACCGTCGACGGTGTCGTCTTCCGTCGCGCTGACGGCCGCGGCAGGCGGCAGCGTGCCGGCGGCCGTGTTCAATGCGACGCTGTCGAGCCTTCTGGGGATCGTGCTGACGCCCCTCTGGTTGAAGCTGATCACGCAAGGGGCCGACGTGAGTTTCCCTTTGGAGAAGGTCGTGCTCGACCTGGTGATGTGGCTGGTGTTGCCGCTAGTGGCCGGACAAGTCTCGCGGAACTGGCTGGCGAACTGGGCCAAACGCCACAAGGCGACCGTCGGCCTCGTCGACCGGCTCACCATCCTGCTCCTCGTCTATACGTCGTTTTGCGATTCGATGATGTTCGGCGTGTGGACGCAACACGGCCTGTTCGCGCTGCTGGCGACGTTCGCCCTTTCGCTGGCGTTGTTCTACGTCATGTTTTTCCTGGTGGGCCTGCAATGCGACGCACTCGGCTTTTCCTGGCCGGACCGCATCGCCGCGATCTTCTGCGGCTCGAAGAAATCGATGGCGACCGGCGTGCCGATGGCGCAGCTCATGTTCGGCGCGAGCCCCAGCCTCGGCCTGATTCTCCTACCGATCATGATCTACCACCCGCTGCAACTGCTGATTTGCGGCGCACTGGCGAACCGCTGGAAGAGCCGCCCATTGCCGGCCCCGGAACACCCCGCCGCGTCGCCGGCCCCGCTGGAGGGAGAGTGAGCTTGCCCGCGAGGGGGAAAATGAGGTGCTGGGTAGCACCGGTTGGCGGCTTTGGGCCTACCGGTGCTACCCAGCGGTCAGAGGTTCTTGTTCCCGCGCGGAATCGCTAAGAAGCCCGTTTTCTAAAATGTCGATTTACCCGCAACCTCTTGTCGCTGCGCGACCCCGGTAGCCTGAACGGCAACCGGGGCTACCCGCCAGATCAAGCTGATCGAAGTCGTGAAGGACTCGATCGTCCCGCAGTGCACCGACGAAGGCCACATCCGCGCCGAGGCGTATTTCGAGGCCATCGAATCCGCCCACCGCCGACGGGAGGAACGCGTCAAATCCGCGACGCCCTCTGCGACGCCTGGTTCGCAGCCGTGAGCGCATGCACGGACGGGTGGCATCCCATTACTGGCGCGACAACGGTTGAGACAGCCACTGTTACCCGTGTGAGCTGAGGACGACACTCCTTGAATTCACCGATCAAAACTGATCCGCATCAACTCGTAGGTACCGCAATTCTGAATGCCGTAAGAGTGCTGGCACGACTCAGGTAGATCATCGAGATCGGCTTGGACGAATCGTCCGGGCTTCCGCAGCACGAGTTCCTTCAATTGGGGAAACTCAGAGATACAGCGCTCCATGTCGCTGTCCGTCGGGCTCGTGAGGTAAATGAGTTCGACATTTTGCGGCGATCTCCCCAGCATACCGTCAGATACGGTCGCATAGACGTTGTATGTGTGATGACCTATTGGTCGCCCGGTGATTCGAACAATCGCGGAAACGGCCTTCTCGAAAAGGGGCAATTGCCGATACCGAAACTCGACCCCTCGCCGTCTCAGCTCTCTGGTCTCTTTCGATTCGATCAGTCCGACAACGATCCACAAGGCCAGCACGACTTGAAGTAGCGCAACAACCAGTCCCGTCCAAATACCGATTCGCACCCACCTTGGCCGTGCCAGCCACCAGCCATGCCAGGTACGCGGCGGCAGGCCGAAAACAGCACTCATGGTGCAACTCCCAGCGCCTGCTCTTTCGTCACTGGCATCTGAAACTCGAAATTTGAGACCGAGGATTTGCCGTTTTCGATGGAAATGATAACCGGTTCGGACTCGTCGTCGCCGAGCTTCAAGGTAAAGCGGTAGTCGCCGTCTTCGAAACCGGCGAACTTGGAAAAATGCCAACAGAGATGCCGTCGATTGAGATTGGTTGAGACATCCGTCAAACGCTGTTGAAGTTGGGCGCCGTCGACTGGCCCGTCAACGCTGATCTTGAACACTCCGGGGAACCGTCCCGAGCGCTCGCCGTCAATCCAGCGGATCATACCTGACACTCCGTCGCCGGATTTGTCTTTCTCGGTCGTCACTTGAAAGCCGAAGGAGGGCTTCCACGTTTGACGCCATTGCTGAATGGCATTCAAGCTCACAGCAGTATGCGTCAAGTTCAAGCCTCTCAACCTAGGCAATTGCTGCAGGTGTTGAATTCCGGCATCCGTCACGAGCGTCTCGGCTAACCCAAGGTCCTGCAATTCCTGCATCCCCCGAAGTCCCGCCAAGTGAGCGTCGGTAACTTCTGAACCTGAGAGATCGAGAAAAATCAACTGACGACACCGGGACAGGCTTTCCAGTCCGGCTGCCGTAAACTCGCCGTTGTGGATGATCAATATCATCAGATTAGAGAAGTGTTGACTCAGATGAACGAGATCGGCATCCGTGGCCGGACTCTCAAAGATGACTTGCGCGACATCCGCGCCATTGTGCGGATTGCGAACATTCCAACCGAAAATCGAAAAATCGGGAATCAAGCCTTTGTTGGAAAAGAAAATATGAACGCCCTGCCGCCGCAAAGCTTGAATCTCGGGCGGCTCCCGCAAGCCGACATAGAGGACGACCACGGAGACGATCTGAAGGACGACGACTCCGAACGCCGCCCAGCAGCCAATCCGCAGCCACTTCGGCCACGCGAGCCACCAGCCGCGCCAGGTGCGCGGCGGCAAGTCGGAAACGGGAGCGACGGGGGATAAAAGTTCCGTCGGCATGCGGGGAATCTCGCAGCAGGGAAGATTTTTCCTGGCGTTCAAGATACCCCTCGCTCTGCGGCGGGGCTAGAGTGTGTTGCCGTGCAAAGCCCGCCGTCGGCGACGGCGGGTCCCGGCGACACTGTCGCCGGGCTTTCGCGAATCGCACTTCGAAATTCGGCATCCATGAAAATCACGCGACTCGAAACATTTGTCATCGGCGATGGGCCGGAGATCGACCCGGATAAGGGCGGCATCGTGCCTCTGGCCATCGTCAAGGTGCACACCGACGCCGGGCTGGTCGGGCTATCGGAAGTGTTCCGGGTGCCGGCGGGGGTCGTGACGGCGACGGTCGGCGGGCCGGAGACGTACTTCGGCCAATTGCTGATCGGGCGGGAGCTGACGCATCCGGAGCGGGTGTGGCAGTTCCTGTGGGATTCGTTCATGCACACCAACCGCCGGGGATGGGAGATCATCATCCTCGGCGCGCTCGACGTCGCGCTGTGGGACATCTACGGGCAGGCGTTGAATCAGCCGGTGTGGCAACTGCTCGGCGGTTCGCAGCGCGGGTTCTTTCAGACGCATTCCGAAACGAATACGACCGGCGTGATGCCGTATTGCACGCTCGTCTCCGACACGTGGGGCGGCGAGAAGATGTTCTCGCAGCAATGCGCGCGGGCCGAGCAACTGGCGGACCTCGGCTATCAGGCGTTCAAAGTCGAGCCGATGATGTCGTCGCCGAAAGACGTGGTGAAACTCGCCAAGCGGGCGCGGAAAGCTCTTGGTTCCAAGCTGACGCTGATGGTTGACGTCGGTTATGCGTTCAACGACGTGCCGACGGTGGCGCGGATTTGCCGCGAGTTGGAGGAACTCGACGTCTACTTCTTCGAGACCCCCTTCCCCGTCGATCGGCCCGAGCCGTATGCGCGGCTCGCCGAGCAGACGTCGATTCCCCTGGCGATGGGGGAGCACGGCGTCACGCGGTGGGAATTTCTGGACATGATGGAGCGCGGCAAGGTGTCGGTCGTGCAGCCGTACATGTCGACGTGCGGCGGACTGACTGAAGCGAAGCGGATCGTCGATCTCGCCGTGCCGCGTGGAGCGTTGGTCTGTCCCGGCAATTGGTCCACGCAGATTCTCGGCGCGGCGTCGG
>CAZDGB010000223.1:0-12662 GCA_964504645.1 uncultured Planctomycetaceae bacterium | reverse complement strand
CGTACCACCAGCGGAATTCGTAGTGCGTGCGCGACGCCGGATAGCGCGAGTTCGAACTCTTGGCTTCGGTGCTGGACCGATACGGGGTCATGGGCGCCTGGCCGAGCCACAAATCCCAGTTGAGTTCGGTCGGAATTTTGGCTTCGGCGATCGTGCCGCTTTCGGGTCCGCCGCCGATGTCGCAGGTGACTTTCTTGAGTTTGCCGATGCGGCCTCCCTTCACCATCGCGACGGCCTTGAGGAAGTTCAGGCCCATTTCGCTCCGCTGCTGCGTGCCGACCTGGAAGACGCGCTTCGTCTCTTCCAAGACCTTGCGGATCTGCTTGCCTTCGTGAATCGTGAGGGTCAGCGGTTTTTCGCAGTAGACGTCTTTGCCGGCCCGCATGGCGTCGATGGCAATCTTCGAGTGCCAGTGATCGGGCGTGACGATCGTCACGACGTCGATGTCTTTGCGGTCGAGCAGGCCGCGATAGTCCTCGTACATGTCGACGGTGAAGTTCGCCCCGCGGGCGTCCTGTTGTTCTTTCACTTTGTTCCGCCCGGCGAGGGCGTGCATGGCGTCGGCATCGCAGACGGCGACGCAATCGGCGTATTGCATGGCCGCCGGCCCGACGCCGTACCAACGGTCCCCCGTGCCGATGCAGCCCAGCGTGGGCCGGCCGTTCGCGAGATTAAAACCCAGGGCGCGGTTGCTGGCGGCGGTGTGCCAGTAGGGCAACGATGCCCCGGCGAGCGCGGCGGTGGTTTGCAGGAAGTGACGACGATTGGCGCGACTCATGACGGCATCCCTTGAAGAAAGAGGAGGGCGAACGCGGACCAGTCCTGTGCGCCCCACTGTACCGTTGACGACCGGGGGGTGGGAAGAGTGCGGAATGGAGGTTAGCCGCGACGCGGAGGCTTTGTGGAGCGGAGCGCTCCGCTGCGCAAAGCCTTCGCGTCGCGGCTAACCGAATGGCAGTGACGACTACTCATCCTGCAGTTCGAACATGAACTCATTCCGCGTCCGAGACTTCACGTCGGCGGTGAGACCCGATTTCTCGAGATGCGTGTATTTCACCGGAATCAGAGATTTCGGCAACTTCCAGCGCGGGTCCATCTTCGGGACGGGCTTGTTCGTCTGCGGATCGATGAAGAACGACGTCTCATCGGGCCGGATGACGACGACCTTGTGCTGGCCCACGACCGCGCCGTCGCGGTTGTAGGTGCGGATGCGAAACTCGCCGGCGTCGTTCGTGCTGCCGATGCCGGGCTGATACCCCTTCTCGGAGGTCGTCGACGCAAACTGCACAGTGGCGTTGGCCAGCGGTTCGCCGTTGAACGTCACCACGCCGGTCGCGCGGGCCAAGTCCGGGATGTTCGGATCGCGGCCGCAACCAGAGGTAAGAATGAGAGTGAAAACGACCAACGGCCGCCCTGCGGCGCGGACCAAGGGGCCGAGCATGCGGAAACTCCTTCCAAGATTCGCAGGATTTCCTGTCCGAGCGGGGACGCGTGCCCTCGGAATGCCGCCGTGGCGACTTCATTCAGGGGGCTCACGCCCCCCGCTCGGAGAATTTCGATAAGATTCAGAATTCGCCGACGACTTCGCCGCCGGCGCGGCTGCCGAGGGACTGATAGACGACGAGGCTGATGTTCTCGGAGACCGAACGGACCGAGCCATCGCACAACGTGAACATGCAGACGCCGACATGCGGGCTGTTGAAGCCGCGCGTGGCCCATTCCAGATCGGAGACGCAGCCGGCGCCAAGGACTTGCGCGGCGGTGCCGGTCGTGTTGCCGACTTGCGTGATCCAGAGCGGTCCCTTCTTGATCAGATTGGGAGGCAACGTCGTCCCGGAGGTGCTGGCGCCGTGCCACCAGGCGTCATTCCAGTAATCCTGGAAACCGATGACGTGGCCGAAGAGGATGGTGTTGCTGGTGCCGTCGGTGATGTTGCGAACGCCGATCAGCGGCGACGGAAAGCTGGAGTAGCCGCCGTAGCAGACGAAGACGCCGCGTCCGCCGCCGGCATCGTAGCCGAAGCCGAAAAAGCCCGGCGCCGCCTCGTTGGCGATCGCGCCGGGACCGATCCAGGCGGCGTCGCAACCCGGCATGCCGTATTGCGTGGCATACGTCGCGCCGTCGCCGTGACTGGGCCGATAGCTCGACATGAATCCCGAACAGTTGCACCACGATGTCGCGGCGGGCACGTCGCCCGTGACCGCTCCGCTATAGCAACTGCACGTGCGCGCGACGGGAATTCCGTACCCCGTGCTGGAGCCGCCATTGGCGTAGAGCATGTCGACACCCGTCTGCAGCGAATCGCTGGGACACATCAGCGCCGGCAGCACGGCCTTCCGCATCGCAAGGTTCGAGTTGCAGCCCGAGCCCTGGTTGAAATCGGTCGAGTTGTAAAGCGGCGCCTGATCGAAGTAAGGCAGCGTCCGCGCCCAGGGGCCGAACATCGTTTCCTGGGGTCCGCCGCTGCCCGCGCCCCAGCTCCAGCAGTTCGGAAAGCCGAGGAACGTGTCGTGATAGTTGTGCAGCGCCAGGCCGAGCTGCTTCATGTTGTTCTTGCACTGCGTCCGGCGGGCGGCCTCCCGCGCCTGTTGCACGGCGGGCAACAGCAGCGCAATCAGGATCGCGATGATGGCGATCACGACCAGCAGTTCGATGAGCGTAAAACCGCGGCGATTGAAGCGCGACATGAAACACCCCTGCGATAAAGTGCCAAGCCAATATCCACCACGAACGCCCAGGAACGGGCGCAGAACGCGGAATCAGGGAGCGCGATCAGCGATCACTTATGCAATAACCGGACCCTTTGTTGAGAAAAAAGACAGGGCCGAATCAAATGGGAGTGGCTGACGAAGTGTCGTTCATTGAACCCAACGGGCAGACGAAAGTTCTGCCCAAGTTTCCGTCAGAAGTTGCCCGCTAAGGCATCAGGCTTGCCGGAAATCGGATCGCGACCAACGGAATTCTCAGCCTTCGTCTGTCTCGCCGAACGTCAGGCTCTCGGTGACGGCTTCGAACTGCGGGCGCATTTGTTCGATTTCGCGGTCGATGCCTTGGTAAATCACCAGCGCCGACTTCCCCTCGGCTTCGAACGCGCGGAGCGCGACGCTGTTGACCAGATCGAGATAGACAAAATCGAGGTCCGCCGCCGCGGCCGGCTGCTGCAGCACGGTCGCCTGCACCGGATAGATGTCCAAATCTTCGTAGTCGTCGCGAAATGCCTGTAGCGCGGAGGCGAGAACGCGCTCGGGATCGGGCCGGTCCTCGAAGACCGTCAAGGACCAGAACGACGCGCCGGCCGTTTGCAGCGTAATCGTCCGCTGGCCGCCGGCTTCTTCTTCCGACAATTCCCACGCCGACGGATAGCGAATGGAGATGCCGCGCTGTTCGTAGGTCTGCAACATGATGGGGCATTGTAATCGATAGGGAGCCGCGCACGAAGCAAGCGGAGTTGAGCTCCCAGCGCCGCTTACTTCGTGCGCGGCTCCTTGGTATGTTGACGTCGCATCCACACAAATTTGTCAGACAGGAACGGCGATGGAGAATCGGACGACGGACTGGGGCGGGTTGACGGTACAGGTGATCGAACCGTCCGACACCTCGGCGGTGCAGTTGAACTTCGTGCTCAGCCACGGCTACGGCGCGCCGGGCGAAGATCTCGTGCCGCTCGCGCCGATGTTGTTCAAATTCGCGCCGGCGCTCGCCGATCGCTTGCGGCTGATTTTCCCCGCGGCGCCGATCGATCTGACCGAGCGCGGGATGCCGGGCGGGCGGGCGTGGTGGAACCTCGATTTGTGGCGGCTGCAACTGGCCATCGAGTCCGGCCGTTACAAAGAACTGACGACGCACACGCCGGTCGGACTGCCTGAAGCCCGGGAGAAGATGCTGCGACTCTTGAAAGACGCGGAAACCCAGACCGGCCTCCCGGCGACGCGCACGGTTCTCGGCGGCTTTTCGCAGGGGGCGATGCTCAGCACGGAAGTTGCGCTGCAACTGCCGGTCGCGCCGGCGGGGCTGGTGATTCTCTCGGGATCGCTGATCAATCACGACGAATGGGAGAAACTGTTGCCGGCCCGCTCCGGGATGCCCGTGCTGCAATCGCACGGCCGCTACGATCCGATCCTGCCGTTCGAAGCGGCGACGACGCTGCGGGACGAACTCGCCGCCGCGGGCAACCCGGTCGAGTTCCTCGAATTCCCCGGCGCGCACGAGATTCCGTTCGAGGTGATGAAACAAATGGCGGAGTTCGTGGCGGGGCGAATCGGCGTCTCACCGCGGTGAGCGCATTCCGAGCTTGGGGCGTGAGCCCCCTGAAAGCAGCGTCGATTGTTGAAACACGCTCATTCAGTGGGCTTACGCCCCCCGCTCGGAGAAGGCGTGGCGGCGGTTGCAATCGCTCCTCCTCCGCCGACATAATGCCCGCGGCGTTCGCTCGCAGTCTTTTCCCCCGGAGTTGCCATCATGCGGATCTGTTCGCTGCTCGTTCTGTGTGCCGTCGCGTCGCCGTTGTGGGCCGCCGAAAAGACTCCGCCCGTCCGTATGGGGTGCGGTCTGATGACGTTCGACACGGTTCCCGGCTGGGGACTCGATGAGAACGGCAAATCGCAAATCGGCCCCACGCACGGCGGCGTCGTCGTCGACAAGGCCGGCAACATTTACACCAGCGCTAACGCGGGCGTCTTCGTCTTCAGTCCCGACGGCAAGGTGATCCGCCGGTTCCTCGGCGACGAGTACTCGAATATCCACGACCTGAAGATCCGCGAGGAAGCCGACGGCGAATTCCTTTACGGAGCGCGGAACGCGAACGCGGAAGGAATCAAATTCAACGCCGAGACCGGCGCGATCGTCCTCAAGCTGCCCTTTCCCAAAGAATCGGGCCTCAACCTGCAGAAGTTCAGTCCGACCGCGATCGCCGTCGCACCGAACGGCGACATCATTCTCGCCGACGGTTATGCCAGCGATTACTTCTTCAAGTTCGATAAGACCGGCAAATATCTGCTGCACTTCGGCGGCGAAAAAGGGATCGGCCCCAAGCAGTTCAGCACGGCCCACGGCATGGTGCTCGACACCCGCTACGATCCGCCGCGGCTCCTCATCTGCGACCGCAATCACACGCCGGCGGGCAGCAAGGAACCGAGGGGACGGCTGCTGCACTACAGCCTGGATGGCGAGTTTATCGACGTCGTGATCACCGGTCTCGGCATGCCGACGTCGGCCGCGGTCCAAGGCGACTACGTTTCCGTTCCCGATCTGCATGGCCGGCTGGTGATTCTCGACAAGAACAACACGATCATGGCGGTGCTGGGCCACAACCCCGATCCGGCGACGCGGGTGAACTTCAACGTCCCGCAAGAGCAGTGGAAAGAAGGCATCTTCAGCGGCACGCACGGTTCCTACTGGGACAAAGAGGGGAACCTCTACGTCCAGGACTGGAACGTCTCCGGCCGATTGATGAAACTTGTCCGGGTCAAACCGTGACGTTCATAAAGCCGCGGTTGGCAACCGCGGTCTTCTGAGCGACGCCGTTGAACAAAAACCGCGGATGCCATCCGCGGCTTTGAAGCCTATTTACGCCGCTTTGCGGGCCAGGATGATCAGCGTGTTACCCCCTTGGAGCAACTGCTGCGAGTTCGCCTCGCGGACCCAGTAGTTCTTTTGAGCCGCGCGGCCCATCAGCGCGGTGAGGCCCTGCAAGGCGAGCGTGAACGGCGCCAGAAACAGTTGCCGCCATTTCCACTTGTCGCGGTGAATGGCCTCGATCGTCAGTCCGGACGCTTCGAGGAAGAAACGGAGCTGCGTGTACGTCAGCGGCGTGATGTGCGTCATCGACGCGATGCCGCGGAGTTCGTTGCGGAAGTATTCCTGCGACGTGGCTTTCTCCACCGTGCCGAACATCAGGTACCGCAGCCGCGCTTCGATGTTCGTGTAGTGAGGAATCGTCACGACGAGTTTGCCGTTCGGCTTCAGCACGCGCGAGAACTCGCGGAACGCCTGGTACGGATTCTCGGCGTGCTCCGGGCCTTCGACGAACGTCGCGTAGTCGAACGTGGCGTCGTTGAACGGCAAACGCTGAGCAAAGTCGCCGCGCACGACGGGGATTTCCTTCGGCTCGAAATTCCCCGGGTTCAGATCGCACGCCGTGACGTCGAATCCTTCTTTATACAAGCGGTAAGACAACGCCCCGCTGCCGGCCGGCAGATCGAGCAATCGCCCGCGCGGCATCGGCGACAAAACGCGGCTGACCGCGGGATGAATCGCCGGCCGCGAAAACTTCGCGAAGCGGCGGTCGTAAACGACGATCGGTTTTTCCAAATCCGGAGCGGCAGTCGACATGGTTTTTGTCCGAGCGCGGAGAAAGGCATCCTTCCAAGTGGCGCGGAAGCTAGGAAAACCTGTCGTTTGCGTCAAGAGGAAGTCGGGTAGGGTTCGCCTCGAAGACTTGGCTAACCCTACTTCTGCGCGGGGACGCCGTTGTCTTTTGCAGGCAATGGCTGCGGGGCAACGATGACAGGGGTGGCTATTTCCGTCGCTAGCTGCGCGGGCAAGACTTGTGCTGCGGAGAGCGAATCGAGTTCCGTCAGAAAGATCTGCACCAACGCGTAAAGGCAGCTCGCGATGATCGGGCCGAAGAAGATGCCCCACAGGCCCATCACCTGCAGCGCGCCCAGCACGCTGACGAACGCCAGCAGCGGATGAAGCTGGGCACTGTTGTTCAGCACGTAGGTGCGAATGACGTTGTCCAGCAGGCCGACGACGATGACGCCGAACAGAGCCAATCCCACGGCGGCCGTGTAATGCCCCTGCACCGCCAGCCAGATGGCGCACGGGCCCCAGACCATCCAGGTGCCGGCGAGCGGCACGAGCGCGGTGATCGTCCCCGCGATCAGAAAGATGAAGAAGTGCCGCATGCCGACGACCTGCAGCGCGAGCGCCGTGGCAAGTCCCTGGGCGAAGGCGGCCAGAAACGTCGCCAGCACCACGCCGCGGACCACCTTGGCAAAGCGGTCCTGTAACTTTCGCTGATGTTCGATCGGCACAGGGATGAGCGCTTCCGCGGCGGCGACCAGCGACGGCCCGTCGGCCAGAAAATAGTAGAACGCGACCAGAAACATGCCGCCCGACACGACCAGCGACAACACGGTGCCGACGGTAGACGACGCCAGGGCGAACGTGCGGGCAGCTATCGATTTCACCATCGCCTCGGCATTGCCCGCGAAGTCTTCGCGGATGGTGTTGACGTCCACCTGCTTCGGAAAGCGCTCCTGCAGTTTCGTCAGGCCGGGTTCGAGGAAATCGGTCCAGATTTTCTGCAGGCCGAGGGTCCAATCCCAGTTGTGGAGTTCATCCTGTGTGAGCCGGCTGAGTTGGATCGCTCCCATCAGCGTGCCGACGGCGAGCGGTGTGACGATCAGCAGCATCACGATCGCCGTCGCGACGCCCGCCGTCAAATCGGGCCGGTTCCACAATTTCGGCAACAGCCGCAGATAGAGCGGCCGGCACAAAATCGCCAACACCGCGGCCAGGAACATCGGCAGGAGGAACGGCGCGATGACCTGATAGAACATCAGCCCCAGCAACAAAATGCCGGCGAGCAGCACGCTCAGCGTGACAATGCGAGAGGCCACGGAGGATTGGGGGTTGGAGGTGGTGGGTTGGGAACGACGGATGACGGAAAACCGACGGGGTCGGGAGACCCGCGCCGAACGACGACGGCTTCTTGGATAAACAACAGACCGCGGAAAGGCAATCCACAATGGAGAATCGTTAGCCCGCTCAGCGCAATCGTACCGCTAAAAACGAAAAAAGGGCGTCGGCGGGGAACCGACGCCCGGAGGGGGGCGGGAACAAACTCAACGTGAATGCATTACCGGTCGGCGTCTGCCAAAGACATGTCAGACGCGGGGCCTGCCGGCAACTTCGGGGTCCGAGCGACCCACTTATTGACACGAACCATGGAGGGAGGGGAGCTGCGACGCGTCACCGGGGTCTGGGCTTCCGGCGAGCGGGTCACGCGGTCTTCCGGCTGGATCACCGGGTTCGCCGCGGGATTTTGCGGATAGGAAATCTGCTTCGGCTTGATCGGCTGGTCCTTGTACTGGTCCGGATTGTTTTCCGCGGGGAAAGCATCCTTCTTCAGGCTGTTCGCCGAACGGTTCGGCGCCGGGCTGCGGGACATCGCCGAATCCGGCGTCGGCTGCAGCGACAGCGAGCTGGAGCTGGGACCGAGCGGCGTGAACGACATCTGCGTGCCGATCGGCACCGACTTCATCACCACGCGGGGCACGTGCGTCGTGGTCTGCACGTCTTCGTAGCTGACGTGGTTCATGGCGACTTGCCGCGTGCTGCGCTGGGCCACCATCTTCGTGACGTTGTAGCTGACCTGCTTCGAGCCATGGACGGCAACGCGGCGGGTGACCGGCACGTTCTCCACGATGGTCTGCGGAATCATCTGGCGGTGGACGGTATGCGTCGGCACGAACATCGAACGGAACTCATACGCCGAGCGGTTCATCCAGCCCATGAGGTTGCGGCGGTTGTCGTATTCGCACGGCGACGGCCGGTAGTTCTGCTGAATGTGCGTCTGCACGTGGGCGACGTTCCGGCAGACTTGCTGCTGCTCGGTGACGTTCTGATAGGTGACCGTCGGGACGTCGACCGTATGGACCTCGGTCTGAGGGATGTACTCGACGACGTCCTGGTTGACGATCCGCGCCTCGATTTTCGGGCGGCGGACGGTTTGCGTCACCGGATGGTATTCCGTGACCGGCACCGACTGGTAGCAGGTCTGGGCGACGGGCTGCATCACCGTCTGGCATGCGGCCGACGACGACACCGACACCGATTGAACCGACGAGACGGACGGGACGGCGCAGTCGCAGCCTCGGCCGAACAACTGGGCCTGGGCGGAGGAGGCGACGGCGAGAACCGCCAACACTCCACTAGCAGTGAGGAAACGAGCGTGACATCGCAACATGGGCGACTTCCTGTTTGAAGTGACCGGGAACGGAGATTTGACGGGCTGATGGGATCGAGAGAGGCGCCGCCACCGGTTTTCGTGGCCCAGTCGGTCGCGGCGGGCGGGTTGTAGGAGAATTTGCCGTTCGGGTCAAGACCGCGGCAGAAATTGCCGACACGCGCGCGGCACCCGCTTTGAACTGCCCACGAGATCGGCACTTACAGCCGATGCCGCGTTTCGCCGCCGCCGTGTGCCCGGCAGGAATCGCCGTTGAAATCGTCTCATTTTTTTCGGTTTTCCAGCCGGCATGTTGCCAAAACGCAACCTAGAGTTCGTTGGGCGTCGATTCCTTTTCCTATCGGACCGAATTCTCCGGCCGAGGGCGTCGTCCGCTCGTGGATTCAACCCGTCGATCCATCATGCCGGCCATCCAGTATCTCGATTCCGCCCATTCGCTCGACGACCTGATCGGCCACGCCCTCGCACGGCAGCCGCATCTGACCGGACGCCGCATCCGCTACGAACTTCGCGGCGAGGATGTCGTGCTGACCGGTTCGGTCCGCACGTATTTCGAGAAGCAGATGGCCCAGGAATCCCTCCGCCGCATCCAGGGCTTAGGCCGCATCGTCAACGACGTGGAAGTTGTCAGCCGCTGAAGCCCGCCGTCCGCGACGGCGGGAACGATCTGCCGTTCGCAATCCTTTTCACTTGCCATCCCAATCGGCATGATGAAGCCATCATGTCCACCTGCCCTGCTCCGTCGAAAATCGCCTACACATATCGCGTGTTTCATCAGCCTGCCGCCTCAATTGGGGCAACCGTGGGGCAACCCGTCTCCGAAATCATCCGGTCAAACCTCGCAGCCGACTCAACCTGCATCGTCGGCAAGCAGTGACCGTACACCGATAGCGTGGTGTTGATCCGGGCGTGACCAAGCAACTGCTGGACCACGAGCGGGTTATCTCCGGCGGCAAAACGCAGGGTTGCGGCGGAATGCCGGAGGTCGTGAAATCTGATCGTTGGCACCTTGGCGGCTTTCAGGATCCGGGCGAACGATTGCTCCGGCAACCGCTTCCGGGAGAGGTATCCGCCGTCCTCCCGACAGAAGACGAGCCGATCGGCGGCAGCCAGTCCTTCCGACAGCATCCGCACCCGATGGCGCTTGAGTGCCTCGATGCCGAACGACGGGATGACGACCATGCGGCGCCCGCGTTTCGTCTTCGGCGGGTTGACGATGAACTCGCCCTTGATCTCCACCACCGTCCGCATGACGGACAGCGTGCCGGCTTTCAGGTCGATGTCGCCCCACTGCAGCGCCAGCAGTTCGCCCTGCCGACAGCCAGTCGCCAGCGCCAGGACGAAGAGCGCTTCGAGCCGATCACCCTCGGCGGCTTTCATGAACTTCACGGCCTCTTCGGCGGTCAACGCCGTCATCTCGCGTGTCTCCACCTTGGGTGGTCGGACGTCCTCGCACGGATTCCGGCCGATGTGGCGCCGCGACGTCGCGAGCTTGAACCCGCCGAATAGGATGGCGTGAATCAGTTCCCGCAGCCTGGGCGACTTCCCAGCCCGCGCCAGATCGCCGTAGAAGCGTTGCAGGATGTCGGCGTTGACGTCGGAGAGGAAGCGGTCGCCGATCGCCGGCTTGATGTGCAGCCGCACGTTCTGCTCGTAGCAGGCATACGTCGCCGCCCGCTTCGTTGGTTTGATGATGTCGGCGAGCCAGGCGTCGAACCACGCCCCCACGGTCAGCGTCGATGGAGCGCAGAGCGTGCCGTCCTTCCGGTCTGCCTTCATGTCGTCGAGCTTGGCGTCGGCAAGCGTCCGCGTCTTCGCATACTGGCGCCGCGATCGTTTCTTCCCGGTCGCCGGGTCGATGAACAGCACCTTGGCGACCCAGAGCTTGCGAACCTTGTCGAAGTAGATCGAACCTTCGCCGTTGCCGCGTTTCTTGGACATTGCGAGCCTTTTCTAAATTATTGTCCTTCGACTCTACCGCGATACTTCTCTTTATCACCGACGCGTCTCCAGCCTTTGTCGCTCCGATTCCAGACGGCGGTTCCCGTCGTCAGTTTCTTGAACTCTCTCAAGACCGTCCGGCTTATTGACCAGCCGCCATTCTTGTTCATGTAGCCAAATTCCTCGCCAAACTTCTTTCTGATCTGCCAGAAAGCCCACTCCTGTTCCAAGTAACCCTTCTCCTGTAAATGCGATGCCATCCACTCAGCGACTTCCTTCGCCGTTGCCATTGTTTTTCCCCTTGCTTGACCAACAGAAATCGCCCCTCTGCCTACGCGACAGAGGGGCTTGGAATCGAACGTCACTTCGTCAGTTTCTCAAACTCCGCGAGGAAGTTCTTCTCGGCGACTTCCGCCCGCCACGGCGTGATCGGCTCGCACGGATCGCCGGGCAGGTCGGCAAATCCGGCGATCGGTTCCGGCAGCAGCAGTTCGGCCTCATGCCGCAGCGCCACTAGGTCCGCATGCTTCACAGTCTTGCTCGGCATCAAGTCGACGTCGAACGCCTCCCCAATGGCACGCAGCAGCCGAGACTCAATCAACTTGAACTCCGCCCTCGCTTCCGACGTCAGGATAGACTTCACAGGCGTCGGTAGATCGTTTGTGAACGCCTCGGCCGCGTCGTGCAGCAATCCGTGCAGCCGGAGCTTCGGCGGACAGAGACGCGACACGATGACGCTGTGCTGCGCGACGGAATAGAACTCCGACGTGTGACCGGAGAACCGGCAGAGCTTCGACAACGCCGCCGCGATGTCCTCGATGCGGATGTCGGCCGGATCGGGCTCGATCAGGTCGACCGACTCGCCGCTGTGCGTCCGCGTCCAGGTGATCGCCGGCGGTGCCTCGGCGATAATGACCCGCTTCAGCTTCTCGCCAGGCCGAAGGAACTTCGAGATGGCCAGCGTCACGAGTTCGATCAGTTGGCCCGGCTCGCGGTCGTGTTCCTCGATGATGCCGGGCGGGAAATAAATCACCCGCGGCTGAAGCCCGTCGCGGACATACGGGCGGGGCGGCGTTTCCAGTTTCGTGAGACTGCCTCGGTCGTGTAGAATCTGCGTAGCCATGCTCTGACCTCCAAAGTGGACATGGTGAGGACAGCCGAGAGCATGCCAGTGCTTCCGGCTGTTCGCTTTGGTGGGTTGCACATTGCAAACCAACCAGCCGGCGATATCATGTTCATGCAATTACCCATTTGTCAATTCACCATGTACATGGAATTTCGAGATGTCTCCCGCTGGACGCAAACCACTCTCCGGAGTTGCGAAGACTGGTCGTCTCATCATCCTCGTGAACGAGTCAGAGCGAGAACGCATGGATGCTGCCGCCGCCAGGGTCTGCAAGCCGACTTCGACTTGG
Source organism: uncultured Planctomycetaceae bacterium (assembly GCA_964504645.1). Classification (GTDB taxonomy): domain Bacteria; phylum Planctomycetota; class Planctomycetia; order Planctomycetales; family Planctomycetaceae; genus CAZDGB01. The sequence goes on along the minus strand of CAZDGB010000223.1, from coordinate 335 downwards.
GCGCGGGAAGAACTTTTGCGCCTAGCGGACACGCTCGCGCCAGCGGCTCTCTTTACAACAAAGAAAAAGAGATAACACACGTAGTTTCGCAGCGGGCGTGGGTTCCGTTACGGCAGAAGATTAAACAGCAATGGATTCCATCCCGATCCCTTCGCCATCGACACCCCCACGAGCATGAACAGGCTGTCGCTCAGATTGACGAATGCCGCCGGCGCCGCCAGAAGATCGCTGTCGAGTTGCCAGCCGCACGGTTCGCACGTCAATCGCCACTGCACCCCACCCTTGTCTATTCCGATCCACACATCACGGTCGTCTTTCTTGCCGTAGTTGAACTC
>CAZDGB010000222.1:0-12693 GCA_964504645.1 uncultured Planctomycetaceae bacterium | reverse complement strand
ATGTCGTAGCCGACGTCCTACAGCGGCGACGCGGTGAACGGCAACAGCCAGATCGCCGTCACGCCGAGGTCGGCGAGGTAATCGACCTTCTCGCGCAGTCCGGCGAAGTCGCCGTACCCGTCGCCGTCCTTGTCGAAGAAGGCGCGAACGTGGACTTCGTAGATGATCGCGTCTTTGTACCAGAGCGCTTCGTCAGTCATCGTGCAGGTTAAAGAAATGAATGAAAGTTATTTGTCGCTCATTCGCTTGCGCTGCGCGGATCACGTTGCAGCCATGTCCGCCTTCAACCACACCGCCGATTCGGCCGGCAACACCCAGCCTCGGCGGGGCGATTCCAGGGCCGCAAGGCCCGGGCCATCGTACTCCGTGCCGTCTGTGGAAAACACCGCGGTCCACAATCCTCGTTCGGGCGGCGCGAGCAGCGGTTCCGACAGACACGTCAACGCGAGTTCCGGCCCCCAATTGACGAGCAGCAGCCGATCCGCCTCGTCGTTCAGAAAATAACGAATTACCAGCGCCTGCGGTCCCAGGACGGCGCCGTCGATTCGCCGGCGTTCCGCACTCCGAAAAGCCGGTTCCGCTTGCCGTAAACGAATCAGGTCTTGGCACAATTGGTACGCGGCGGCGTGCGTGTGGCGCTCCGACAGATCGAGCCGGCAGCTTTGAAACGTCCGCTCGTCGTTCGGATGGTTCTGCAGTTCGCGGATCGCTTCGTCGCCGAACTCTGGAACCTGCGCCAGCAGTTCGCGCCGGCCTTGCGTCACCAGCCGCGCCAATTCAGGCAGATGATCGGTGAAATAGCAGAATGGCGTCGACGCGCAGAATTCCTGCCCCTGGAACAGCATCGGCGTCCCGGGACTGAGCATCAAGAGCGCCAAGAATGCTCGGTAACGGCCCGGCGTCGTCAACTCGTGCAGCCGCAGGCCGCGGCACGAATTCCCGATCTGATCGTGGTTCTGCACGAACGAAATGAACGCTGCGCTCAGCAGATCGAAGCCTGGCCGTCCGCGCGGCTGCTGCCGCCCGGAGCTGCGCTGGCCGTGGTACAACCCGCCATACTTGGCGGATGACACGAACTCCTGCGGCTCGCCGCGATAGTCCCCGAAATAGGCGTCGCGTCGGCCCGTCATGGCGACCAGGGCCGCATGATGGAAGTCGTCGTTCCAGATGCCGTCCAGCCCGCAGCCGCCGCGACTCTCCGGCCGGCAGAGCTCGGATTCCAATTGATCCGTTTCCGCGATGACGATGATCTCGCGGCCTTTCCCCGCCGCGCGCGCCCGCCGCGCGATCTCGGTCAAAAGATGGATCTCCCGCGGCGAGTCGTCCTTGATGGCCTGCGTCGCGTCGAGCCGCAATCCGTCGACGTGAAACTCGTCGACCCAATACCCGGCGTTGGCGAGGTAGAACTCGCGCACCGGCTCGCAACACTCGCCGTCGAAATTGAGCGCGCGGCCCCAATCGGTCGTGTGGCGGTCGGAGAAGTAGTTCGGCGACAGCTTCTCCAGATAGTTCCCGTCCGGGCCGAGATGGTTGTAAACCACATCCAGAATCACGGCGATCTCGTGCCGATGCGCCGCGTCGACAAACCGCCGGAAATCGTCCGGCGTGCCGTACAGCCGCGTCGGCGCGAAGAGACTCACGCCGTCATAGCCCCAGCCGAATTTGCCGGGAAATTCCGCCACCGGCATGATCTCCAGAACCGTGAACCCGGCGGCGGCCAACTCGGGAAGTTCGCGCTGCGCGGCGGCCCACGTTCCTTCCGGCGTGAACGTGCCGACGTGCATCTCGTAGAGAATGTACGACTCCAGCGGACGGCCGCGCCAGTTTTGGTCGGTCCACACGAACTGCGTCGGATCGATTACTTGCGACGGACCGTGCGGTCCGTCGGGCTGGAATCGCGACGCGGGATCGGGAATCCGTTCCCCGCTGGGAAGTTCCAGTTGATAGCGGACGCTGCTCTTTTTCGGTTTCCAGCGGCCGGTGAAATAGCCGTTCGAGGCGCGATCCAATTCGACGCGCACACCCTGTTCGGAGATCAGGATCAAGCTCGAGAGAGCCGGAGCCCAAACGCGAAAATCAATTTCGTCGGCGACGATCTCGGCGCCGACGGGCAGTTTGCGATGATTCATGCGGACTTCTTGTGACCGGTGAAACGCCGTGTCGCTCTATTTCGAGCATTTTCTCCAGAATTCCACAATGGTCTGACTTCTAAAAATCAGGGTTCCCTTCAGCAATCTTTGTGCCGACATTCAACACGCCGCCGCATATTATGAAGTGGTAATCTTCCGCTCCGATCCAAACGAAGTTTCGATGGCTCGTCACATCGCCCGGCGCTCACTCTTCAAATGACGGCAATTTCATGAAGTCCCCTTCCCCTGCACAACAGGTTGTGGATCAGGTCGTGCAGCGTCTGCAGGCGCACCGCCGGACTCCGCAAGCGACTTACCGGCTGCAACTGCACGCCGAATTCACGCTGCGGGATGCCCTCGAAATCGTTCCGTATCTGGACGATCTCGGCATCTCGCATCTCTACGTGTCATCGCTGGCCGCGGCCCGGCCGGGGAGCCGGCATGGCTACGACGTCGTCGATCATCGACGGTTGAATCCTGAATTGGGCAGCCTCGACGACCTGACGGCGCTCGCCGATGAATTGCATCGCCGCGACATGGGATTGATCCTCGACATCGTCGCCAATCACATGCACGTCGGTCCCGACAACGCGTGGTGGAACGACGTGCTGGAGAACGGCCCGTCGTCGCCGTATGCCGATTACTTCGACATCGCCTGGCACGACGCGCAGCGCGAGCGGTTGCGCGGCAAGGTGCTGCTGCCGATTCTCGACGAGCCGTACGGCCGCGCGCTCGAAGGGGGCAAAATCCGCGTCTGCTTCGAGCAGGGAGAGGCGTGCCTGCTCGTGAACGAGACCCGGCTGCCGCTCGACCCGCGAACGCTGGAAACGGTGCTCGGCCCGGCGCTTGATGCCGCGAAAACCGAGATCGGCCCAGAGGATCCCGGCGTACTGGAATTGCAGAGCATACTCGCCGCGGCGGGACATCTGCCGTCGCGGGACGACCCCGATGCGGAGCGCGTGCGCGCGGGCCTGGCGGAGATCGCGGTCATCAAGCGCCGCTTGCGGGACCTGGTACAGAACGCTCCCGCCCTGACGCCGCACGTTCAAGCCGCCGTCGCCGATCTGTCCGGCCGCTCCGGCGATTCGGCAAGTTTCGCGCGATTGGCCGCGTTGCTCGAAGCCCAAGCTTATCGTCCGTGCTACTGGCGTGTCGCGCTGGATGAGATCAACTATCGCCGCTTTTTCGACGTGAACGATCTCGCCGCGCTGGCGACGGAACGTCCCGAAGTCTTTCAGGCGATCCATGCGCTGGCGTTCGAGTGGCTCGCCGCCGGCATCGTCGACGGCTTCCGCATCGACTACATCGACGGCTTGCGCGATCCGGAAGAATACCTCCAGCGCCTGCAGCGTTACGCACTGACGGCAATCGCACGCGGCATCCACGAAGCCAGCGGCAGCGAAATTCCCTGGACGGAACTGGAGCCGCTGGTCGACGAGCAGCTCGCCGCGCTCGGCGCCGCCAGCCCGCGGGTCTACGTCGTCGTCGAAAAAATCCTGGGAGACCACGAACCGCTGCCGACGACCTGGCTGTGCGACGGCACGACCGGCTACGACGTCCTCAATGAAATCAACGGCCTGTTCGTCGACGCGTCCCAAGCCGCCGCATTGAACGGCGTCTATGTCCGCTGCACCGGCCAGACAAGCTCCTTCGGCGAACTCGTCCACGACGCCAAGATCCGCATGATGCAGTCGATCATGGCGAGCGAACTACACATGCTGGCGTACCGCATCGACCGCCTCGCTCAGTCGCACTGGTACACGCAGGACTTCACGCTGAACACGTTGCGGCATGCGCTGCGGGAAATCGTGGCCTGCTTCTCCGTGTATCGCAGTTACGTCGCCCAGGAAGCCCATCCGTCAGACCGGGTCCTCGTGCTCCGCGCGGCGGGACAGGCGCGGCGGAACAATCCGCTCTTGGGCCGTCCCATCATTCAATTCATCGCCGACGTGCTGCTCCTCAACGATCCGATCCCCGACGGCGTGTCCGACGAATACCGGCACTTGCAGCGGGAGATCGCCGGCCGCTTCCAGCAGTTGACGGCCCCCGTGACGGCGAAAGGGGTCGAAGACACCGTCCTGTATCGTTTCACCCGGCTGGTCTCGCTGAACGAAGTCGGCGGGCATCCGGCGCGAATGGGACGCTCGCCGCTTGAACTCCATGATTTTCTCACACAGCGCGCCGCGACCCAGCCGGCGGCGATGACGCCTCTCTCCACGCACGACACCAAGCGCAGCGAAGACGTGCGGGCGCGGATCAACGTCCTCTCGGAATGCCCCGACGAGTGGGAGCAACACATTTCCCTCTGGCGCGCCTTAAACGCCAGGCATCTAACGACGCTGGAAGACGGCACCGCGATTCCCGACGCGAACGAAGAATATCTGCTCTATCAGACGCTGGTCGGCAGTTGGCCGCACGGCGGCCCGCAGGCGAACTATGTGCGCCGCATTCAGGACTACATGACCAAGGCCGTCCGCGAAGGAAAGGTCCACTCGAGCTGGATCAATCCCGATCACGCCTACGACGACGCCGTCGGCCAGTTCATCGAGCGGATTCTCGATCCTTCGTCGTCGCCCGAATTCCTCGCGGACCTGGAGAACTTCCAGCAGACGATTCGCTGGTTGGGGGGATGGAACTCGCTGTCGCAGACTGTGCTGCGCTGTTTGTGTCCCGGTGCGCCGGACACCTATCAGGGAATGGAATTCTTCGACGACAGCCTGGTCGATCCGGACAATCGACGCCCGGTCGACTATGCCGCGCGGCGCGAGGCGTTGCAGCAATTGCAGCAGGAGTCGCCGACCTGGCCGGCGCTGCAGCGCGATCAATTTGAACCTGCCGCTTGGAACTCGCTCAAGCTCAAGATCGTGAATCGCTGCCTGCACCTGCGCCGCGAACTGCCGGACCTATTCGAGCGCGGCGTCTACCAACCCTTGAACGTGACCGGCCCGCACGCCGAGCATCTGTTCGCCTTCCTGCACACAGAGTCCGAAACTGCGGTTCTGGTCGTCGTGCCGCGATTGCTCTTCGTGCTCCAGCCGCCGACCTTCGCCGAGTTGACCCTCGACGCCGCGATCGAACTCCCTTCACCCTGGAACCAGCGGCAGTGGCGGAACATCTTCACGGAGTCCATTGCCACGCTCGAACCGTGTCACGTGGAGAACGTGCTGCAAGCTGGCCCCGTCGGCGTCTGGCAGGCCGTTGTGTAGGGTGGGCTGTGGCCGCCCTCGCTCGACGAGAACAACCAATTTCAACTGAGCCACTGGGAACAAGCCAAACTCGACCGCATGCGCGGCGAATTGGGTGGCGACCATGCGGAGTTCTTCCGCATCTACTGGCAAGAACGGCTGCGGGCGGCCCGGCGGGTATTTAATGATGTGGGGGAGGTGGAGGAGATTGTGGCGTTGCTGGAGGCGGCGGAGAGACCTGCGTGCGAGAGAGTGTACCTCTAGTGAGGTGTGCAACTGGCGCTCGCCCGGCGCTTACTCCCGTTGATCGTCAAGCCCCGATCAGTCATCGGCTGTCCAAGTCGTAATTCGGTGTCAAATTGAGCTCCCGTGGAACCGACCTAATTCACTTTATTATTTCAAAGAATCGTGTCAACTCACGCAATATTCCTTGGATACAAGAAACCGGAGTTCCACAATTCAATAAAGGATACCAAGGATCTCGATAGCTCCATTTTCGGATAAAGTCCAAGTCAGATTTATCAGCGGCCTCTCCGAGTTGGTCTGATTCTGCATATACGTCGCCTTGGGATTTCGTCAACTTTGCTATGATAAGCGCACAAGAACGAATTGCCGAAAGCACGTGCTTATCGTCAACCGAATCCTCGACACAGCTCCAATCGAAGCACTTCGACATTTCATCTCGTAGTTGTTCACATTGCTTGAAATCCTCCTGATTCATCGAAGTGATTTTGGCAGCACAACCCTTCATGGTTAACAACGTTTTTGCACACCTCCACGTCTCCGACGAATGCAACACCTTTCTCAGCAGAACTTGAGCAGAATCATTAAACGAAAGTCCCCTGAAGCCTTCTCGCGATCCCAACGCATACCGAATTACATCCCGCGTTAAGGCACGCAATACGGCGTGCTTAGCTTGGGCTTTTTTGAACATCGCGTACGCCGCCGATTCCTTCGTCGGAGATGTTGTTGGCGGAACCGTCGGAGCTCCATGAACAAAAATGGATCTCGATACATACAGTCCAAGGAAAAACTCTTCAAATCGATCAGCGGTCCCAAAAATGTCCGTGAGCAACTTCGCGAAGCGGCAACCCACGCCGGGCGAAAGTCCATCGATGTCGAGCGCTGCTTCAATTGCTCCGCAGTGCAGGGCGTAATCTTCCGCCAGCGGTGACGTGAATGCGTCAGAGAACTGTGTTCGAAAATACTGGCGAATTGCAACAGCAATTCGGTCATGAGGATTGACTACAAAACGGTCAAGTAATTTCCTGTTTTCTATCGTGTTAACGTGGCATACATAATCCTTGAGCTTGCCTCGCGCACCTATTGGAGGATGAATCTTCAAGCTCTGAGTTGATTCGATTATTCTTCCGTGTTTAGTCCAGAAACTGACGCAATTTGGATCCCCAGTTTGCAGGTTTCTAAACTCGAACCGTTGATATGCGAAACATTCGGACGGTCTTTCCTGAGAGGTGACGTCGCCGAGGAAAAAGATAATTGCCACTGTAGAATCAATATGCTCGTCAAGCCATTCGATGTCGTCACAATGAGCTAGCGTGCCAAATATGGGGTCGCCGACTTCATTGCTGCTCAGTCGAGGGAAATCGCGATATATAGCTAAAAAGCCTGGGCGTTTAATTCCGACTAGCGATTCCCAGTTGTCAGGCGTGTCAGAAAAGAATTTCGCCTTTCCGACGCACAATTCCTGCGGCTTATCAGCCGGATAGGAAAGCCTTAGATATGGCATTCAATAAACGCAAGTTCCCATCTCGACCCTCTTGAGGCCAAGGTTCCGAAGAAGCGAATGAGGAACACGGCTCTACGACTTCGCCGAAATCGTTCCTCACGCCGCCGGCACGACTTCCACCTTCAGCGCCTTGCCAATCGCCCGCACGGCTTGGCGCAGGCGTTGGCTGTTTTCGACAATGGCGAGCCGTAAAAAGCCTTCGCCTTCTTCGCCGAAGCCGCGGCCGGGGGAGACGGCGACGCCGGCTTCGTCCATCAGTTTCATGGCGAAGTCGATCGAGCCCATCTGGGCCCACGGGTCGGGGATTTTCGCCCAGCAGAACATGCCGGCCTTCGGCTTCTCCACGTCCCAGCCGATGCGGTTCAGGCCGTCGACCAGCACGTCGCGGCGGTCCTGGTATTCGCGGGCGATCGACTCGACGGCCGATTCGCAGTGCCGCATGGCGACGATGGCGGCGATCTGGATCGCCTGGAAGATGCCGTAGTCGTAATAGCCTTTAATCGTGGCGAGGGCGCGAACCATCTCGCGGTTGCCGACGCAGTAGCCGATCCGCCAGCCGGCCATGCTGAAGCCTTTGCTCATCGTGGTCAGCTCGACGCCGACGTCGATGGCGCCGGGGCTAGAGAGGAAGCTCGGGGCCTGGTAGCCGTCGTAGCAGATGTCGGAGTAGGCGAAATCGCTGATGACGTAGAACTTGTACTTCCGCGCGAGCTGCACGAGTTCGTCGAAGAAGTTCTGCTCGATGCACGTCCCCGACGGGTTGTGCGGGAAGTTGACGATGACGAGCTTCGGCCGCGGGTAAAGGTGCTCGCAGGTGTAGGCGACGTTTTCCAGGAACTTGTGCGGCTCGCGGACGTCGAGGGCGATGACGTTGCCGGAGGCGAGCATCACGGAATAGGCGTGAATGGGGAACGTCGGTGCGGGGACGATAGCCGTGTCGCCCGGGCCCATCAGCGCCAGGCACATGTGCGAAAAGCCTTCCTTCGAGCCGAGACAGGCGATGACTTCATCGTCGGGGTTGAGGCGGACGCCGTACTTGCGGAAATAGCGCGCGGCGACTTCCTTTCGCAGATTGTGAATGCCGTTGGCGACGGAGTAGCGGTGATTTTTCGGATCGAGCAGCGCTTCCTGCATCTTCTCGATGATGAGCGGGTCGGGGGCGTCGGTGGGGTTGCCCATACCGAGGTCGATCACGTCGATGCCGGCCTGGCGCTTCTGGTATTTCAGTTTGTTGATTTTCCCGAAGAGATACGGGGGCAAGCGTTTGAGGCGATCGGCGACGGGAATGGTGAACGCCGAATCGGAGACGGGGACTTCGGATTCATTACGCATGGTCGGGGTTCCGGAAAGCGAAATTGGGACAGATGGAATTCTACCAGACCCCGCAAAACGCAGAAAGTTCGGAATTTCTGTGAACCCGCAAGCGTTGCTATCGGGCGTTCACGGGGAAGATCTGTCCGCGGATTGGTTCGGGGAGTCTGAGCGGCGGGCCGAGGACGCCTAACTGCTGCAACTCTCGCAAGCGATCGGGCGTCACGAAATCGGTGAAGCCGTAATTGCCCGGTTCGCGGTACGTTTGAATCCACCACCAGTTCACGAAGACGTGCGTGATGCCGTGGCGTTGGAGCGTTTCGCGGATTTCCTCGGCGGACTTCAGCGGAAATTCCGGGCCCGGTCCTGCGGCGCACCAGTCTTCCAACAGGCTGCGGTCGAACACCGAGTGATACGCCACCGGAAATCGCGCGTGAAACGTCGCGGCTTCCCCTTCGCACAGCAGCTTGAAATCCGGCGTCAAACGGCCCGCGGCATATTCGTCGTTCAGCCAGCGAATCTCCGGCGTCAGAGATGCCTCGGCAATCGCTTGGGCTCGCGATAGCTCAGTCAACCCGGCGTTGTAACCGCCGATCAGCGAGCAAATCGTCAGATTGAACGCCACCCCCGCGGCGATGACGAGGCCGGCAATCCAACGCGCGATTGGAGAAGTGAATACCGTCGCTCCCAGGCCCGCGAGCAGCGACACGAGGGGAATCATCGGTATCCAGAAGCGGTCGATGTGATGCGTGAGGAAAAACCACGTCAGAAACAGCCAGGCGAGATAGAGCCACGCCCCGAAGAGAAATGGCCACAAAGAGGCGCAAAAGTCGCAAAAAGAAAGAGGCAAGTTTCTCTCTTTTTTTGCGATTTTTGCGCCTTTTTGCGACCAATCCTCTTCATTCGCGGCCCGGCAGCGCCAAAGCCATAGGAGCGACAACGGCGCCAATCCGTACAAGAGCGGACTGTGCCAGTCGTTGTCGGCAAGGACATCCTGGAATCGCAGCAGGAAATCGCGCACGCCGTCGCCGAGCGTGGCATACGACTTCGTCGCATGGCCCTTCACCCATTTGGCGTTGAGTTCGGGATCGAGATCGCGCCCGTCGAAGACGGCATAGGCCAGCGGATACACCGGGTTGCCGGTCTCCCACAAATTCTTCGCCAACCATGGCCCGATAGCGACCACAACGCCAAGCCCATAGGCGAACAGCAGTGTCGCCATCGTCCCCAATCGTATTCCGGTCCCCTCTCCCCTGCTGCGGGGGAGAAGGTTAGGGTGAGGGGGCGAACGGTCGAACGATTCACGACCCTGGAGTTCGGCGAAGCCGCGGCGAATAAGCACGACCGACAATCCCAGGGCGATCGGCACAACGACCGACGTCAGCCCGGTGTATTTGCACGCCATCGCGCTGCCGGCGAAGAAACCGGTCAACACGAACCACGAAGCGCGAAGCGATTCCGACCGCACGGCATGAACGGCGGCGAGAAAACTTGCAAGCACATAGAACGACAAGCCTCCTTCCGCATACGCGATGATCGAAATCCGATAGGTCCACGGCGTCGTCAGCCAGACGAGCGCCGCCAGCCAACCCGCGGCGTCGCTGAACCAGCGGCGTGCCGCACAATACAATCCCAGGGCCGTCAGCGGCGTGAAGAACATCAGCGCGGCCTGCCCGGCGAGCGCGCCGTAGCTCCAATCATCCAGCAGCACCATGCCCGACAGCAGCACCATCTCTGTCAGAAACGGAAAGCTGGTGTAGACGTTGTGCGGCAGGAATTTGATCCGCCCGCTTTGAAACCATTCCTTCGGACCATTGAGATGATACGCCAGCACGTCGAAATCGGACTGCGGCGTCAGCGCGCCGAGCAGCATTGCCCAGACCATGACGACGCACATGACGATGGCGTGCAATTTCCAGCGGCTGTCCGAGCCGGAAGTGTCAGCGACGGTGTCTTCACTTCGCGTTCCGTCGCTGACGCTTCTGGCTTGGACGGCGAGACAAATCACGCCAGCAGCGATCATGGTCCAGAACATCGCCGGGTGGAGCTGACCCATTAAGCCGAGCCCCAGCGTCAGCAAAGACCACAGCGACAGCCCGATGCCGCCAGCGAAATAGAGTTGTTCCAACCGCGTCAGTTCCTTCGTCACCCGCAGTGTGCGGAGCGCGATCAAACCATATCCGAATGCGGCGGCGACAACCGCGAGCGCCGTGCCGATCGCCGGCAAGCGTTGCGGCAGATACTGCCAACCGGATGGTGGCGCGTTGGCCTCGGGCAGCGGCCAGACGACATCCAGCAGTTGAAACGGAACGACCTGCCACATCTGCCAGCGCGTCGCCGGCGCGTTGTTCGGCAGATCGAACGCATAGAAATATAGCGAAAACGCGAGCAGCCAGATCAACCCGACGAGAGTGCGCCGATCGACCTTCGCGACGCTTCGCAGCAGCGTCGTCATTTCCCACCTTTTCGGCCCGGCATCGTTCCGCGCGGTTTTTGAAGCGGGCGGTTGGCGGTGACGTTCTTCTGCATCTGCTTCCGCAGATGGGGGAACTTCGTCGCGGGTTTGCGCGGGGCGTTGCCGGATTTGCTCACGGGATGGTCTCCTGCGGAGGCGTCGCGGGACGGGCGGTCTTCTTGTGGTGTTCGCCGGCGAGATGGAACCGATGCAGCATGCGATGCACGACCGGCGCGAGGACGATGCCCGCCGTCAGCACGACGACGAATCCGCTGTACAGGGCGTAGGTCCCGGCAAAGATCTTGCCGCCCTCCGTGCTGGGCGTGCCGACCGGTCCCATGCCGGACAGGATCATCGACGCATTCAGATACGCATCGGTCCACGACATCGGGTCGAAATGGCGATAGCCGATCATCCCCGCGACGAGCGACCCCGCGATGATTAACAGCGCTGTCAGAAAGTTCCGCGTCAACCGCAGGACGAATTTGACGCGGGAGAGCAGCGGCTCGGAATAGTGTTCGAACATGGAGACTCAATGTAACCCGTTTGGCGGCTCGCTCTTTGCTACGACTTCCTGCCGCAGGACGCTGGAATCTTGACAAAATCGCCTTTTTCCAGCAATCGCTCCTTTCTCTGGTTAAGCATTTCCGATATACTACTGTGGCTTACTTTCCGCCCGATGCGGACGATCCTGTCGATTTGATTCGACAGGAACTTCTTAACGAGGCTGCCCCGGAAGCTGGCGGCAACCCTTGTTCGGCGTCGCCCTCAGCGGTCGGTTCTCCGCAGTCACGCAGGCAATTTGTCTGTGTCCCGGAGAACTTTGCGGTCCGCGAGTGACATTGCCGACAGCCCTTGTGAAATCGGTGCGATCATCGCGCCGGCGGCGTTGGGTCTGCGGCGTCCGACGTTCGGGAAACGTCCGTGAAGGGACGTTCTTCCGCACGCCGATAGCCCAACGCCGTGTTTCCACACCTCAAGCATTGTGAGAACGCAGTAGACATGACCGAATCGAACATCCGTTTTGCCGACCTGCCGTTGATCGAACCGCTTCAGCGGGCGCTCGCGGCGAAGAACTACACGCATGCCACGCCGATCCAGGCGCAGGCCATTCCGCCGGTGCTGGAAGGACGCGACCTGTTGGGGTGCGCTCAGACCGGTACGGGGAAAACCGCCGCGTTCGCGTTGCCGATTCTGCAACGGCTCGCCGCGAACCCGCAGCCGTTGATGCCGCAAGCGCCGCGCGTCCTCGTGCTGGCGCCGACGCGGGAACTGGCCGCGCAGATCGGCGCGAGCTTCGCCGCTTATGGACGCTATCTGAATTTCCGGCAGACCGTGATCTACGGCGGCGTGGGTCTGCATCCGCAGATCAAGGCGCTGCGACCGGGGGTGGACGTGCTCGTTGCCACGCCGGGCCGGCTCGTCGACCTGATGCAGCAGCGGGCCGTGCGGCTGGATCGCCTGGAAATCTTCGTGCTCGACGAAGCCGACCGCATGCTCGATCTGGGCTTCTGGCCTGACTTGCAGAAAGTCCTCCGCACGCTTCCGGCACAGCGGCATTCGCTGTTCTTCTCCGCGACGATGCCCCCCGCCGTGGCGGAAATGGCGGGCACACTGCTCCGCGAACCGATCCGCGTCGACATCACGCCGCCGGGATCGACGGTGGAACGCATCGATCAGAAAGTCGTGCAGGTCGACCGTCCGCGCAAGACGGCGGTGCTGAAATCGCTGCTCCGCGATCCCGGCTGCAAGCGGGCGCTGGTGTTCATCCGCACGAAGCACGGCGCGAACCGCGTCGCGGAACAACTCGCCGAAGCGCGGATTTCCGCCGACGCGATTCACGGCAACAAGTCGCAGTCGGCCCGC
>CAZDGB010000221.1:0-12742 GCA_964504645.1 uncultured Planctomycetaceae bacterium | reverse complement strand
CAGCCGCACTGGAAGTGGGACGCCTTTCTCAGTGATCGACGTTTCCAAAGCGTCAACGAAGCGGCCGAAATCGGACCAGTTCACCGATTGCCGGCGGTTGACGCTCGGCGGTGGGGAATTCTCGGCGCCGGGTGGAACGACCAACGCGGCGATCTTCTTCAGATCGTTCGTCTGCTGCCGCACCGCCCGGCCCAAATTCCCGACGACCGACGGGCAACTGAACCGCAGGCTCAGCGTGACGCCGTTTCCCGCCGGATGAAACGTGTACGGATAAATCCGGCAGGGCAACGGTTTCGCCGCTTCACCAAACTTGGCGTGAATGCGGCACAGGCCATGTTCATCGAGAAAAACGCACGCCCCGTCGGGCTGATGCGCCAGCCGATAGCGGGCCTTGCCGAACCAACCGCCGCCGATCTTCTCGATCACCGGCTGATTCGGGGGAATGCCCTCGGCGGACGTCCAGCTCTGCGAGACGATCCGCCGGCGTTCTTCCTCGGTAATCTCGATCTCATGCTGCCGGCAACATCCGCCGCAGTTGTGACAGCTCCAGTTCTGCAAAACGGGCAATTCGAGACGCATCGTCTCAGTATTATATCCGGTTGGCGATCGCTGCGAACCCGCAAGCCTTGCTCGAAATCCGGACATCCGTTCAACGCTTGCGGGTTCGCAGCCATTGGAGCGCCGCGTCCTTCGTCGTGATTTCCCCATTGAGCTGCGCGTCGCGGATTTGATCGAGCAGATGCTTGAACTCCGGGCCGGGCGACATCCCCAACCGGATCAAATCGTCCCCCGTGATCACCGGCGGCGGGTTGATCTCGCCGGCGGGCGTCTTCGCCAGGAACTCCTCGCAAAACAGCACGGGATGTAGATCGGCCCCATCGACCAGCAGCCGGGAACGCACGAGTTGCAGTTGGTCCGGATGATACGGATGCGCCAACGCCCGCTTGAGTTTCGCCAGATCGAACTGCGGCGCGTCGCGTAAGTTCTCCTGGTGCGCCACGAGCCAGACGATACGGTCTTTTTCGTCGTTGGACAGTTTCAATCGCAGGCAGATGTTGCGGACCATCGGCTCGGCGGGCAGTTCGTGCAGCAGCGCCGCCAGCGCCAGTTCGAAGCCCGGGTCGCGTAAGAGGTGCAGCATCTCAAAGCCGCGAATGGTCCCGCCGTCGCCGACGGCGGACGTTAGTTCGGGGAAAATGATGGAAAGCAGGCCGACGTCGCGGCACAGTTCCATCGCCCGCCGGCGATGTGGATCGACGAGCATCTTCCGCAGTTCTTGTGCAATGCGTTCGGCGCTGACGACCGTCAGTTGATCGGCCATCTCCCGCACGGCGGCGGCAGTCGTCGAATCGAGTTGGAAATCGAGCGTCGCCGCGAAGCGCACGGCTCGCAGCATCCGCAGCTTGTCTTCCCGCATCCGATCGTGGGGGTCGCCGATCGCGCGGAGCATGCCCGCCGCCAAGTCGCTTTCGCCGCCGACGTAATCCAGCACGCGGCTGTCGATCGGGTCGTAGAACATCCCGTTGATCGTGAAGTCCCGCCGCCGGGCGTCTTCTTCCGGCGAGCAGAATTCGACATGGTCGGGCCGGCGTCCGTCGCTGTAATCCCCTTCCCGGCGGAATGTCGCCACTTCGACCTGCACGCCCGGCTGCGGTCCGAGCACGATGATCACGCCGAAGCTCGCCCCGACCGCCAGCGTCCGCCGCTGCCCGAACAACTTGCGAACCTGATCGGGTGTGGCGGTGGTGGCCACGTCGTAGTCCTTCGCAGGACGATCCAACAACAGATCGCGCACGCAGCCGCCGGCGAAGAGCGCGATGTGCCCCGCGTCGCGCAGGCGGCGAACGACATCCGTGGCAAAGGCTCGTTGCGGCTCAGTCATGGAAGATCCGACACGGCGGCGTGATGTTCGGTTCGAACATCATCATAGCCGCCCTGCCGAGCGAGTAGCGAATGGGAGAACACGCCATTAGCTTCATTTGACCTTCTCGACGAACTCGAGCAGCGCCTTCGTGGCGGGGTCGTCCGGCTGGCCGAGGTTGGCGTTGATCTTGCCGTGCGTCGTGTCGCGAGCGCCGAAGACGGTGACGGGAACGCCCGCTTCCTTCAGCGCGGTCCCCAAACGCTGCGCCTGGGCGCTGACGTCGGGATGCTCGGCGACGTGCAAAATCAGAAACGGCGGAATCCCCTTGTCCTTGGCGACGTGCGTCACAGCGGAGAAGTCGCGATGCTTCTCCGGGGTGTGGCCGAACTTTTCGCGGTGGCCGAACTTGGCCCGCGGCAATCCGTGGACGCGCCACCGCGTCTCCGCCGTTTCGATGATGGCCGGAATGTCGTACGTGTCGCCGTCCACTGGCACGCACCCCTTGATGATCGCCAGCGACAGCCCCTCGGACTTCAGATACCGCTCGTCGGTACAGATCAGCGCCGCAAGTTGCGCCCCGGCGGAATGTCCCATCACCAGCAGCCGCTGGGGATCGCCCCCGTATTCGGCGATGTGATCGTGCACCCACTGGATGGATGTCGCGATGTCGCGGACGATCGTTTCCATCTCGACGCTCGGCAACAGCCGGTAATTCGTGGAGACGAAGACGAACCCTTTCTCGTTGAACACCTGCGGCTTGATTTGCACATCCGATTTATCGCCAGTCTGCCAGCCGCCGCCGTGAATCCAGAACACGACCGGCAGGTTCTTCGCGTTTGCCGGTGAAAAAATATCGAGTACCTGCCGTTCGTGGGCGGGCTGCGCGTAGGGAATGTCTCGTTTGACGACTTGCGCGTTGCCGACGGACGAGAGCAACAGGACGATCAACAAGGGTGCGAGAAACTTCATGATGCGGTTTCCAAGCGTGCGAATATCAGCCAGACGACTCGCGCCGAGGCTGCTCAGCCCCATAATTCCGTCACAGGCTGTCCGGTTGCCAGAACATAGGGCCGCGCGAACGCGTCGCGCAGTTCGCGGCGAGTGTCGATCCCGAGCGCGTGATAAATCGTCGCGGCCAGGTCACCGGGCGACACGGGACGCGCGACCGGATAGGCGGCAACTTTGTCCGAAGCGCCGATCACTTGACCGCCGCGGATACCCGCTCCCGCGAGCACGACCGAATTGCAACCAGCCCAATGGTCGCGGCCCGCGTTCGTATTGATTTTCGGTGTGCGGCCGAATTCGCCGAAGCAGGCGACCAGCGTTTCCTCCAACAGGCCGCGGTCGGACAGATCATCCAGCAGCGTCGAGAACGCGGCATCAAACGGCGGCAACAACGTCTTCTCCAGCAGATTGAAGTTGTTGCTGTGCGTGTCCCAGTAGGCGTCGTCGCGGCTCCAGTTCACCGTGACGAGCGGCACGTTGGCTTCCACCAATCGGCGCGCCAACAGGCACCCTTGTCCGAACGGGCTGCGGCCGTAGCGGTCGCGCAGTTCGGGCGTTTCACCCGCCAGCTCGAACGCTGCGCTGGCGGCGGTCGACGTGACCAGATCGAAAGCCTTCCGGTAGCTGTCCTCATACGCCTGCACGGCGAGAACGTCGCCGGCTTGTGCGGCGGGATCGAATCGCGAGAGCAGATTCTGCCGAGCGGTCAGACGGCGCGACTCGACCGCGGCCATGTCCGGAAAAGCTTGAAAATCGTCCCGCGAGGGATCGGCGGAGATGAATAGCGGATCGAACCGCTGCCCGAGAAAACCGGCGAAGAAACCTGGAAAGATGTGATTGTTCGCCGAGACCTGATTCGCCGG
Organism: uncultured Planctomycetaceae bacterium; assembly: GCA_964504645.1. Taxonomy (GTDB): domain Bacteria; phylum Planctomycetota; class Planctomycetia; order Planctomycetales; family Planctomycetaceae; genus CAZDGB01. The sequence continues at coordinate 9,010 of CAZDGB010000221.1, read as the reverse complement.
CGCGTTCAGGCTGATGCCGCGCGGCAGCGACCCCGCGCCGGCTTGCAGTTGCTGCAAGACGGCGCCGAACGTGGGAAAATCGCTCGGCTCGTTCTGTGGATTGGTCGCCGGTCGCACGTGGCGATGCCCCGTCAGCATGAAATGCATGGCGACGGTGTGCGTGTTGTCCGGGTGTTCGACCGAGCGAATTAACGCGAAACGGTCGGTCCGTGCGGCAATCTTGGGAACGTGCTCGCCGAGCTGAATCCCCGGGACACTCGTCGCGATCGGCTGGAACGGCCCGCGGACTTCCGCGGGGGAATCGGGCTTGAGGTCCCAGATGTCCTGATGGGCCGGCGCGCCGAACAGGAAGCAGACGATGCAGGAGCGGGCTTGGCCGAAGCCCGGCAACTCGGACGTGGCAGCGCGCTCTTCGGCCTGAGCGCGCTGCCGAAAAAACTGCGGTAGGCCTAGCCCCGCAGCTCCAATGCCGCCATTCCGCAGCCAGGCGCGACGCGTCGTGTGGGAACCCGCCGAAAACATGCGTCTGTTCCTGGGAGCAACCGGCCAACGCCGGCCGTGAACCTCAACCACCGGGCATCGTCCTGATGAACCGAGGCGTTGTCAATCGAACTTGAAATCAAGAAAACCAAACCGGCCGATGGCTGCTCAGACGGGAGTGCGCAGTGCCGAGGCGACGACCACCGTCACGTTGTCTTTTCCACCGGCCTCGAGAGCGCGGCGGATCAGGCCGTCGCACGCGTCCTGAGCCGTGGGTTGCCGCTGCAGTTCCTCGTCCATTTCCGGCGCGGAAACCAAGTCGGACAAACCGTCGGTGCACAGCAGCAGTTGATCGCCCGGCCCGAAGCCCACCTGATGAATCTGTGCGGTGACGTCGTCGTGCTTGCCGCCGAGACTGTTGATCAGCACGTGCCGGTAACGCCGGGCCTGCTGGGGATCGACGCCGGCGTCGATCATCGCCTGCGCCATCGTTTCATCACGGGTGATCTGCAGCAATTGGTCGTCGTAGCGCAGATAGGCCCGAGAATCTCCCACGTGCACGATCACCGCCTGCCCAGGAAAAATGTGGGCCGAAGTCCACGTGGTGCCCATCCCCAGCAGCTTGGGGTCGGAGAGGCTTTTGGTCTGCAACGTGTGTTGCACCCGTTCGAGGTACGCGAGGATGCGGTCGCGCATCTGCTGGGCGTCGAGATCCGTCAGCTTCATCACCCAACTCGTCGCCTGCCCTCCGAGCTCGAGCATCGTCTCGAGCGCGACGCGACTGGCGACTTCGCCCGCTCTCGCGCCGCCGATGCCGTCCGCGACCACCAGGCTGTAAGCCGCATCGACCGGAAAGTCGCGCTGCTCCGCCCCCAGGCTCGACAGCAGCGTTTCCGTGACGCGGCTGCGTTTGATGACGGCAAACTGATCCTCATTATTCGATCGGACGTGGCCCTGGTGCGTCGCCGCCCCAAATTGAATTGTGTAGTTGAACGGCAAACACGAAAAGAACGTGTCCGAAAATGAGCCGACGGCCGGGAGTTCAGCCGTATCCTGCAAAGCGCTCGACATTTGATGTCCCCCCGGTGTTGCGAGCGGAATGGAACGAAGTGATCGCCCGTTCGGATTATCGCCAGATTTCTCCCAACTGCCAAGACGCTGCTATCCCAAGCCCGCGCACGCGCCGGCGACGATCTCGTGATCGGCGGCGAGTTGCAGCACGTAGCCCGCTCGCAGCAGCGCACCGGCGGCTGCATCGCGCGCCGCCGGTTCCGACAGTTTCGCGGGAATGGCCACCGACTCGGCCAAGCGCCGCACCGCACGGCTGCACGTCAGTAGTCCCAACGCCTCAAACCGGACGGCGGCACGGGTGAGCAACTCGCCGTTGTGCCGCACGGCGATGCCCGATTCCGCCAGCGCCTCGATCTCCGCCTGGGCGGTGATCAGAAACCGCCCCAACGGAGTGCCTGAGCCGGTAGTTACGAATTCCTCGTCGCTCTCGCCGGACAAGACCTCTTCCTCGTCAGAAACTTTCGTAGCCGCGGCTTTCGCCGGTTTTCCTTTCGCGGCGTTGGCGGCGGGTTTGATGAGATTCAACGAGACAATCTCGTCGCCGTCGAACAACGAAATCGGTTGCACGCAGAGGCGGCCGGCGACCAACCGAATCGCGCCGAACACGCCGGTCGTTTGCGCCGGATCGTGATGTTCCAGCCGATCGACGGCGGTTTCGTTCTGGGCGTGGAATGGCAGCCACAGGTCGAGGACGCGGCCGTTGTCATCCACAATGGGCCGGATGAGCTCCTGCTTCAGCGAGTCGAACATGGGCGGCCCCCAGGCTTTCGGCACCAACAGGACGAGCTCCTGGTTCTCGGTCCGATCGCCGAGCCGGCCGGCGAACAGAGCTTTTGCCCGCTCCGCGAGCTTTGTCCAATCGGCGATCAGCTGAGGGACATCTGCGACGCGGCTCGTGCCGGTGATAATCGCCCGCGTCGAAGCGCGGCCGGAGATCCGCCCCTGCGAATTTCGCCACGCGCCGGTCACTTTGATCACGCTGTGGGCCGCTTCCTCCGGCGACGAACAACCGGTCCACGGACCGACGCTGAAGAATCGGCTCGCGGGATCGAAACCAGGTTGATCGACGGGCCGCGATTCGCTCCACGTCGACCAGCCTTTGCGGGACTCGTCCCAGAAGTAGACCGTGACGCCGTGATAGCCGCCGCCCGAGCGCCACTGCTGCGCCCCGACGCCGACGAGTGTCAATTGGCCGACGTCGTAGTATTGCGAACGATGCTGCCCAACGAGCGTCGGCGTTATGTTGCGAGTTAATGCCGTTCGCAGCGCTTCGATCCGCGTCGCCAACAGCAGCGCGTTCGCCGCACTCGCCCGGGCGTCGCGGCGGAGCATGCGGTCGAGTTCGTCGGCGAGCGACTTCAGCATCCGCTCTAATCGGGGTAGGTCGACGCCGTGCGCCGACACGGCGAGCGTGATGAGCCGTTGCCGCGTCGCTTCGGAAACGCGAGCCAGTCCCAGCGAGACGATGTTCCGCAGCACGATGCCGGTCGATTCGAGGACCTCCGCCCGCGTCCGCGGCGCGCCGGCCGATTCTTCGAGCGTCGCCGTTTCGGTGACGATCTCCCGTTTGCCGAGCGAAGCCTGATACGCGAGGATCGCCGTCACGACGTGCTCGCAAACCATCTCGGCCTGACAGGAGCAGACGAGGCTCGTAAAATCGCCGCCAGGGATCCACCGGCAGGTGATGTTCCGCGTCGGGAAGCGGATGACGAGATTCCCCACGGTTTCGATTTCGACGAGTGGATCGCCGGCGAGCGATTTGACGGCCTTGCGAACCAGCGCCTTGCCGGCCCACTTTTGCAGATCGTCGTCGCTCAGATTGGCGAGCAACTCCTCCGGCGACGGCAACGCCGCAGGAGCTTCCTCGGCACCGAGATCGAGCGATTTCTGGATCGGCTGCGCGAGCGCGGCGACATCGGGATCGTCGCGGAGATAGACGAGCGTTCCCAGAATGTGCCGGCAGATGCCCGTCGCCGGACAACTGCACGAACTCTTCGCGACGAGTTCGGGAATTTCAATCGCGGCGTCGGTCCACTTCAGCGAGAGTTTGCCGGCTTCAATGGAAACGATTTCCGGCTTGGATGCTTCCAGGTCTTTCTGAGCGCGGCGCAGCAATCCCTTGTTGGCGAGCGCCGCCAGCGTATCGTCGTCCAAGGATTTGACGATGCCCCGCAGCGTCGTCAGGAAAGGATGCGCCCCAGCCATTCCGCCAGCCTCTGTGGTGTCACCGCCGCCACATCCGCCCCCGCGGCGACGCACTTTTCAGCGAGATCGCGGTCGTAGACCGGCTGGGCCACGGCGTCGAGGGCCGCCAGTCCGATGACCCGTACGCCCGATTCGCACAGCCGCTTGATCGTGCCGATCATGCCGAGTGGGCTTCCCCCTTCGAAGAAATCGGTGACGAGGACCACAATCGTCCGCGTCGGCGTGCGGACCAGCGACTCGCAGTATTGCAGCGCTCCATGGATGTTCGTCCCGCCGCCGAGCTGCACCGACATCAACAGTTCCGTCGGATCGTCGATCTGATCGGAGAGATCGACGATCGCCGTGTCGAACGCCGTCAGGCTCACGCGGAGCGCCGGCAAGCCCTTGAAGATGCCGGCCATCACGGCGCTGTAGATCACCGAATCCATCATCGAGCCGCTGCAATCGACGGCCATGATGATGTGCCACGGCATGTGATGGTCGATCCGCGAAAAGAAGTGGAGCGACCCGAGCACGATCTGTTTGCGCTCGCGGTCGTAGTTTTTGAGATTGGCCCGGATGGTTCGGCGCCAGTCGAGGTTCCGCAGCACCTTCAGCCGGCTGCGGCGCTGCTTGTTCAAGCGGCCCCACAGCGCCTGCCGGACGTCCTTGGCGAGTTTGCGGCGGAGTTCCTCGACGACGTGCCGGACGATTTTCTTCGCGGTCTCCAGCACTTCGCCGCTCATCATTCCCTTGAACGAGAGGATCGCCTTGAGGAGTTCGTAATTCGGTTCGAGCTTCTTGAGGACTTCCGGATCGGTGACGAGTTCCGTCATGCCGTACCGTTCGAGGGCGTGTTTCTGAATGACCTCGGCGGTGTCTGCAGGGAAGAGTTCGCGGACCTGGCGAATCCACTCTGGCACGGCGAGCACGCTGGCTTGATCCCCCCCTTGCCGCGAGTTCGGATCGGTTGGCTGACCGCCTTTCCCACCGCGTCCGTCTTTCCCGCTGCCCGATTGTCCGCGCACGCCGCGGCCGCGGTATTCGCGCCCGTAGAGATAATCGAGGACGCGGTCCATCTGCGACGGCTGCGAGTTCCGCCCGCCGCAGGCTCCGAGACATGGCTCGGCAAAGCGGCCGAGAATCAGCCGCCAACGGATGGCGTCTTCGGATGAATCGGAGGGTGTCGCCATGGCGGGATTCTACACGCCGCGGCCTGCGAACACACAAGCGTCAAATGGAAAGACGAACCGGGGATTTGTAGTGGCTCACTTTGTCGCGAACTTTTGAATCCGCTGATTGTAGGAATCGGCAACGAACATCTCGCCGGCGGCGTTGATGGCGATGCTGTGCGGCGCCCAGAACTGGCCATCCGCCGTACCTTGGCCGCCGTGAATGCCGCCAAGATATTTGCCGCTGGTGTCGAACTGCTGAATGCGGCCGTTGAGCGACACGACCCAGATGGTGTCGTCCGCTTGGTCAACCGTGATGCCGATCGGGCCTTCCAGTTTGGTCGGTTTGTCCTGGAAGCTGAATGTCCCGCCGAAGCCGCCGGGTTCGTCGTTGCGGTTGCCCCAGGCGAGGAGCGGCTTGCCATCCTTGGTCAGCTTCTGCACTCTGCACGGCGTCCCTTCTGTGGCGTAGATGTGCCCATCCTGGTCGAACGCCACGAACTGCGGGCCAGCGGTGCGCGATTTCGGATGCGAGTTTCCTCCGAATTGGCCCGGCTCGGTCCCGTACTCGCCGAACTTGGCGAGGAATTTACCGTCCTTGTCAAAGACTTGCACGCGGCGGTTGGATTGATCGGCGACGTAAATGCGGTCGTCCGGCCCGATCGTCAAGCCGCCCGGCCAACTCAGTTCGCCATCGCCCGAGCCGGAATTGCCAAACTCGCGGAGGAATGCGCCGCGGACATCGTAGATCGAGATCCGGTCCTGGCTTTTGGCGCCGTCCGCCGCGGCCGCCGGGAAGTGGGCGATATAGAGCTTGCCGTCCTGGTCCGCGGCAATGCCTCCCGGATGCGGCAACACGTCAAATGATAAAAGATGTTTGCCGTCAAAATCGAACGCTTGCACGCGGTCGTTGTAGTGGTCGGTGACGTAGAGCGCCTTGCCGTGGATCGCGAGGCCGATGCAGAAATGAAACTCGCCGTCTTCGGTCCCTTCCTTCCCCCAGGCTTTGACGAACCGCGGCTCGGCCGCGGAGACGGAATGAGCGAGGAACAGCACCATCAGCAGCGGAAGACGGTTCACGATGCACAGTCCTTGAGCGTCAGGTCCGGAACACTGTATTCCAGAACGGCGGAGCGTTTCACGCGGCCGAATCCTTCATTGGCATGTCGAGTGAAACCATTAAAATATCCGAGGCGTTTCGAGCGAAACACAGGCCTCTGGGACAGCACTTATGGATCATTTCTCGCAGCCCGCCGAGCGGTTTTCCAAAGACGAACTGGTGTCGATCGTCGGCCGGCTGATGCGAGCCGAATTCTCGGAGTCCGAACAGCGTCAATCGCTGGAAATCCTCAAGACGCATTTCGAACACCCTGCGCCATCGGACCTGATTTACTGGCCAAATCTTGTGCCTGGTTTCGAGACGAATGATCCGACTCCGGAGCAAGTCGTGGAATTTGGTCTCGGTTATCGACGACGGATCCTGGCGGAGGAAGAACTGGTTCGCTTAGTCGATGCTTACATGCATCCTCGCCAGCCCGAGGATTGCGAGCAAGGCGCGTATTATCTCCTCAGCGAAAATTTGCGCGGATTCGAAATCAACCACCTGACATCGTGGGCCCGCCAGCGCGGCCTTAGCGCAAGACAGTTGGTGGAACGGGTGCAGAAGGGTGAAGTGCTTTCCGATGCCGATTTCCGCGAAAGTCTGGCTGAGACCTTTCGAGACGAATGAGCGGCAAAGCCTCTGAATTCATCCCAACAGAAACACCGTCATCGACTTCGGCCCGTGCGCGCCGATGACCAGCGACTGCTCGATGTCCGCCGTTTTCGAAGGGCCGGAAATGAACGTGCCGAAGCCCGGGCCGGCGAAACGAATCCGCTGATACGCCTCGTGCATGTTGTGGACGATCTGATCGGCGGGAATCACCAGCGACAGGTGCTGACAGAGAAAATAAACCACGCGGTGCGGCAACCCGGCGTCGGCGACCCAGATCGCGCCGTTTTCGGCGACGCCGAATTCGCCAGGGAGAATCGCGAAGTCAACGTCTTCGAGTTGGTGAGGATCATCAATCGCGGCGAGATCGACGTCGCTGGAATCGAGGTCTGCGAACCCGCACAGCGTGCGGCGGGACTGCTGGTATTGAGGAAGGGTTTTGAGCGCAGATCTGAGCACGGCGTGGTCCGGCACGCGAATCGTCTTGCCGCCGATCATCTCCAGCACGCTGACGAACTGCGCGACCGGATCGGGATACGCGATCCACGGTCCGTCGAGTTCCGGCAACGGCGACGACTCCGGCAGATGCCGGCGGATGGATTGGAGGATGGCTTCGCGGGACATGGTCAATCGAATAACTGAGTGAAGTTAAACTTGCCAGTCGACAATCTGCAGTCCGGGAATGTTTTGAAAGTCGCTCACGTTATGCGTTACCAGTGTCAGGCCATGAACCAGTGCCGTGGCGGCGATGAGCATGTCCTGGAGTGGGGCCGATTGGCCTTGGTCCAGTCGATCAGCGCGCAGGCTGCCCGAAAGACGGCTGATGTCCAGCGTCACCCCGTGCAGCGGCATTGCTTGCAGAAAGTTATCGACGGCGGGCAACCAGCGCTTCGACGATTTCGCGCGGAATCCCCAGACGAACAACTCCGCGGCAATGATCGTCGAAGTGGAACAGTCGCTGATGTTTTGCCGGACGCGCAACGTCATCGGACGTTTACCGCGTAGATATTCGGAGCAGGCATTCGTATCCAGCAGATACTTCACTCGATTGTTCTCCGATCACGCGGATCGTTGTGCCTAGCTTCGCGATACCACCGGTTGAATTCATCGATCTCGTCATCTAACCCTGCCAGCGAACCGGCGGCAGCTTCCAGCTTTGTTTGCGCCGTTTTGCTTTGAGGAAGTTGTTCCAGCGATGTGATCGTGACGGTCACGGCGCCATCCGGCACGGAGACGTCTTCCTCCAATTGGATGATCCGTCCGTGAATGACGCCGCGTATGTTGGTTGATCGAGACATGACTTGACTCCTATTCAATCCGTTCTCGCCGCGCATACATCTCCCGAAAACTCCGCACCGGCATCGGCGGCAATTCCCGTTGCTTCCCCCAGGCGTTGAATCGATTGTACACCAGAAACCGCGGCAACAGCGGCAGCAATTTTCGGCCCGTCCAGCCGGCCCAGCGGTAGAGCGCCGCGTTCCCCAGCACCCAACCGCCCAGTTTCATGCCGAGGCGTTTTTTCCACGGCAAGAGCTTCCGCACAGCGATTTCCTTTCGCCAAGTCAATAGCTGCGTGTGCAGGTCGATCTTCACCGGGCAGACGTCGCTGCACGAGCCGCACAGGCTGCACGCATACGGCAGGCTGCTGTAAGTCTTCGCATCGCGGGACGGAGCCAGGATCGAGCCGATCGGCCCCGGCACCGTCGTCTGATAGCTGTGCCCGCCGCTGCGGCGATAGACGGGGCATGTGTTCATGCACGCTCCGCAACGGATGCAGTTCAGCGAACGGCGAAACTCCGGGCTGCCGAGAATCTCGCTGCGGCCGTTATCGACGAGGACGATGTGCAGTTCGCCGCCCGGCAATGGGCCGTGAAAATGCGACGAATACGTGGTGATCGGCTGCCCGGTCGCCGAGCGGGCCAGCAGCCGCAGAAATACGGAGAGATCGGCCAACCGCGGAACCAGCTTCTCGATTCCCAGGCAGGCGATGTGAACCTTCGGCAGCGACGTTCCCAGGTCGGCGTTGCCTTCGTTCGTGCAGATGACGAATCCGCCGGTTTCCGCGATCGCGAAATTGACGCCCGTGATGCCGATGTCGGCTTCCAGAAATTTTTCCCTCAGTTTCTTCCGCGCCGCCGTGACGAGATACGGCGGATCGGTCGCCCCCTTCTCCGTTCCGATCTTCTGATGGAATAGCTCGCCGACTTCTTCTTTCTTGATATGAATCGCCGGCAGCACGATGTGGCTCGGCGGCTCGTCGCGGAGCTGCACGATCCATTCGCCGAGATCGGTGTCGGTGACTTCGATGCCGTTCCGTTCGAGGAACGGGTTCAGGTGGCATTCTTCCGTCAGCATCGACTTGCTTTTGACGACCTTCTTGCCGCCGTGCTCT
>CAZDGB010000220.1:0-12772 GCA_964504645.1 uncultured Planctomycetaceae bacterium | reverse complement strand
GCCGCCGTCGCGCGCTCCGCATCCCGCCGCTCAAACGTCCGCGTCATCAGCGCCACGCATCAGAACCTCGAAGACGCGATTGTCGACGGACGTTTTCGGCAGGACTTGTTCTATCGTTTGAAAGGCGTCGAGCTGCATGTCCCGCCGCTGCGGGCCCGGCGGGAAGACATTCTTGTCCTGGCGAATGCCTTTCTGGATCGTTGGGCGACTGAGTCCGATCAACTGCGGCCGGAACTGACGCCGGCCGCCGTCGATGCGCTTCTGTCGCACCGCTGGCCGGGAAACGTCCGCGAACTGGAGCAACTCGTCCGCTCCGCGGCGACGATGGCGGACGGTTCGCAGATCGACGCCGCCGATCTCGGCTTGGGCGCGGCAGCGAAGGAAACGGACGAAACTCCTTTCGGCGCATATCTGCATCTGCCGCTCGCGGAAGCGAAATCGCAACTCGTCGAAGCGCTGGAACGGGCGCTGATCGCCGCGGCCTTGGACCGCGCCGGCGGAAACATCAGCGAAGCGGCCCGCCAGTTGGGCCTGCATCGCCAGAGTCTGCAGCAGAAGATGACGCAGCTCGGTTTACGAGAAGCATGATTTCGGATAGCGGTTCGAAGATCGCTTGCCGCTTTGCGGCGCATCGATTCTCGCCGATCATTTTGCGTTCCTGCTCCGCACTTCATCTCAAACCACCCAGCCGTCCGTCGTCCTCCAAAGTTTGCCGCAGCGATTGCACCGACGTGTCGAGCAGTTGCAACTGCCCGAACGCGACTCGGGCGGATTGGCATTGCGATTCCACGCCGGCGAACAAGTCGCCAAGCGTCGTGCTGTCGGCTAGCTCGGAAGCGAGTTGACGGATTTCTGCGTCGACGCCCGTTCGCAGCCGGCTCAAAAAACGCCACAGCCAGAACGCGGCCCAGATCGCGAGAAACAACGCGGCAGGAATGTAGAAGCTGGTGTCGAGCAGCGGCTTCTCGAGCCAGAACGAGTCATAGAAAAAATTCTTGCCGATGCGGTAGAGCAGAAACAGCGGCAGGATCAGAAAGCCGATCTCGAACACCCAGCGCGTCGTCCAGGTCGAATTGCGGCCCGCGAGCCGGGCCACGATGGCGTCCAATCGCCGCGTCGCGTCTTGCAGAAACCCGACGCCGGCTGTTTCGTCTTTCGCCAACGCCGCGGATACGCTGGTCCGCGTCCCTGGCTCGTGCAGCTGCGCGGCGTGGATGTATCCCGCCAGAGTCAACTCGGCTGCCCGCAATTCGGCGGGATCGAGTCCCACGCCGGGCAATTGACTCAAGCGTTGCTCGTCGGATTGATGCGATTGCCGCTCGCCCAGCCACCGCGCCCCTTGCCACATCCCCCACAGCGCGACCTGGGCCGTGTTCCGCGCTCGGAAGAACGACCACGACGCCAGGAGCGACGCCTGCGCCTGGTACAACCGCAACAGCCCGGCAAACGGACTGACGCCCCACGATTGCGTCACTTGGCCGACGAGCCGCCGCTCCCACAGCGACCGGCACGACGACAACTCAGCCGCCAGTTTCTCCGCCAGCGACCGCGCCAGTTTCTGCCGTTGAGTGCGGATTTCGTGTTCCAGCGCGCTGAGCGCCGGCAGTGACGGTTCCGCCAGTTTCACCGCCCGCTGCAATCCCTGGCCCAGAAGATCGAGTAGATTCGCCCGCCGGATGCCGGCCCGCCGCGACGCCGCCAATTCGCGGGAGAGAAACGTCAACAGCCGGCTGAAGTCTCCGGTGGGATGCCGGCCTTGGTGTTGTTCCGCGAAGGCTTTTTTGGAATCGACGAAGAACATCTCGGCGATGCGGTACTGCAATTCCAGTTGCCGCCGCCAGTCGTCGCGGATGTCGGAATCGGTCTCGGCATGCGTCTGGACGAAGACGAGCCGGCAACTTTCGGCGGCCTTGCCCAACTCGTCGCCGACCTTCGCGGAACGGTATTTCTGCTGGGTGCTCACGTAAAGAAGGACATCGCAAAACGGCAGCAGTTCGTGCAGGCGGCCGAGGTTCGTCGTTTCGCCGTCGGTCTCGCTGGTATCCGGATCGGGGCAATCGAGCAGGATGATGTCGCGCAGCAACGGGAGCGGACGCTGGACAAGTTCGACATGGTCGAGCGGAATCGGACAGGCCGCGAGATCGGCGTCGGGATGCGTCAACAGCACCGGCCGCCGCGTGGTCGGACGCTGCTTTCCCGCCGTCGTGACTTCCTCACCGACGAGGGCGTTGACGAGCGAACTCTTGCCGGTGCCGGTGCCGCCGAACGTCGCGACGACGAGCGGCGCCTCCCAGCGGATGCGGAGCGGTTCCATCCGGTCGAGGACATGCGACAACAGCGCCTGCGCCGGCCGCAACGGCTCCCAGATCACCGGCTGCGCGACCCAATCCGCGAGCCGCGTCCGCAACGCGTCGATCCGCGCCAGCCAATCCAGATGCGCCAAGTCTTCGTTCATCCTGTTTTAATCCTGGTTGCCTTTCACAACGATTTCCGAATCTGCCGCAAGACCTCGTGCACTTCCCGAAATGCCTCCGACTGCGGCACGCCGACGGCTTGCTTCAGTCGCCGGGTTATTGCGCCGAACAGGTCGCGTTCCAGGCGTTCGGCGAGCCACGCGACGCGCTGGGCGGTGAACGCGGCCTGCAAGCGGTGGAATCTCGCTTGCAAGTAACCGACGCTGCTTGCCGCGGTGGAACTGATGGCTGTTTCGCCGACTGCCGCTGCCATTGTTCCGCCAGCGACGTCGCCCACGACGTGCAGCGCCGACTGCATCACGGCATGCGACGCCAGATGCGCGGCCGCCTCGCCGAACGGCATACCGATCCCGCTGATCCCCAAGACGACCGACAAACCCGGCCGTGCGGCCGCCGCCGCGACATCGAGCCGTTGAAAGAACTGGAAATATTGCGGACTCTCGCGGCGAAACGTCTCCAACTCACCACGGACCAGATCATCCAGCGCCGCGGCGAGATCGACCTGCACATGTTCGCGCGACAGCGTCTCCACGAACTTCGCCCGCGCGGCTCCGGTGAGTAGCTGCTCCAGTTCCTGCTTCAAAAGTTCATGGCCGAGTTGCGTCAGCCATTCGAGCCGTTCATAAATCTTTTCCACGGTCCGCAGGATCGCGTTCCATTCCGCTTTGCGATACGCGTCCCACGGTTCTTCCGGCGAGCCGCTCATCCAGACATTGACCGAGCGGACGGGGACCATCAGCCAGTGGCCGACCGTGTTGTAGAAGCCGTGCACCGACGCCGACCACCCGGTCCGTTGTCTGGACCACCATTCGCGGATCGAGGCGACGAGCAGCGACGTCGGCGGTGTCGGCCAGTGATCGACTTCGGCCAACCGCTCCGCCGCCAACAAGTCCGCCGCCGAGCGAAATTCCCCCGCCGCGACGCGCACCGCCGACAAATACGAGTCCACCCCTTCCGGACCGGCAACGTGCCGCAGCGCCCCGCGCAACGTCCGCAGCTTGATCTCGCCGAACCGCAGGGTGGAAAGAGTTTGCTGAAAAGATGCGGGTTGCAGGTTGTCGGTTGAGGGTTGAGAGTCAGAACCGAGGGATCGCTCGAAAAACGGCAGCGTCAGGTTCTCCGCCCGTTTGCGGTCGTTCGGCGCAATGTAGATCCATTCGGGCTGTAGGTTTGTTTCCTCACAGAACGTCCGCAGCCACAATGGCCAGAATTCCTCGTCCTCCGGCAATTCGCATTGATTGAAAACGAGAATCACCGCCTTGTCCTCGGCAGCGGCCTTGCGAAAGAACTGTTTGACGGCGGCGTCGTTGTATTTCTGCTGCGTCAGCACGGCGATCAGCACGTCGGACGCCTGCCGCACGGCGTCGGCCCGCCGCCAGTTGACCACGGCGTCGCTGTCGATGTCAGGCGTGTCGAGCAACAACAGATTCTGCGGGACCTCGTCGCCAGTTCGCCAGAAGAGCAGGTCTTCATCGCACAGATTCAATGGATCTTCCGGCGACGTCCACGGGCGGACATCGAAACTGGGGAACAACTCCGCCAGATTGGCCCGCGAGGCGAAGTCTTGGGGAATCAGGCAGACGGGATGCTTCGTCCCCGACGCCAGCGGACTGCTGGCGCTCGCGCGGAACCCGGCGAGATGATTGAAGACTACGCTCTTGCCGATGTTCGTCCCGCCGGTGACCGCGACGACCAGCCACGCTTCGGTCCCCAATTGCGGGAGCAGCTTGCGCTCGACGACTTCATACCAGTCGCAATCGGCGAGCGGCTTGACCGGCAGCACGGCACTTTCGGCCTGCAAAGTCTGCAAAGCCGCATGCAGACGACGGACCGCTGCGGCCAACTCGAACAACGCCCCGCCGTTCTCCACCCTGTGCTCCTCGCCGCGATTTGATGCAACGCAGTATATCCCGGCAGAGGTGACGTTTCGTAGAGTCGGTCGGCGAGAATGTCTCTTCAATGCCGGAAAACTCGTGATTTACCGGCGCGTGCGGTACGATTGCAGTGTAAAAGAATCTGGGCGATCAAAAGCGAGTCACCTCAAGGTTTCATTATGTCCCGTTTGCCTTTGTTGTTGGTTTGCTGCGGATTTCTGTGCCACGAGCCATTGCACGCTGCGGAGGCCGTCGGCGCCGAAGACTGGCCGTGGTGGCGCGGGCCGACGCGGAACGGCGTGGCGGCCGCAGATCAAACCCCGCCGACCTCGTGGAGCGACACGGAACACGTCGTCTGGAAGACACCGATTCCCGGCAAAGGGCACGGCTCGCCGATCGTCTTCGGCGAGCTGGTGATCCTGCAGACGGCGGAACCCGAATCCGAAATTCAATCGGTGATCGCGCTCGATCGAGCCACGGGAAAAGAAAAGTGGCGGACTAAAACTCACGCCGGCCCTTTCGCGAAAGGGCAGAACGAGAAGAGCACATCAGCCAACTCGACTCCAGCGTGGGACGGCGAACGGATCTTCGTCAACTTCTTGAATTCGGGGGCCGTCCACACCTCGGCCCTCGATCGCGGCGGGAAAATTCTGTGGCAGCGCAAGATCACCGACTACGTGCTGCATCAGGGATTCAGTTCCTCGCCCGCCATCTATGAATCGCTGGTCATCGTTTCGGCGGACAACAAGGGGACCGGCGCTCTCGCCGCGCTGGACCGCGCGACTGGGGACGTCGTCTGGAAGCAATCGCGGCCCGCCAAGCCGAATTACACCTCGCCCATCATTCTGAACGCCGCCGGTCGCGACCAGTTGTTCTTCATCGGCTGCGATCTGGTGACGAGCCTCGACCCGGCGAGCGGCAAGACGCTGTGGGAAATGCCCGGCGCGACGACGGAGTGCGTCACCTCCACCGTCACCGACGGCCAACTGATTTACACCAGCGGCGGCTATCCGAAGAATCATCTCTCCGCCGTCGCCGCCGACGGCTCGAAGCGCGTCGCCTGGGAAAACAATTCCCGCGTGTACGTTCCCTCGATGGTAATCAAGGACGGTTTTCTGTACGCGATGCTCGACGCCGGCGTCGCCCAATGCTGGAACGCCGAGACCGGCGAAGAACAGTGGAAAAGCCGCGTCGGCGGGACGTTCAGTTCGTCGCTCGTTCTCGCCGGAGATCGTGTCTACGCCACGGATGAATCGGGAAAGACGATCGTCTTCGCCGCGGACCCCAAAGAGTTTCATATTCTTGCAGAGAATCAACTCGGCCAGGAATCGTTCGCCACACCCGCAATCTGCGGCGGCCGGATTTATCACCGCGTTGCCGTCACGACCGACGGTCAGCGGCAGGAATACATTTACTGCCTCGGCGACGAAGCTGCGGCGAAGCGTCGCTGACGATGCGCATTCTTCCGGTAATCGACATTCTGCGCGGAGTCGTGGTTCGCGGCGTGGCGGGGCGGCGCGAGGAGTATCGGCCGCTCGTCAGCCGCTGGACCGACAGCACCGATCCTGTCGCCGTGGCGGAAGCACTGCGCGAGGCATTCAGATTTCGCCGGTTCTATGTCGCGGACCTGGACGGCATACTTTCCGCGCAACCGAATCGAAACGTCTACCGTCGGTTGCTCGACGCCGGTTTCGAATTGCTGATCGATGCCGGCGCCGGTGAAGTGGCCGATGCGGCGGCGATTCTCGAAAGCGGCAAGACGGCGGCGATCATTGGACTGGAGACGCTGCGAAGTCCGGAGACGCTCGGCGCGATGATTCAGGAATTCGGCGCGGAGCGAATCGTGTTCAGTCTCGATCTACGCGGCGGCGTGCCGAATGTGTCGGATGTCGAGATATGGAAATCGCGGCGGCGAGATGCCACCGCTACGCCAGAGATGATCGCGGCATCAGCAATCGAACTCGGCGTGCGAAGGATGATTGTCCTCGATCTGGCCGACGTCGGAACGGGCACGGGGGGGAGCACGGTAACGCTCTGCCGGAACATTTTGGCCGATCATCCGCACGTCACCGTGATCGCCGGCGGCGGCGTGCGCGGGCCAGATGACGTCCGTCGCTGGGCCGAGACGGGAATCTCGGAACTCCTCGTCGCTTCGGCGCTGCACGACGGACGCTTCGACGTGGCGCACGTTTCCCAACATACGTAGAAAATCCCGGCGTCGGCGACGCCGGGACTCGGCGCGTTAAGAAACGTGCCGCCATGTAACGATCACGTCACTTCATCGGGAACATGTCCTTCAAATTCACCTGGAACGGCTTGCCGGGTTTCGATGGTTTCCCTTCCGCGTCATTCGCCACGGCAAACAGGTACAGGTTGACGTTCGGGCTCAAGCCGACCAGCAACTGGCCCGGCGCCGTCCATCCCTTGCCGAGTGGAATCGCGCCGCGGCCATCGGCGTAGGTACTCACCCAGATATCGTACGTCTTCGCGCCATCGGTCGGCGCGAAGTGGACATGACACCGGCGGCCATCGTACTCGCGTTCCGGCGGGTTGATCTTCGCGATATCCGGTCCGGCCGTCGCGCCGGTTTCGGTCATCTGCTGGATCGGATTCGCCAGGTTCGGCGGGGCGTCCAGCAGCGGCATCCGCACTTTGGAACGCCGAACGGCTTCGTCGGATTTGTCGATCGGCTGGGCGTATTCCGCGTACAGCGAGCCGAGCACGACGTCATCAGACAGCGCCGGCAACTGCTCGGTCGCGTGGATCACGTGCGTCCGGCGCTCGACGATGATCTTCTCCAGCGTCAGCGGCAAGTCGACGACCATGTCGCCGCCGTAGTTGCCCCAGAAGCTCGTGCCGGCGTCGCGATACAAGTCATACGGCTGGTTGCCGGGCATCTCGAATGTCAGGTACCGCCAGCCGTCGTAATTGAACGCGCTCCAGTTGTGGATGTCGTCGACGTTCCATTCCCCCTTCTTGCCGACCGACAGCCAGCGTTCGCCGTTGGCGTCTTTCAGGCAGTAGACGACACGGCCCCAATCGCTCGCGGCCTTCACCCACACGCCGAGATGGCTCGCCTTGCCGGGAATCACCAGCGATTTGTCCGGCACGAGCGACGTGTAGAACGGCATCGTCTTGCGTTCCTTCTCCGGCTTTTCGAGGCGGACGTAGACCGCCTTCATCTTGCCGTCCGGTCCCGTCACCGGCTGCGAATGGAAGTTGGCCGGGAACTTGCGGATGAACTCCGTGTGGACGTCTTCGTAGTCCTGATCGCGTTCCGCGGACAGCTTCCACGTGCCATCGCCGAGTTCCGCCAGCGGGGCGGCGTTCACGCCCGGCTTGGAATCGGCATGATCGGGATCGCCCAGCGTCAGTTTCGCGTCGGCCGTGAGACCATGAACGTAGACCGGCGACGTGCCGATCGTGAACGTCGCTTTGCCATTCGATTCCGCGGCAATCGAGGCGTTGTCCATGCTGTCGTAAACTTCGAGCTTGGTTTGCGCCGGCACTTCGAGCGACACCGGCCGCTTGCCGCGCAGCGTCCACAAGGCGTGCAGCAGTTCGCCGGTTTTGTAGTGCTGGAACTGCAGGCAGAAGACCGTTGGGCTGGGCGTCGGCAGAACTTTCACGAAGTTCATGCGGTTGAGTTGCCGCGTCAGCGTGGCGTACGTCGAATAGACCGGACGTGGGTTCGCCAGCGGCAACGGCTCCAGCAGCCCGCTGCCGTAGTGCTGTTCGCCCCACGCGCCGGCGCAATGCGTCGCCGTCGGCCAGCCGAGGAAGCGGTCGGTGTTGTACGCCGCGAGAATGAGGACGACGCGGACCGTGTGATCGGCTTCCTGCTGCGCCGTCACCGCGCCGGGCCGCGCGGGCGACGTGCCGGGGCCTTCAATCGTGCTGAGTTTCGGCCACGGCTTCTTCGACCGCTTGAGCCATTCCTGCCGCGTCTGCCACATCGTCGAAGCAACCGTCACTTGATGGCACTGCATTTCGGGCATGCGCTCGAACAGCACGAGGTCGATCGCCGGGCCGTCCATCAATTCGGTTGCCTCCGGGCTTTCCCGCAGATACGCGATCGGGAAACTCGGGATGCCCCAAGGCAAGAGCAGCTTCGATTTCGGCCATTCTTTTTTAATCGCCTGACCCGCGATAACGAATTGATCGAGCAACCGCTTGAAGTTCGCCTTCTCGTCGGCCGTCATCACGTATTCCGGCTCGCCGTAGTACTCGGGTAGACTCATGTACGAGATCGGTCCCAGCAGCGGCTCGGCGAAGAACAGCGATAGTTCCGGCTCGTTGATCGCTGACGGCTTCGTGTTCGGCTGCTCTTTCAGCCACTTGATATAAGCGGCCTGCATCTCAGCCGGTTTCGAGGGATCCCATTGGAGGCCGCCGAGAGAATGCGGCCCCATCGAAATCTGATAGCCGAGGAAGAACGACTTCGCGCCAATCGATTCGAGGTACTTCTTGTCCTCGTCCGGCAAATGAGTGAAGGGCGACATCGACGACTCGACGCCGCATTGTGCAAGCACTTTCAACCGGTCGAGGCCGCTCATTGTGACGTGGCCGCCGTTCCAGTCCCACATGCCGAAGATCGGGCCTTTGCCTTCCGCCCAGCCGCCCCGTTCGCGGGTGTCGGGATGCAGAAACGCGAGGCTGCGAACCTGCTGGCGGACTTCACCGGCCGAGTCGATCTTCAAAGCAACGTCGTGATGTCCGTAGCGCTTGACAGAGATTGGCAGCTTCACGAACTGCGAGGCCCCGGGCAGCAGTTGGGCCGATTGGCGGACGGTCGTTGTCTCCAGACCGTCGTGGCTCGTCGTCGCCAGTTCAAGGTTGACCGACTGCGCGACGTCGGTGATGTTCTTCAGCTTCGCCGTGTAACTCGGCTGATCGGGCGCGGTCCAAATGTGGCCGACCTGATCGGGTTGCAAGTCGACGTCGACGGCCGGACGCTCGAGGGCGATGCCGAAGATGTGGACGCCGCTCGGCAAGCCGCCGCCGTGCTGGCTGTAGTAATGGGGATCGGGGAACGCGCGGTAGGTCTGCAATTCCTTCGTGAGTTCGAATTCGAGGTAGCGTTGGTTGTGGAACGCGACCGGGCCGTTCGGTTCGAGCGGAATCGTGACGAGATGCAAATGGCCCGCTTTCCCGCCGCCGAGATCGACCGGCACGCTCGACGTCGACTTCACGCTGAACGCCGGCGCCTGGCCGGAAAAATTCACCGGATGCCCGGCGTATTCGCGATAGAATTGCGCCGTCACGACGGGCGTGGTATCGGCCTCTCCCGAGTACGCGGCGAGCAGATGCAGCTTGGAATACAGCCCGTTCGGCACGCGGAACTGAATGCGGCCCGGCGTGCGGGACATCGCTCCCTGCCAGCGGGCCAGATCGCCATACGCCGGATCGAAGCTTCCTTCGACCAGCCCGCAACCGAGCCACGACGGCTTGAGATCGACGTGGTTGTAGCCGCGGTCATCGGCAGGCGGCACGAAGAACGGCACGCCGCCAACGGTGAGCTTCTGACCAGCGGCTGGCAGCGCTTCGCGGGCGACTTTCACGCCGCCGAACTCGGACGAATTCAAGTAGTGATCCAACTGCACGGTCTCGAAGCGGGGATCGCTGACCGGCGGAATCTCGCGGAGCGACACGTCGGTGACCTGCAAGCCGTTCCACAGATTGATCCGCACGAAGCCGCGCGGATCGACTTCCGGATGGGTGCTTTCGCGGATCAAACGGCCGTCGAGCCACGCCTGAGCGGAATGCGGACGGAACTGATACCGCAGCGTGATCCACCGCTTCGCCAGCGTCGGCTCCGACGCGTAGTCCTGTTCGAGCCGCCGCCGCGTCAGATCGGGCATCAGCAGCCGGTTCAGGGGAATCGACCGCGACGTGTAGTTGCCCGACAGCCCCTGCTTGTCGCCGGGCAGCGGGCTCAAGTTGAACGTGAGGTTCTCCTGCTCCGGCGCGGGATACGCGTGGAGCTGCAGCGCCAGCGGATTCCCGGCGGTATCGCCCGGCGTCTTCTGGCCCGCCATGATATAGAGGCCGGCCCCCTGGCCTTTCGGCTGCACGACGCGAAAGCGAATGAAGAGTTCCGCGTCCTTTTCGATGGGCGTCTGATTGACGAGGACCATCGCGTTCGGGCCGATCGCTGTGGCCTGAACACCGTCGGCGTCGATGGTCACGGCATCGAGTTTTCCGCCTTGATACGGGCTGATTTGCCACGCCGCCGCGTCGGGGCCGAGCTTTATCGCCAGCGGAGCGTCCTGGGCGTAAGCGGCCGCGGCCCAGGCCAGCGAGAACACGAAGAGCGTCAGTCGTTGCATGGTGTCCCTTTGCGGTGATGTCCTCGACAAACGTCCCGGTACTTTAGGCAGATCGGGTTACGGGGCACAACCAACCGTGGGGTGTTGGGGCCTCATCCGACCGGTCCGTGTTGCGCGACAAACTGTTTGCAAAGTGTTTGCAAACAGGGGAACGGACGGCGGTCGCCAGTTGTCGAATTCTGTGGCTTTGCTGTCCGTAATCGTCGACTTCTTGTCGCTTGAGTGTCGCTTAGCTGTCGGCAGCCGGTTCTAAATCCGCGCCTCCGCATGCCTGTTTGGTTGCGTGGGCAAGCTGGAGAACGAACTGTGAAACCAGGAGTGCAGGGATGTCTAGGCGAGATTGCTGCGCCGAAACATCGGCGAAAATCAGCGCCCCGATCTCCGCTCGATGTTGCGCGACAAGTTGTTTGGAAATGACGAGGCCGACGACACGTCGGGCTGACGCGGCGACGCTCGCCTCAGAGGTGTGACAGCGAATCTTCGATGACTTCGAGGACGCGCGCGAGATCGTCGTGCGTGTGGGCCAGCGAGTAACCATGATGGCACGGGCCGCCGCCGTAGTCATGGAAGTAGACGCCGCGGTCGGTCGCCTCTCGGCAGAACTTCAGCATGCGGTCTTTCGTATGGCACAGGCTTTCGCGGTAGTTCGTCACTTTGTCGCACGCGCCAAAAAGGATGCCGAACCGGCTGCCGTGATGCTGGAACCGCACCGGCGTCGCGCTGCGCGCGGCGATCGCTTCCAGCGCGGGATAAAACCGATCACCCAATTCGCGGATCGTTTGCCAGAAGGAAGGCTGCTGAATCTCCTTCACGAAAGCGAGCCCCGCCAGGATGGAAAGGAGCGGCGCGTTGAACGTGCCGGAATGGGCCACGTCGCCGACCGGTTTAAAACGATCCATCAGTTCGGCTTGACCGCAGAGCGCCGACAACGGCAAGCCTCCGCCGAGCGATTTGCCGATGGTGCAGATGTCCGGGGTGACGCCGAAATCGTGCTGCGCGCCGCCGGGACTCTGCTTGGCGAACGATTGCACCTCATCGAAGAAGAGAATCAGATCGTGCTCGTCGGCGAGTTTCCGCGCGGCCTCGAGAAACCCCGGTTCCGGCAGGATGCAGCCGCAGTTGTAATCGACCGGCTCGATGAGGAGCGTGCCGGCCTCGTGCTTGTGACGCCGGATCGTTTCTTCCAGTGCATCGAAATTGTTGTACTCCGCCGTAATGACGAGTTCCGCCAGCGCCCGCGGGATGCCGGCGCTTTCGCGATACGGCGGCTGCGCGTCGAGCTGGTCCGCCGGCGGGTGGCCGCCGATGAACGTGAACTCGTGATAGCCGTGAAAATGTCCGAGAAAGCGGATGATCTTGTCGCGGCCGCTCGCGGCCCGGCACAACCGCAGCGCATGCAGCGTCGCCTCCGAGCCGGAGTTCGTGAAGCGGACGCGCTCGGCACACGGAATGATCTGGCAGAGTTCCTCAGCGAGTTCGATGTGAAACGGGGTGTCGAAGCTGCCGAGCACGCCGAGGTTCCACGCCTCTGCGAAGACGTGCCTCAAACAATCCGGCGCGTGGCCCAAGAGCGACGCGCCATGGCTCATCGACATGTCGAGGAACTCGCGCCCTTCGACGTCCCAGAAGCGAGCACCCGCAGCCCGCACCGCATAGACCGGCTTCTGCCACGCCGAATTCCACCGCGTGCTGGAACAAACGCCGCCGGGCAGGACATTGCGTCCGCGTTCGTAGAGGCGAGCGAGTTCGTCTTGCGGAAGATTCATCGCGGTGGTTCCTGAGTAGCGAAATACCGTCTCTCACAAAGGCGCGAAGACGCAAAGGATCGCAAAGCAGAAGGCAGGTTTCGCACAGAGGCACAGAGGACACAGAGAGAAAAACTCAGACAGGAGATTCGCTCAATCATGTTTTCTCTGTGACCTCTGTGTCTCTGTGCGCAACACTCTTCTGTTTTCTCTTTGCGCCTTTGCGAGAGACCGTATTTGTGATGTTTAACGCAGCAGCGACTCGGTGCGAGCGCGGTCGATGCGGGCCGGGAGAAGTTGGCCGGCGTTGTCGGCTGCGGCGGCCATGCCGAAGCGGATCGCGTCGTGTT
>CAZDGB010000219.1:0-12914 GCA_964504645.1 uncultured Planctomycetaceae bacterium | reverse complement strand
GATGGTTCGATTCCACCGCGAACTCGGGAATTTTACCCGCCGGCACCCAAATATCCGGCTGCATTACGTTACAGCATGGGAAATGGTCTGTAGAATCCACGCAGCGGAGCTACCGGGGCATCGGGACGCCGTTCTCTCGTCGCGAGACGTTCTCATCGAAAGTTGATCGTCCGATGCCTCAACGTCGCGAAACGGGGAATCGCTTCGAGGACCGCAAGCCGCGGCGGTTCTCCTGGCTGGCGTGGCTGTCCGTTGGCAATTTGTTGACGGTGCTGGCCGTCGGCGCTCTGCTGCAATACTGGTCCGAAGACTGGTGGTTCAGCACGATCCTCGTCTACGCGCCGAAAGCGCCGCTCGCCGTTCCGGCCGCCCTGCTCTGTCTGTTGTCGCTGCTGTTGCGGCCGCGGTGGTTCGTCGTGAACGCGGCGTCGCTGCTGTTGGTACTCGGCCCGATCATGGGATTCGTCGCGCCGATCTCGCGGTGGACGGAAGAGCCGCCGACGCTCGAACCGGGCGATTTGCGCGTCGTCAGTTGCAATATCCAGGCGTTCCGGCCCGACTTTCCGATGGTCGTCTCTGAAGCCATGCAGTTCGACCCGGAACTGATCGCCTTTCAGGAAGTGAAAGGCGAAGACCATCCAGTCCTGGCAAAGGCGTTTGCCGGCTGGCATGTCGCTCGCGACGATGAATTCTGGGTGGCGTCGAAATATCCGGTGCGGTTTCTGCAAACCCTTGAATCATCCGCGTTCGTGCGCGCCGGCGGATTGCTCGTCGAAGTCGACTTGCCGACCGGTACGATCCTCGTCGGCAACATCCATCTGATGACGGCGCGGCGCAGCCTCGCGGAATTGAGCGTCGGCGGTCTGCTGTCTGGCGAAGGCCCCGGGCTGATCGTGCCGCATCAGGTGCTGCGCGACCAGGAGATGGGCGACGTCCGCGCGCAGATCGAAGAACTCCGCGGCGGGCGGCCGATGATCCTGCTCGGCGACTTCAACACGCCGGTCTCCAGCAGCCTGTTCCAGCGTTGGTGGACCGGTTTGACGAGTGCCTATGATGCCACCGGGTTCGGCTGGGGCTACACGTCGCCGTGCCGGCCCGATCACAAGAACTGGTTTCGCAACACGCCGTGGGTCCGCATCGACCATGTCCTCTGCTCGGCCGAATGGCAGGTCGTGAGCTGCGATATTGGCCAGGAAAACGGTTCGGATCACCGCTTGATCGCCGCCGCGCTGCGGCTGCCCGCATCACAGCCTGCGAAGGATGCCGCGCAAGCCGAAGTTTCCGATTCGAGCGAATAGTCGCGCCGGTACGATTGTCCGGTCCTCTTCAGCCTGTCGTTCGGCAGGTGTTGCCGGTTCGCGTGATTGACTCCCGGCATCCCGCGAACTCTCCGACGAAAGAGTGTGGCGCTGCGCCGACTAGGGGCGGGATTGCGCCCACGTCCCGACGGGAACAATCGTGAAAGCTGACCTGGAATTCCAACCGGACCGGATGCCCGGCCAGGCTGAAGCCGGCCCGGAAGCCGACCGGCTGCCGATCGACTACATTCAACTGGCGCGTCGCTTCCAATGGTGGCTCCTCGGCGGACTGTTGGGCGGACTGCTCTTTGGAGAAGCGGCGTATCTGCTGCTCGGCGTCGAGTACGAGGCGATCGCGCAGGTTCTCGTCTCGCGGCGGAACGCGGTGCCGATCAAGCAGGACCAGCGAACACTCGGCACCTGGGGTGAGCGAACGGAACACATTGCGCTGATCCTCAGCCCGATGATCGCCGAGAAAGCGGTCCAAATCGGCCACTTGGACAAGCTGCCGACGTTCGAGAACATGCCCGATGTGGCCGACGACATTCTCTCCGGCTTGAAAGTGAAACGGAGCGCCGGGCAAGACCAGTCGTTCCTCAATGTGCTGAACATCACCTACAACAGCAAATCGGCGGCGGACGCGAAGGCGGTCGTGGAGGCCGTGATCGGCGCGTATGGACAATACCTGGACGAGACGCGGCACGAGCAATCGCAGGAAGTCCTGTCGCTGGCTTTGAAGGCCCGCGAGGAAATCGCCCACAAGCTCCACGAAAAGGAGCAGGAATATCTCGATTTCCGCGAACAAGCGCCGTTGCAATGGCGGGCGCCGGTTGGCGCCACGGTGGATGGCCAGGGAACGACGACCAACGTCCATCAGGAGCGCGTCCTCGCCATCGAGGAACAGCGCAAACAGAATCTGCTGCGGCAGGCGGAACTGCGGTCCCGCTTGAGTTCGATCGAAGTCGCGCTGAAAACTGGGGAATCTCGCGACGCGCTGGAGGTTCTTATTCGACGGTTTCTGGCCAACGACGGGCCGACTGGACAGGACACACAGCAGCAACGGGAAGTCCAGATTTTCGAGCAGAAACTCTTGCCGCTTTTGCTCGAAGAAGAACGCCTGTCGCGGGATTTCGGGCCGGATCATCCCGAATTGCAGAGCGTCCGCAAGAGCATTCAAACGACGATCGACTTCTACCGTTTGCACGGCGTGCGTCTGCCGGACGACCAGGGGGGCAAACCGCGCGGCGACAAGGGAGTCGATTTCGTGACTGTCTACACCGATTCCCTGCGGCAGCAACTGCTGGAAATGAAAAACCGCCGCGAAGAGCTCGACAAGCTCTTCGAGCAGGAACTGACGAAAGCGAAGGAACTGGCTCGCTTTCAGGCGCAGGATCAGTCGCTCAGCGCGGAAGTCCATCAGATCCGCACGTTGTGGGAGCAACTGACGACGCAGGTAAACCAGGTCGACATCGAGAAGGACAGCAACGGCTACACGCTCAAACAGATTGCGCCGGTCAAGGCGCAGGTTTCGATCAAACGGCTGCTGAAGTTTCTGGGCGCAGGCGGATTGCTCGGCTTTGGTCTGATGGCCGCATGCGTCCTGTTCCGGGAAATGCAGGACACGACGATCAAAACGATGCAGGACGCGCAGTTCTGCCTGCGTCAGCCGGTGCTCGGCGCGGTGTGCGAGTTCCGTGCACCGCAGGATCGGGCCGAACCCGAATCGGGCCGGCCCCATCCCTCGCTGCGCTACTGGCACGCGCCGGCCTCAATGGAGGCTGAACACATCCGCTCGTTGCGGGCGGCATTGGCGGTCGCCGCAGAGCATCGGTCGATCAAAGTCTTGCAGGTCACCAGTCCGGAACCGGGCGACGGCAAATCGACGTTGCTGGCGAATCTGGCGATCGCCGAGGCCCAGTCGGGCAAACGCGTGCTGCTGATCGACGCCGACTTGCGCCGCTCATGTGTGCACCGCTTGTTCCGTATTCCCGCCGGCGATGGGCTGTCCGAAGCGCTGACCAAACCGATTGCTGTCCGCACAGTTTTGCGGCCGTCGAGCGTGGAGAACCTGACACTGTTGACGGCCGGAATGCCGCCGGCGAACCCTGCCGAGGTTCTCTCCTCGCCGCGCTGGCGGAAGTTGCTCGACGATTTACGGCCCGACTACGATCTGATTCTCGTCGACAGCCCGCCGCTCCTGGCGGTGAGCGATCCGTGCGCGATCGCCCGTCCGACGGACGGCATGTTGCTCGTCGTGCGGCTCGGCAAGAATCGCCGTCCGGCCGCCGTTCGCGCTCGCGATCTCATCCGCTCGCACCAATTGCCGTTGATCGGCATTGTGGCCAACGGACTGTCGGCCGAGGAGAGCATTCGCTACGGCTATTACGCCGACTATCACTCGCAGCCCGCGATGGCAGCGAACCCAAAATCCGATCTGATCGGCGTCTAATCTACGACAGGACAAACACTCTTTATGGCGGACATTGACTGGGCGAAGCTCCGCGAGGAATCTCTGGCAGCGTTCACATTGACGGCACTGCCGCCGACGCTGCAGCTACCGGCGCTGCCGCACGCCGTCACGCTGTTCATCGACAAGTCCAAAGATGCCAACGTCCCGCTCAAGGAACTCGCGGGCATCGTTGAGACCGATACGGGGCTGACGCTGGAACTGCTTCGGCACGTGAACTCGGCGTTTCTCGGACTGCGCCAGAAAGCGAAAACGGTTCTGCAGGCGATCACGCTGCTCGGCATGCGGCAAAGCCGCCTGTTCCTCGTGGCGACGGGGACGCAGGCGGCGATCTGCGCCCGCAAATCGAAACTGCTGAACCACACCAGCTTCTGGAATGCCAGCCTGCAGAAAGCGATCTTCGCCCGCGAGGTCGCCCGGTTGCTCGCGACCGATCTCGACGTCGCGTTCGCCGGGGCGCTCCTGCAGGACTATCTGCTGCCCGTGCTGTCGAGCGAATTGTACGAGTTTTACGTCGCCTTCGTCGATCAGCGCGCCCAGCAGCCGGAAAGCTTGTGCGGCTACGAGCAAGCCAAATTCGGGTGGAATCACGCACTGGCCGGCGCGGCGTTGGCGCATCGCTGGAAACTGCCCGACGAACTCGTTTGCTGCATTCTGTTTCATCATCGCGGCTTGCAGGTACTCGCCGATCCGCTGCTGGCGCGTTCGCCGGTCGGAGCCGTCGCCTTGTCGGCGCTGTTGCCCGATCAACTGCGACAGGAGTTTCACGGACTGGAGCAACTCGTCGTGCTGCAAAAGAAGTGGCCGGCATTCCAACTGGAAGAACTGGTGAAGAAGGTCGACGCCGATCACGACGCCGCCAGCTTGGGGGTGGCAAACGATTTCCCCTTGTCGCGGCGGTGCAAGCAGATTCTCGCCAGCCTGAGCGTGCCAGCTGAAAAATCCGCCGAAGTCGTTGCCGCCACGTGATCCGTTGGAGCGGCCGTAGCGTTCAACCTTCTCGGTGAGAAGACGAACCGCGATTCAACGCCCGGCGTGCTGGCGTCGGCGCAGGGAACGGGCTAGATTCTTGGGCAATCGAGGCATTCCCATCTTCCGAGAGGATATCACGTGAGCACGGACTCGCAGCGGAACGACAAGCCGATCTATCTGGTCTCTTACCCGAAGGTGGTGCTCCTCTATCCGACGTTTCTTGCTGCGATTGTGGCGGGAATCCTGACCGCTGTGTTTGGCGTGCCGAGCACCAATTCGGTAACCGTCTGCCTCATCTTCTTGGCGATCTTCTCGATCAACCTGGTGGTGCTGGCATTCGATTTTCCTCGCACGACATCGCTGACCATCTTCTTTCTATTGGCTGCGGTCCTGTTTGGCTTGCTGCTGCTCTTCCGGAATTACCCGAATCTGCTTCCCGCCATCACCGACATCTTGAAACGGATCGAACCGGAAGCGAATGCGACGTTCTACTTTTGCTTCGCGACTCTGCTCGGCGCGATTTACATCGCCGTGATGGTCCTGGTCCGGTTCGATTACTGGGAAGTCCGGCCGAACGAACTGCTGCATCATCATGGTTTCCTGAGCAATCTCGAACGATTCTCCGCGCCGAATTTGCGGATCACCAAGGAGATCGATGACGTTTTCGAATACATGCTGCTCCGCAGCGGCCGGTTGATCCTGCACCCCAGCAACGAGCCGCGGGCCTTCGTGCTCGATAATGTGCTGTTCATCGACACGAAAGAGACGAAAATCACCAAGATGCTCGGGGCGTTGCAGGTGCAGGTTCGCGATGATTCCCCGCGGATGCCGACCGATTCCGGGCACATCTGATCACGCGGGCGGATTTTTCTCAAATTCCGCGAAAGATGAGAGTTGCGTTGACAGGCCTGTTTGTGCACGCTAAAGATATAAAAACATTATATCTTTTTGGTGAATCATGCAGCTTTCGCTTCAGACCGATTACTCGCTCCGTTCGTTGATGTTCCTGGCCACGCATGCCGGGCGGCGGAACGTCGCCGAGATCGCGCAGTTCTTTCGCATCTCGGAAGGGCACGTCGCCAAGGTGATCAACCATCTGTCGCGGTTGGGCTACATTCGCTCGATTCGCGGCGTCGGCGGCGGCGTGGAATTGGCCCGTTCGCCGGATCAGATCACCATCGGTGAGATCGTCGCGGCGGTCGAGGGTCAGCAGCATCTGCTCGACTGCGTCGGCATGGACAACGTCTGCGTGATCGAACGCAGCTGCAAACTCAAAGGAGTCTTGGCGAAGGCCGAGCGTATCCAGCGTGAGTATTTGAATTCGGTCCGTTTGAGCGACGTGCTGCCGTTTTTGCCGCCGGAACCTGTGTTGGTTCCCGGACCCGGCAACTTGCCTCCAGTGTCCAACACGTAAATCCAGCGTCATGGCGCCGCAGCAGCGTTCGCGGCGGCGTTGTGAGGCTTATTTCATCAAGGAGATCTGAAACATGACGAATCGCAACCGGTGGCTGTGGAGCGCGACTTTCAGCGGCGTAGCAGGACTGTGTCTGCTCGCGGCTTGGAACACGTCGCTACCCGGTGCTCCGCAGGCGAAAGACGCGGCCTTGGAGCGGACCCGCAAGCAGGTGCGAATGTTAGACGACCTTTACAAGAACGCCGTCGTGCTAATCACGGATAAATACGTGAACAAGGAAGATGACTATTCCGCCGGCAGTGCCGCGGTGGCGCTGTTCGCCGCGATGAAAAAAGGGGGCTGGCATGACGCCCGATTGTTGGACGCGACCGGCGAGCCTTACAACGAAGACAACTCTCCTCAGGACGGGTTCGAGAAAGCGGCGATCGAGGCGCTGCAGTCCGGCAAGACCTACTACGAGGAAGTCGTGGAGATCGACGGCAAGCCGCATTTAAAAGCGGCGACCCCTGTTCCCGTCGTTTCACAGAAATGCGCTATTTGCCACCCACATTACAACAACGCCAAAAAAGGCCAGCCGATCGGCGCCATTGGCTACACATTGGCGATCGAGTGACGTCAAAGTGCGGCTTTGGCTCTGGAAAGCCGGTTTTTGATTGAAGCGAGCATGAGCAAAGCCCGGCTTTCAAAGCGAAGCCGGGCTTTGCTCTACGACGCAGGTTCCCAAACGTGGGAATGGCCGGAAATCGAAACTCGCGTCGCTTGAATCATTCCGGGGGGTTTGGCATAGTTGCCCCCGCTTCCCGCGCACCGGGACTGGAGTGTCCCGCGTGAGGAGGCCGGCTCGTTGCCCCTCGTTCGCCCGTGCCCGATCAGGCGAAGTTTTCCCGCAGCGATTCGGTCCGGGAAGCGTGTCGGCGGACGTGCAGCGGATGTGGGCATGACAATTCAGTCCTGGTTGGCAAATCAACTCGGTCCGGGAGCGGCCGAATGGGCGCCCCTGCTCGCCGCGGTCGTGCACGCCGCCCTCCTGATCGCCCTGTTCGGCGCCCTGCCCCTCTTCTACATCTGGCTGGAACGCAAAGTTGCCGGCCGTATTCAAGACCGCCTCGGCCCGACGCGCGTCGGCGGCCGGTTCGGCTGGCTGCAAACGCTCGCCGACGGCATCAAGCTGATTCAAAAAGAAGACTTGGCCCCGTCCGCCGCCGATAACTGGATTTTCCGCATCGCCCCGTATCTGGCTGTCGTGGCGTCGTTCGCGGCGTTCATGGTTTTGCCGTTTGCGGAAGATGCCGTCGCCGTCGGGTTGGAGAACGGCGTTTTCCTGATTCTCGCGCTGATGTCGATGGAAGTCTTCGGCATCATTCTCGCCGGGTATTCGAGCGGGTCAAAGTGGGCTCTCTTCGGCGCGATGCGTGAAGCGGCCCAGATGGTGAGCTACGAAATTCCCATGGCGATCTGCGTGCTAGTGCCGCTGGTTGCCGCCGGGACGCTGAATTTCCGTGACGTTGCCCATTTGCAGCAAGGGTTGTTCACCCACTGGCTGATTTTCCACGACCCGTTCACGTTCCTGGCGTTTTTCACCTACTTCACCGTCGCGACGGCGAGTGTGAAAAGGGCGCCGTTCGACCTGGCCGAAGCCGAATCGGAACTCGTCGCCGGGTTCCATACCGAATACAGCGGTCTCCGGTGGTCATTCTTCTTCATGGCGGAATACGCCAGCATGTTCGCCGTCAGCGCCATCGCCAGCCTGTTGTTTCTCGGCGGGTGGTACACGGGGATCGACGCGGAAACGTGGCTGGTCGGCAATGTTCTGCACGCCATGAATCTAACTCCCGAAGCCGGTTTGGGTCGGCTCCTGATGAACATCTTCGGCATCCACGTGATGCTGATCAAAGGCAGCTTACTCGTCTTCGTGCAGATTTGGGTGCGGTGGACGCTGCCTCGCTTGCGCATCGATCAAGTAATGACGACGTGTCTGAAGTACTTGGTCCCGATCAGTTGCTTCCTGTTCCTGGGAGCCGTGTTGTGGCCGTTGGTCCTCGCGACGACTTTGCAGCGAACGACGCTGATGGATGGGCCGCTCGCGCCGCCGTTGGGAGAGCGTCTGCCGGCCGCCAAATCTCCTGTGGTACACACGACCCAGACGCCTGCTGAGGAGGCGCGGCGCTAATGCTCGAACAATTCCTCTTCTGGACGTTTGCATTGCTCGCCTGCGGCGCGGCGTTCCTGGTCGTGGCGACGCAGAACGTCGTGCGGATGGCGTTCTGGCTGGTGATTTCGCTCGGCTCGGTCTCCGCTCTGTTTTTCCTACTGCACGCTGATTTGCTCGGTACGGCGCAACTGTTGATTTACGTCGGCGGCACGGTCGTCGTGCTGGTGTTCGGCGTGATGCTGACTGCCAGCGGTCCGTATCTGAAAATACAGACCTCGCCGGGCGAACTCCTCGTCGGCGGCGGCGTGGGATTGGTGCTGCTCGGCCTGTTGGCTATTTCGGTCTGTTCGACGGAGTGGTCGTCGCTGGCGATCGGCCTCAATCGGTTTCCTGGCCAAGAGGCGAACGTTTCGACCGCAACAACGGAGCGTGTCGCTCGGACACCCAGTCCCGCGGAAGTTCAAGCTGGCCGCACCGGACGGGTTCTCGGTTTGGGTTTCTTCGGTTTGCGGCCCGATCAGGATCTCGGTGGAGAGACCGGCAAGCGTCTTAGCCCCGGGTATTTGCTGCCGTTCGAAATTATTTCGGTCCATCTGCTGGTGGTGCTGGTGGGTGCGGCCTACCTGGCCCGTGCCAAACGCCGGCCAGCCAACAGTCAGAGCATCGCGAACGTGGCGTAGGTGAACTTCGGAGACGGCGATGGAGCCTGTCGGCCTGAATTGGTATCTGTTCGTCGGAGCGGTCCTCTTCGTCTGCGGCATTGTCTGCATGGCGACGAAGCGGAACGGTATCGGCGTGTTGATGGGGGTCGAACTGGTGCTGAACGGGGCGAATTTGAATTTCGTCGCGTTTTCGCAGTTCACGCCGCTCGGCATCGACGGCCAGTCGGTGGCCTTGTTCGTGATCGTGCTGGCCGCGGCCGAAGCGGCCGTGGCACTGGCCATCGCGCTCAACTATTACAACAACCACCTGACGATCGACGTGGACCGCGGGAAAGAACTGCACGGATAAGTCATGCCGAAGGACGCTGAAACGCTCGGTCAGACGCTGATGCTCCTCCTGATGGCGGCGTGGTTGCTGCCGCTCTTGGGGTTTCTGGTCGAAATCTATGCGCTCCGCTGGACGCACCGGCTGAGCAAGGCCCCGGCGTACATCGCCGTCGCCTGCATCGGCCTGGGGTTCATCTTCAGCCTGACCGCGTTACTGACCTGGGGCAGCCAAACTCAATGGGCCGGATTGGAAGCCCATCACGCCGGCGGCCATGGCGCGCCGGCAATACACACGGCCCCGCATGGCGCGCAGTTCGCCGTCGTAGCGGAACCGCTCGCGGACGCCTCGGAACCCGCGAATCCGGCTCATGAAGACAAATCCGAAGACGCCGCTCATCACGATGAGCACAAAGAGCACGCCGCTGACGGCCACGCCGAACCCCATGCTGCGGGTCATGGCGATGGGCAGCACGGCGACGAGCATCACATCTACTCCGGGCCGTATTACGGCACGTACTATCAACTCGCGGCGTTCGGCCCGCTGGCGATTTCCCTCGACTGGTTCATCGACAGCCTGACGCTGATCATGTTTTGCATGGTGACGCTCATCGCCACCTGCATTCACGTCTTCGCCATCGGCTACATGTCGGACGAACTGACGGAAGAATATGTCGATCACGAAGTTCACACGCGGGACGGGCATCACTTGCACCGCCCAGGCCGCTTCCACCGGTTCTTCGCGTTCCTGTCGCTGTTCAGTTTCTCCATGCTCGGCCTCGTCCTCGCGGGGAACATCTTCCAGGTGTTCATCTTCTGGGAACTGGTCGGTGTTTGCAGCTACCTGCTGATCGGTTTCTATGTCGAACGCAAGTCGGCCAGCACGGCGGCGAATAAAGCGTTCATCATGAACCGCGTCGGCGACTTCGGTTTCCTCATCGGCCTGATGATCTGCTGGACGTCGCTCGGCACGTTCCAGTTCTTCGATCAGGATCACAATCCCGGACTCTTCAAGCAGATTCGCGGCACCGACGGTCACATTTCCACTACCGATGACGGCAAACAGGTGCTGCTGCACAACACGCACGGCGACCTGATCATCGACCCGACGACCGGAGCGCCGAAGACGATCAGCTATATGCTGCTCGTCGTGGCCGGGCTGGGCGTGTTTGCCGGTTGCATCGGCAAGAGCGCACAGTTCCCGCTGCAGACGTGGCTCCCGGACGCGATGGAAGGCCCAACGCCGGTCTCCGCGCTGGTCCACTCGGCGACGATGGTCGCGGCGGGCGTCTATCTTGCGGGGCGGTTCTATCCGATGTTCACGCCGGAGGTGCTGCTGGTAATCGCGTACATCGGCTGCATCACGCTGTTCCTCGCCGCGACGATCGCCATCGTCGCGACCGATATCAAGCGAGTGCTGGCCTATTCGACGTTGAGCCAACTCGGCTACATGATGCTGGGCATTGGCGTGGCTGGTTGGGGCGCGGGGCTGTACCACCTGATCACGCACGCCTTTTTCAAGTCGCTGATGTTCCTCGCCTCGGGCAGCGTGATCGCCGGCTGCCATCACGTGCAGGAAATGACCCGCATGGGGGGCCTACAAAAGAAGATGCCGGTCACCGCCCTGGCGATGCTCATCGGCGTGATCGCGATCTCCGGGCTGGCGCTGCCGTATCCGGAGATTCCGAACTTCGGCCCGATCGCATTTTCGGGCTACCACTCGAAGGACGCCATCGTCGCTTCGGCGCTGGCGCACGCCCATAAGAATCCGCTTCATTCGCTGCTGTTCCTGGCGCCGCTGGTGACGGCGGGGATCACGTCGTTCTACATGTTCCGTTTGTGGTTCATGACGTTCGCCGGTCCGCCGAAGGATGAAGAAGTCTACGATCACTGCCACGAATCGCCGTGGGTGATGCTCGGCCCGCTGGTCGTCTTGTCGTTCTTCGCGATCTTCTGCGCCTACGGCGGCGAGGAAGGCCCGCTCTACAAGCTGCTCACGCACAGCGAGACGGTCCATTACCACGGCAGCGAACGGTTGCACGGCGTCATCGATCTCGTCCTGCCCGGCCATGAAGACGCGCATCTGGTGCATCGGACGGCGGGCATGCTGGCCCTGCTCTCCGCGCTGGCTGGCATGTCGCTGGCGTATGTCATCTATGTGGCGCGGTGGCTGAACCCCGACGACGTGCGGGCGGCGCTGCCGAGCCTGTACGCCTTCCTCGTCGACAAGTGGCGGTTTGACACGCTGTACGACGTCGTCTTCGTGCGGCCGGTCCACATCGTTTCTGCCTGGTGCACGGCGTTCGACAAGTACGTGCTGGATTTCCTGCTCAACGGCGCCGCGCAGTTGACGGTGTGGGTCTCGAAATGGGACCGCAAATTTGACGAGACGATGATCGACGGCCTCGTGAATCTGCTCGCGAGTGCCACGTATTCCGTGGGCAGCTCGCTCCGCGTCGTGCAGACGGGGCGGCTGCGGCAATACGTGATGTGGATTGGCGTGGGAGTCGTGGTGTTGTTTGCGGCGCTGTTCGTCGCCCTGCCGAAATTCTGAAAGACTGTCCTGGAATCATGAATAGCCTCAGCCCGGAATCGCTGCTGACTCCGATCATCTTCCTGCCCGCGCTCGTGGCGGTGATCCTCCTGTTCTTCGACGGGAAGAACAAGGAAGCGATGCGCTACTTCGCGCTGTTCGGCACGCTGATGACGTTCTTGTTGACGCTCGTCCTCTGGAACCAGTTCGACGCCAAACGCGGCGACATCCAACTCTCGCCCGAGCCGCTCCCCTGGATTCAAGCCTGGAACGTCTATTACAAGCTCGGTGTTGACGGCATCAGCCTGCCGCTCGTCGTGCTCACCGGCCTCGTCAGCTTCCTCGCGATGGTGGCCTCGTGGAGCATCGAGAAGCACGTCAAAGGCTACCTCGTTCTGTTTCTGCTCCTGGAAACCGGCATGATGGGCGTGTTTCTCGCCCTCGACTTCTTCCTGTTCTACGTCTTCTGGGAAGTCATGCTGGTGCCGATGTATTTCCTCATCGGCATCTGGGGCGGCCCGCGGAAGGAATACGCGGCGATCAAGTTCTTCCTGTACACCCTGGCGGGCAGCATCCTGATGCTCATCGCCATGTTGATGTTCTACTTCAACTCGGACCGCAGCTTCGATCTGATTTACTTGGCGCGCGTCGGACAGGGATTGGAGCCGAACCTGGAATTCAGCCGCACCATGCAAATCGCGGCGTTCATCCTGTTGTTCATCGGCTTCGCGATCAAGCTGCCGAGTTTCCCGTTCCACACGTGGTTGCCGGACGCCCACGTCGAAGCCCCGACGCCGATCTCGATGATCCTCGCCGGCGTGCTCCTGAAGATGGGAGGCTACGGCATCATCCGCATCGCGTTTCCCCTCTGCCCCATCGGGGCGCAGTACGCGGCGTACTTCCTCGTGGCGCTCGGCGTCTTCAGCATCATCTACGGCGCGTTTGCGGCGATGGCCCAGACCGACTTCAAGCGGCTCGTCGCCTACAGTTCGGTCAGCCACATGGGCTACGTGTTGCTCGGACTGGCGGTTTGGAAAATCAGTGAAGACACCGGCCGCGCCGTCGGGCTGGCTTACTGGGAGGGGGGCATCA
>CAZDGB010000218.1:0-13096 GCA_964504645.1 uncultured Planctomycetaceae bacterium | reverse complement strand
ACTGCCATCCATGGCTTGGCCTCTGGGGGAAAGTGTTTTGTTTCACACCACCCACACTAAGCCAAGCCTGTTTCCTTTCCTACGCCAATCTCCCCACGCACTCCGGTTCCCGCGAGGGGTTATTTAGGGGGCAAACAGGCGATCCTTTTTGCCGCACCATCTGATTGCCGAATTGCTGCGTCGTTCCTCGTGAGTGCCGTAACGGAACGGGATCGCTCGGTAACGCAGCGGAGCCGCCTGCTCTGCGGCAGTAGATCGCACAACAAGAACAGGAATTG
Source organism: uncultured Planctomycetaceae bacterium (assembly GCA_964504645.1). GTDB lineage: Bacteria > Planctomycetota > Planctomycetia > Planctomycetales > Planctomycetaceae > CAZDGB01. Next base: position 12,818 of record CAZDGB010000218.1, on the reverse strand, counting down.
AGGTGTCACTGACACCAGCAGCGAGCGGTTTCGGGCGATTTTGGGCGGGATCGCATCGGTCAGTCGAACTGGCCGCGAATCGCAAAAATCCCGCGGATTCTTGCGACTTTTCGCACATTTGCAACGTTCGACTCGAACCCTTAGGAAACCGTCGCTCTATCCAGCTGAGCTACGGGAGCAAGTTCTTTATGCCTCTGTGTTTACGCCTTTGTTTTGATCGGTGCATTGAGGCGCAGACACCAAGTAAACCAAGGGTTGGATTTGTGGAACGACGACGCAGGATCTGTTGCATCGATCCGCGATCATCACCGGAAAGGATGACACATACCCCAGTCTACCCGTTCGCGAACGTCGAACAAGCCCGCTAGCAGCGAGAGCTCACTCCATCGGGCAGACATCGACGTCGACCTTGAGTTGTGGGCTGCTGCCGCCGATGTAGACCCCTTTGACCGGCGCGACGTCTGCATAGTCGCGGCCCCAGGCGATGGTGATGTGATTCGACGTCAGAAACAGGTTGTTGGTCGGGTCGATATCGATCCAACCCTGCGGCCCGCCGTAAACGGAGAGCCATGCATGCGAGGCGTCGGCTCCGACGAGACGCGGTTTGCCGGGCGGAGGCAGCGTGCGCAAGTAGCCGCTCACGTAGCGGGCGGCGAGGCCCAGCGAGCGGAGGACGGAGATCATGAGGTGCGCGAAATCCTGGCAGACGCCGCGCCGCTGGCGGAAGACTTGTTCGACGGGCGTGAAGACCGTGGTCGCGGTGGGATCGTATTGAAACTCGCCGTGAAACGTTTGCAGGAGTTCCGCGAGCGCCTCGCGCAGCGGACGTCCCGGCTGGAAGACAGCGCGGCCGTACTCGGCGAATTCCGCGGAGGTGCGGCAACGCGGGGAACCGAAAACGAATTCGCACGACTGTAAGGCTTCCGGGGTCGGGCGCACGCGCAGATCGTCCCGCACCTGTTCCCACGGCAGTCCGGGATCGGTCGCGATTGCTTGGTCCAGAATCTCGACCTCGTCGATCGACGAGATTTTCAGCTTCTCGTAGCCTTGATGGAAAATGAACTGCGTGACCGTATTGCCGAAATAATCTGTCAGCGTCGAGCACGCGGACGGTTCCGGCGAAATCTCGAGGCGATGCTGAAGCACTTGCTGATACGGCGTATTGCGCGGGGTGAGCCACGCCTCGTTGTGGCCGATCGAAACGGCGTCGACGCTGGCGTACTCCGTGTTATGGACGATGCGGTATTTCATCGCGGCAGCTCCGCTTCCACCACGAATTGCCGCGGGATGCCGGAATGCAGCAGATATTTCTTCGTCACGACTTGAGACAGCAAGCGGAGCTGGCGATCGAGCTCGGCGAGAATGTCCGACAGGCCTTGGGACGGACTCGGTTCCAATTGCTCGGGCGACAGCATCCGCACGGTGTGCACGGCGGCCATCACCGTCCGCTTTTCCTCGTTCCGCAGCGGCGACAACCCGTCATTGGGGAGCGCGTCGACGTGCTCGGCCAGCGCGATCAACTGTGCCGCGATCGAACGCGGGCAAGTCTCATCGGTGATGCACAGGTCGAGCACCGCGTTCTGCTGCATCACGTCGAAATACCGCGAACGATACGTCATGCGGCAGTCGATCACTTCCAGCAGCAGCTTCAAGACCGGCGGCTCGATGGCGGACTCGGCCGACAGCATGTTGCGCAGCAAGTTGGTCAAGTTGCGCGCCCGTTCGATTCGCCGCCCCATATCGAGCAGGCACCACGCGGGACCGCGGACCATGCCGTCGTGAATCAAGCCGCTGACGGCGGCGAGATCGAGGATGACCTGGTTGACCGGTTCCAGCATGTCGATCGGCCCTTTCCAGCCGCTCTCGGCGGACGACCGGAAGGCATGGGCCGTTTCGTACACTTTGCGAAAGGTGTCGGGCGACATCCACAGCCGTTCGAGCGACGCCAATCGAAAGAGTTCCGACACAGCCGCCGCGAGCCCGCGGACTTCGTCGACGCTCGCCACGAACCGCGGCAGCGCCTCGGCAAAGGCCGGCAACTGCGCGGAGAACGACTCGATGGCGAACCCCGCTTCGACCTGGCCCTGCTCGGCCAGCGCGCGGATCAACCAGGGTAGCTCCGGATTTTCTTCCGCTGCCTCCGCCGTCAGCCGTTCGATGGCCGCGCGCAGCAACCGCGAGAGAAAATCGGCCCGGTCGAGCGATTGCCCGAACCAGAACAGATCATCGGCCACGCGGCTGGGAAAAACAGCGCTCGTGCGCCGCAACGCCAGTGGCTGGTTCGGATCGGTGAGCAACGACAGCGGCTTCACTTGCTCGTTGGTCAGCACCCACCAGTCTTTGCACATTTCGCCCGCGGCGATGGATAACACCATCGGCTCGGGAGTGGGAGCGACGCGCACCAGTCCGCCGGGCATTACGGCATAGTCGTTGCCATCCGCCGTGAGAAAGCACCGCATCGCCGCATGGCCGGTCTGAATCTCGCCGTGCCGGAACACCGGGACTGCCGAGCGAGCGATCAATTCCTGGGCGACATAGTTGTACGGCTGCGCCGCGATCTGATCGAGAAGTTGGCGGCGTTCCTCGGCGTCCAACCGGCCGGCAATAATTTCTTCCCCACCGCTGGCTTGAAACGCGGGCTTGATCACCAGTTCTTGCAGATGCTCGGTCACAAACTGAAATTGTTCCGCGTCGCCGCACCACCATGTGCCGATCGACGGCAGCAGCAGGTCTTCGCCCAACAGCCGGCGGCACAAGCGCGGCAGAAACGCCATGAAAATCGGCGATTCGACCAGCCCGCAGCCGGGCACGTTGGCCACCGTGACCTTGCCTTCGCGGATGACCTTCAGAATTCCCGGAATGCCGTGCGGCTCGCCGCCGCCGAGTTCCAGCGGATCGATGCCCCGCTCCACGCCGCGCGAGATAATGACATCGATGGGGACCAGGCCGGCCAGCGTCTTCATGAAGACCCGGTCGTCGCGGACGGCGAGATCGGCCCCTTCCACGAGCGAATAGCCGAGATACCGAGCCAGGTAGACGTCTTCGAAGTAGTACGGATACTTTGCTCCCGGCGAGAGCAGAACGATGCGGGGCAGATCGGCGTGGTTGTGTCCCAGGCGGACGAACGAATTCTGGACCGTCTGAAAGAACGCAGCGAGCCGCTGCACGCTCGGATCGTGCAGTGCCGGCGGGATCAAGCGGGATGTGACAATGCGGTTCTCCAGCGCGAAGGCGGCGCCGGCCGGCGCTTCGGCGCGATCGGCCATCACGCGCCACGTTCCGTCCGGCGCGCGGGCGAGTTCCGAGGCGTACAACGTCAGGGACGACGGTTGATGATGCAGCCCGACGCAGGCGCGGATGAAGCCGGGATTGGCGAAGAGCACTTCCGCCGGCAGCGTGCCGTCCTGGATGAGTTCCTGCTGCCGGTGGCAATCCAGAATGATCTGGTTGAGCAGCCGCGCCCGCTGGCTCAACCCTTGCGCCAAGACACGCCATTCGTCGGCGCCGGTGATCAACGGCAGCAGGTCCAGGCTCCACGGCCGTTGCGACTGCTTGCCGTCCTGGAACACGTTGAACGTGAAGCCGTTTTCGTTGAGCTGCAATTCCGCCTGCGCCGAGCGACGCGCCAATTCGTCCGCAGTGACATGCTGGATCGATTTGACCAGTTGGCTCCACGCCGGGCGCGGCAGGCCGTCGTCGCCAAACGCTTCGTTGTAGACCGGCAGCGGGAAGGTCGGATGCAGCTTGAGCAACTGATCGGGTTCAGCAACGGCGGACATCGCGGTTCGGTTCCGTCAAACTACGAGTTCAAAATTGCGCGGCGGGCGGATAACGCAGATCCAGCGTATACGATGTTTCCGGAGGAAACTGCTCATCCTTCATCTGCACAAAGCCGGCCGTGTGTCCCGCTTCGATGAACCGGGCCGCGCGTCGGCATTCCGCCTCCAACGCGTTCACGGGGAAGCTGTCCGGATTCAGTCCGCCGGGGTGATCCACGTGGAAGCGGCACCCGCCGATCGAACGATTCCGTTCCAGATCGACGATATCAAATGTCAGCGGCGTGTGCACCGGGATCGTCGGGTGCAGGCAACTCGGCGGACGCCACGCCCGATAACGGACCCCGCCGATTGACTCCGCTTCCCGTCCGCCGGGTTGCAGCGGCACGCGGCGTCCGTTGCACGCCACCGCGAACCGGGGCGACGTCATTCCCGTCAGGGAAACTTGCAGCCGCTCCACGGAGGAATCGACGTATCTCGCCGTCCCTCCTCCCCCCGGCTCTTCGCCGAGGACGTACCACGGTTCGAGCGCCGCGCGGAGCTCCAGCTTCAATCCGTCGTACGCCACTTCACCGATGCGCGGAAAACGGAATTCCCAATGCGCAGCGAACCATTCTTCGCGGAAATCAAAACCGGCCTGCCGCAAATCGGCCAGCACGGTGCGCAGATCATCCCGCAATGGCCCCGGCAGCATCCAGCGATCATGCAGCACGTTGCCCCAGCGAACCAGAGGCCGTCGATACGGCTGCTCCCAGAAACTCGCAACCAGCGCTCGGACCAGCAATTGCTGCGTCAAACTCATCTGAGCGTGCGGGGGCATCTCGAAGCCGCGAAATTCGATAAGTCCCAGCCGGCCGTAAGAACTGTCGGGGGAGTAGAGCTTGTCGATGCAGATTTCCGCGCGATGCGTATTCCCTGTCAGGTCGACGAGCAGATGGCGGAAGACTCGGTCGACGAGCCACGGCGGGACCGGGCCCTCGTCGGGAATCTGTTGAAACGCCAACTCCAGTTCATAGAGGGCATCGTGCCGGCCTTCGTCGACGCGCGGCGCCTGGCTCGTCGGCCCGATGAACTGCCCCGAAAATAGATACGACAGCGCCGGATGGTTGTTCCAGTAGCACAGCAGGCTGCGGAGCAACGCGGGCCGGCGCAGAAACGGGCTGTCTTGCGGCGTCGCACCGCCCAGAACCAGATGATTGCCGCCGCCGGTGCCGACGTGTTTGCCGTCGCGCTGAAATTTCTCGGTTCCCAGCCGCGTCAGCCGCGCGTCTTCGTACAGGCCGGTCGTGATCTCGCAGAGTTCGTCCCAACTCGCCGCAGGCTGCACGTTGACTTCGATCACGCCGGGATCGGGCGTCACTTTCAAGAATTTGAGCCGCGGGTCGCTCGGCGGCAGATAACCCTCGATGATCACCGGCCTTTGCTGTTCCTCGGCAACCGCTTCCACGACGCCGACAAGTTCGACGTAGTCTTCCAGTCGCGACAGCGGCGGCATGAAGACATGCAGCACGCCGTTACGCGGCTCGATGCACAACGCTGTGCCGATCACATTCAGCGGCGTCAACCCGGCCGATTGTTCCGCGTCGGAATTCTGCGCCCGCGCTTGCTGCTGGATCTCCGCCGCGCTGTAACTTGTGTCTCGCAGCCGGAAATTCCCGGCGATCGCGGCAATCGGCGCTGGCGTTGTCTCTCGCCGGGCGTGGGCTCGGCGGCGGATTTCCAGGTACTCCGGCAGCGGCGACCGCTCGGCGAACGGATCGATCGCGTATTGCGTGCGAAATTCACTCGGTTCCGCGGGGAGCGAATCGAGCGGCAGCCGCAAGCCCATGGGCGAGTCGCCGGGAATCAGATAGAGCCGTTCGGAGCGAAGCGGCCAGGGACCGCTGGTCCAACGCGGCTGGGCTTGCCACCAGGCTTTCGTCAGCGGCAACGCATAGCCAACCGGCCGGCTCGGGCCGCTCTCCAACTGCGACGCCAAGCGGCGGCGATCGAAATCGGCGTCCAGGTCGAATTCGCGCGGATCGACGTCCACCGGCAGCTTCCGTTCCTGCACGATCGTCTGCCAGACGTCCTCGTAAGCCGGCCGCATCCAATTGCCGTCGACGTGCAATCGCTGGGCGAGCTCTGCGAGAAATTCGCCGGCCTGTTGAATCTGTGCGCTCGAGCGATCGGACGGATCGGCTAGCAGTTCCGGATTTCTCCACAACGGCTCGCTGTCGGTTCGCCACAGGCAGGTATAGGCCCAGCGCGGCAACGGCTCGCCCGGATACCATTTTCCTTGTCCGAAGTGCAGCAACCCGCCGGGCGCGAAGCGCCGGTGCAATCGCTGGAGCAGATTCCCTGAGAGACGCTGCTTGTCGGCTCCCACCGCCGCGGTGTTCCACTCGGCTCCCTCCATATCGTCGATGGAGACGAACGTTGGCTCGCCCCCCATCGTCAGCCGCACATCCTGCGTGCGCAACCGCTCATCGACCTTCCGGCCGAGCGACTGAATTTCGTTCCATTGCGCTTCGGTGTACGGCAGCGTCACGCGCGGATCTTCGTGAATCCGCGTCACCGACATCTCGAAGTGAAATTCGCTCTCGCATTTTTCCAGCGGCCCGGAAATCGGCGCGGCGGTGGAGGGAGCCGGCGTGGCGGCGAGCGGCAGGTGTCCTTCGCCTGTGAACAATCCCGACGTCGGATCGAGGCCGACCCAGCCGGCGCCCGGCAAATAAACTTCGCACCACGCATGCAGATCGGTGAAATCGCTGACCGGTCCCGAGGGCCCGTCGAGCGAAGCGACGTCAGCGCGGAGTTGGATCAGATATCCCGACACGAACCGCGCCGCCAACCCGAAGCGGCGAAGGAGTTGCACCAGCAGCCACGCCGAGTCCCGGCAGGAGCCGGACGATTTCGTCAGCGTTTCTTCCGGCGACTGCACGCCGGGCTCCATGCGGATCAGATAGTCGATCTCGTCGCAAAGACGCTGATTCAGCTCGACCAGAAACGTGGTGATCCGACGCGGCCGGCGGTTGATCGAAGCGAAATACGCTTCGAATTTCGCGCCGGCATTGTGGCATTCCAGAAATGGTTGCAGATCCTTGGCGAGTTCCGGCTCGTAACGGAACGGGAAGTTCTCCGCGGACTCCTCGACGAAGAAATCGAACGGGTTGATCGGCGTCAAATCGGCCGTGAGCTCGACGTCCACGCGGAAGTGATCGGTCCGCTCCGGCAGGACCAGTCGGGCCAGGTAATTTCCGAACGGGTCCTGCTGCCAGTTCAGAAAGTGCTCCGCCGGGGAAATCTTCAGCGAGTAGCTGGGAACCGGCGTGCGGCAATGCGGCGCCGGCCGCAGCCGGATCACCTGGGGCCCCACCGTCACCGTGCGATCGTATCGATATTCGGTGAGATGCCTCAGCGCAACACGAATCGTCATCCCTGTTCTTGCCTCTGTTCCTGTCGGGAGTTCGATCCGCCGCGGGGCTGGATTTCGAAAAAGGCCCGAAAAATTGCGTCGCCCGCGTGGTTGAGGTTCTGTTGAAAGCCGTCGATAAACTGATGCAGTCCGTATTGAATAATGTCTTCGATCTTCGCCAGTTGCAACGCGCCCAACAGCCGCGAGAATTGCACTTCGACCGGCTCGACGTTGACGCCGACCGGCCGTCCGGTGATCGCATGCAGCGATGCTTCGGCTTCCGCCACGTTGAAGCGAACCGAACGGGGATACGTCGCGTCCAAAAGCAGAAACCCCGCGACTTGCGGCGGCGAGATGCGGCCGTACCGCCGCCGATACATATGCAGCGCGCTGGTCGATTCCAACAGCGCCGTCCATTGCAGCACGTCGAACGGCGAGCCGACGGTGGACGTATTCGGCAGCAGCACGAAATATTTCACGTCGAGAATCCGCGACGTCTTGTCGGCCCGCTCCAGCGAACGGCCCATCTGCGAGAAATGCCAGGCCTCGTCATGCGACAGCGTCGTGTCGACGACGCCGATCACTTCGTGGCTCGACCGCAGCACGCATTCCAGAAAATCGGACGGGTTTTCCAACACCTCTTCCGGCGACCGGCTCGCCTCGCAGACCCGCAGATAGAAGCGGTTGATCGCTTCCCAGATCGACACGCTGAGCACTTCGCGGATCGAGCGCGCGTTCTCGCGGGCTTTCTGCAAGCACGACAGGACCGAGCTCGGATTGCGCGAATCGAACAGCAGGAACCCCAGCACGGCCTCGGCGGTGTAGTCTTCGCCGTACAGCTCGTGAAACAGCGGGTCGTCGCCGCTGGCGTAAATCAGCGGAAACCATTGCGGGCTGCTGCCGAGCGACTGCCATTGATTCACGCCCACGAAGCGGGCGACGTTCTCGGCTCGTTCGAGATAACGGCTGGTCCAGAATACGGAATCGGCGACGCGGCGCAGCATGGTGAAATCAAACGATGGTCAGCCGGAATCGGGCGAGGCGCTTCGCGAGGAATCCGTCGGTGAAATGAGAAAAGAGAATAGGCCCTGTTAGCAAGGAATCGGAGAATTCAAGACCCAGGTGTCTTTGCTGCCGCCTCCCTGCGACGAATTGACGATCATCGAGCCTTCCGGCAGCGCGACGCGCGTCAAGCCGCCGGGCAGCACGAACACGTCTTCGCCATACAGAATGAACGGGCGGAGATCGACATGGCGCGGCGACAATTGTTGGGATACCACTGTCGGCACCGTGGAGAGCATCATCATCGGCTGGGCGATGAAATTGCGAGGATTCTCCCGAATCCGCGCCGCACACTCGCTCAATTCCGCGGCACTCGCCCGCGGTCCCATCACGATGCCGTAGCCCCCTGATTCGTTCGTCGGCTTGACGACCAAATCCTTGAGGTTCGCCAGCACGTGCGAGCACTGGTCCGGCTCCGAGCAGACATACGTCGGGACGTTCGGCAGGATCGTCTCTTCGCTGAGGTAATACTTGATGATCTGCGGCGCCCAGGCGTAAACCGCTTTGTCGTCGGCGACGCCCGTCCCCGGCGCATTGGCCAAAGTGACGCGGCCCGCCCGGTAGACGTCCATCAGGCCGGGCACGCCCAGCGTGGAATCGGCGCGAAAACACTCGGGGTCGAGAAAATCGTCATCGATGCGGCGATAGATGACGTCCACCCGCTCCAACCCCCGCGTGGTCAGCATGTGGACGTAGCCGTTCTCCACCACCAGGTCCGAGCCACAGACGAGTTCGATCCCCATCTGCTGTGCGAGGAAGCAATGCTCGAAGTACGCGGAGTTGTACATCCCGGGCGTCAACAGCACCGCGGTCGGATCGGCGACTTCCTTTGGAGCCGTCTGTTGCAGGATCGCCAGCAGGCGTTCGCCGTAGTCCTCCACCGGCGCGATCGATGATCCAAGGAAGACTTCCGGCAGCACGTGCTTCATCAACTCGCGATTTTCGAGCACGTACGAAACGCCGGACGGGCAACGCAAGTTGTCTTCCAACACGTAGACGACGCCGTCGCTGTGCCGGATGAGATCGGTCCCCGTGACGTGAGTCCAGACCCCTCGCGGAGGGCGAAAGCCCTGCAATTGCGGCCGGTACGTTTTGGCCGACAGGATCAATTCGCCCGGAACGACGCGATCGCGGAGAATCTTCTGTTCGCCGTAGATGTCATCGAGGAACAGGTTCAGCGCCCGAATCCGCTGCTTCAGCCCGGCTTCGAGACGCGTCCATTCCGGCGCCGAGATCGGGCGCGGCACGACGTCGAACGGCCAGACTTTTTCCGTTCCGTCGGCATGGCCGTAAACCGCGAACGTGATCCCTTTTTCCCGCAACCGGTCTTCGGCGATCTTCTGCCGTTTGCACAAACGCTCGGTCGAAAATTTGTCCAGGCGATCCGCGAGCAACGGATGGCGAGAGACTTCTCCGTCCCGATATTCATCGAAGGCCAGGTTCGACACGCTCATGGGGATTCAACGGCAGCGGGATCTAACGGAAAGTGGAGTCGAGATGCGCCACGGTTCCGAACGTAAGGGCACTCAACGAGCGGCCAGTCTAATGGAGACGGCGCAATCTTGGAAAGTGCACACTGCCCGATCGAAATTTCGATAGTGGGCGTGGCCCGCGAAATGTTCTCGGTTTTGCCGCTACTCAACTGGCGGGGTCCGTCTGCAGGATGGAGTAGAGTACGCAGTCGTGCCGGCGGCCGTGCAGACTGATGCGTTGGCGCAGGATGCCTTCTCGCACGCCGCCGGCTTTCTCGGCGACGCGCTGGCTGGCGACGTTTTCCAGCGACGCGAGGATTTCGATCCGGTCCAGGCCTGCTTCATCGAACGCCCATTGGCAGAGTTGACGCGTCGCGGTTGTAGCGACGCCTTGCCGTGCTGCGGACGTGCGGACCCAGTAGCCGAGTTCGGCGACGCCGTCTTTCAACGACAGCCGATGCAGTCCGCAACTACCGAGCAATCGATCCTCGGCATCGACGATCAGAAAGCTCCATTCGTCGTTCCGCTCCCAAGCGCCGGGCCGGCTTTCCACCCACGCGGCGCTGTCGTCCCTCGAATACCCGGCATGACACCACGGCATCCAGCGGGACAACTCCGCCTGCGACGACGTCACGGCTTCGAACACGGCGTCCACATCGCCGGGCCGATACCGCCGAATGCGAATCTCGCCGACCATGGTCCGCTCTCTTTCCGGGATGCAATCGCCGGCATCTCATGAGAGGCCGGCCATGTGCAAACTCCTCGGCTGGACACCGCTCGGCGCTCTGTTGTTCGCCTGCGCGGCGAATGCGATGGAACTGCGGCAGTCGTGTCGTGGGCGGGCGAACGTTCCGTGAAACTGCGATTAGGGACTTTTTACGGCTTCGAGATCGCTTCATCCAGATTCAGCAGCGTCGTGCAGACGGCCGTCCACGCGGCGAGATCGGCGGCGTCGTACTGCTCATTTCGCGGCGACTGGCCGATGGCGAGGAGTTTCGCCGCGGTCTCTGAATCTTGACCGAATCGCTGGCGAGCCGCCTCCAGGAGACGCAGCATCACAGCGGATTCTTGGGGGCTCGGCGCGCGGTTCACGACGAGGCGGTATGCGCTCTCGAGACGGGCCTCTGCAGAATCGCCGAGCGGTTGAACCCGCTCGGCGAGTTTCCGCGCGGCTTCGATATACGTCGGATCGTTCATCAGCACGAGCGCCTGCAGCGGTGTGTTCGTTCGCGCGCGGCGGATGACGCACGTCTCGCGGTCCGGCGCGTCGAAAGCCGACATTGTCGGCGGCGGGCAGGTCCGCTTCCAGAACGTGTACATGCTGCGGCGATAGATGTTATCGCCCGTGTCGACCACGTATTTGTCGCGGCGTTCGACCGAGACGTCTTCCCACAGGCCTTCCGGCTGATACGGCTTGACGCTCGGGCCGCCGACGTGTTCTTTCAACAGACCGCTGACGAATAAGGCGTGATCGCGAACGGTCTCTGCCGGCAGCCGGTACCGCGGGCCGCGCGTGATCAGCCGGTTGCGGGGATCGCGTTCCAGGAGTTCCGGCGTGACGTGCGACGACTGCCGATACGCCGCGGACAGCACGATCGCTTTCAGGATCGCGCGCTGGTCCCAGTTCTGAGCGACCAATTCCGTCGCCAGCCAATCGAGGAGTTCGGGATGGCTCGGCAGCGCACCCTGGATGCCGAAATCCTCGGCCGTTTCGACAATCCCCGTGCCGAACAGCAGCTCCCACCAGCGATTGACGGCGACGCGGGCCGTCAGGGGATGCGCCGGGCTCGCGAGCCAGCGGGCGAAACCGAGTCGGTTCTGCGGCGCATCGGCCGGCAGCGGCGACAACACGGCGGGAACATCTTCGGTCACTTCTTCTTTCGGCTGATCGTACTGCCCGCGGTTCAGCACGAAGATTTTCCGTTTCGGCTCGATTTCTCGCATCACCATCGTGACGGGGATTTCCTTGTCGATCTCCGCCAGGCGGTTCGGAATCGCGGCGAGTTCCGACTTCATCCGCATCGCTTCGGCGTCGACGTGGTCGAGGTAATACGCTCGCAACAGTTGCCGCTGGTTTTCGTTCCGTTTCCCCGCGGGAACGGCGAGCAGGTCTTTCAATTGGCTCAGGGGCGTCCCGGCAGCGAGCGCGGCGGCATCGTCGGCGGTGAGCGCCGTTGCGTAAACCTGCACTTCGTCGATGCGCCCCTGAAACGGCGCCGACGTCGTCCGCCGGCCGATGTGGAACGGCTTGTCGGTTTGCAGCGAACCATCGAGCCGGTTGTTCGTCGTGACATCGAGCGGCTGCAGTTGGCCGTCGACGTAGATCTGCAAACCGCCGGCTTGCCGTGAACCGTCGTAAGTCACGGCGACGTGATGCCAGTTGTTGAGCGCCACAGCATCCTTCGTGACGACTTTGAATGCTTGATCGGGCCAGTGGTGCGAGACATGGCAGGCGACTTTGCCCGCTTCGAGGATCACGTCGTAGCCGCGAAACGCATTCGCCTCGTCCATCTTCGAGAGGATCGTCGTCGGGTCGTTCGATGCCGGGAAGAACCACGCGGCGAGTGAGAAGGGCTGATCGCTGTCGAAGTTCCCGATTGACCCGGCATCGACGTGCGTCTGGCCTTGGAAATCGAGCGCCTGGCCGAATTTGCCGAGTTCTCGCGTGGCCTTTCCGAGAATCTTGCCTTTGCGATTCGGATCGGCGTTGTCGGCGACCTGATCGCCGTCTTTCTCTTCGAAGGAGAACGACGCCACGAGTCCGACCGGACCGGATTTCGCGATCTCATCCGGAGTGAGCGATTGTTCCCATTTCGCGATTTCTGGATCGACTGACTTCTCTCTCTCCGCCAGCGACGCCTGCAACTCCCCTTGGAATGCTTGCAGTTTCGCGATCTCCGCCTGCTGGTCCTTCGTCGGCACCTTCAGCAGCGGTTCGGCCATGCGGCCCTTGTTGTAACCGACGATGCGGTCCGGCACGTTGTTGAAGAACGCGGCGAACTGGTAGTACTCCTTCTGCGAAAACGGGTCGTATTTGTGGTCGTGGCAACGGGCGCACTGCAGTGACAAACCGAGGAACACCGTCGCCGTCGTGTGCACTCGGTCGGCAAC
>CAZDGB010000217.1:10323-13122 GCA_964504645.1 uncultured Planctomycetaceae bacterium | reverse complement strand
GTCTCCCTTTTCCGACATCGGCGTGCGGCCGAACTCCCCGCCCCAGATCACTAGTGTCGACTCCAATAACCCGCGCTGCTTCAGATCCCGCAACAGCGCGGCGATGGGCTGATCGGTCGCTTTACAAAGTTTCGAGTGATTCGCTTCGATCTTCGTGTGCGCGTCCCACTGGCTGCCCGACCCGGCGTACAACTGCACGAAGCGCACACCGCGCTCCACCAGCCGCCGCGCGAACAGGCAGTTCCGCCCGAACGCCGCGGTCTCGGGCTGATCGAGTCCATACGCCGCTTGCGTCGCCGCCGTTTCCTGCGCGAGATCGACGGCTTCCGGCGCATGGGCCTGCATGCGGAACGCCAATTCATAGGCCGCGATCCGCGCGTCGAGCTCCGAGTTCGCCGGCCGTGCTTGCGCGTGTCGCTCGTTCATCCGTTTCAGGAAATCGAGCTTGTGCCGCTGCTGGGCGTCGGTGATTTCCGGCGGCGGCGCGAGGTGCAGAATCGGCTGCGAACCGTTGCGGAACCGCGTCCCCTGGAACGTCGCCGGCATGAACCCCGTCCCCCACACGCGGCCGCCGCCCGGCGGCTCGCGGTCGCCGTCGAGCAGTACCACGAACGACGGCAGGTTCTCGGTTTCGCAGCCGAGTCCGTATGTCGTCCACGCCCCAAGGCTTGGCCGGCCGGCGAGGATGCTGCCGGTGTTCATCTGACAGACGCTGCCGACGTGATTCAACCCGTTCGCCCAGCACGACCGCAGCACGCACAAGTCATCAGCACATTCGCCAACCTGGGGATACCAGTCGGAAACTTCGATGCCCGACTCGCCGTAATGCCGCCATTGCCGCTGGCACGCCAGCAGCGGATTCTCCGAAACACCCATCGGCGTGATAGCCCGCTTGATGCTCGCCGGCAACGGCTGCCCGGCGAACTCATTGAGCCGCGGCTTGTGGTCGAACGTATCGAGATGCGACGGCCCGCCGTCCATGAAGAGAAAGATCACGCTCCGCGCCGCCGCCCGATGATGACCGCTCCGTGCGGAATCCGCCGCGGCGCTCTCCCTCTGCGATAACGCCGCCAAGGCCACCGCTCCGAGTCCCTGCCCGGCGTTCAGCAGCCAATCGCGGCGAGTGGAGGAGTTCCAGTAGGTCATCGTCGTCTCAATCCAAAGCCGCGGATGGCATCCGCGGTCTTCTCTTCTTCGGCGTCGTTCCGCAGACCGCGGTTACCCACCGCGGTTTTAATCCAGATACAAAAACTCGTTCGCATTCAACAACACATGACAGAAGTCGACAATCGCCGCGGCTCGCGCCGGTGCGAGAAACTTTGGGAAGCTGCCGATCGGCAGCGATTCGTGTGTAACGGTTGCCGATTCCAGGCGGCTCTCCGCGGACTGCAAAAACTCTGCCGCCGCCGATTGTTCGTCGGTCGTGGGAGTTCGGCTGAACGCCAGTCGATACGCCAGCGGCACGATCTCACCCGGTTCGCCGCGCGGATGCTCGCGAACCAACCGCCCGGCGAACGCCCGCGCTTCGGCCAAGACGAGATCGCTGTTCAACAACGTGAGCGCCTGCGGCGCGGTCGTCGTCTGCAATCGCCGGGCACAGCTTTCGTGCATATCGGGCAGATCGAAATCATTCAGCAGCGGATACGGCAAGTTCCGCTTGGCGAGGATGTAGATCGAACGCCGCTGCCGATCCGCGGCGTTCGGCGACGTCGGCCACGCTTCGCGGCGAGAAAAACCACGCGGCAGCTCAGGTTGAACCGGCGGGCCACGAAGTTGCGGATTCAAGCGGCCGCTGACGGCGAGCAGCGCATCGCGCACGGTTTCGGCTTCCAGCCGCCGCGACGGGAATGACCAGTACCAGCGATTCTCCGCGTCGCGGCTACGGCAATCGGTTAGGCGTGTATCATCGCCGTGATCAGCAGACTGACGATACGCCTGCGACATCAGAATGAGTTTGTGCAGCCGTTTGAGGCTCCACGGCGTCTTTCCGAATTCGCCGCCCAAGTCGATGGTCGGCTCGACGAACTCCACGGCGAGCCAGTCGAGCAATTTAGGGTGCGACGGCGGCGGACTCTGCGTGCCGAAATCGTTGCCGTATGGCGCCAGGCCGCGGCCGAAGTGTCCCTGCCAGACGCGATTCACCATCACGCGGGCCGTGAGCGGATGCCGCGGATCGGCGAGCCAGTGGGCGAGCGCTGTCCGCCGACCGGAAGTCCCGGCACGCGGCGGCACGATGGAGGGCGCCGACAACGAGTTCTTGAGGATCGCCGGTACGTCGGGCGCGACTTCGCCGAGCGGCTGCTCGTAGTTGCCGCCGTCGAGATCGAACGTCGGCGGTATCGCCGCGCCGTCCATCGTCGTGAACGCGTCGATCCGCGCCGGCGGCCGTGGCTGCTGTTCCTCCTGCGCGGAAATCAACACCAGCAGTTCGTTCCGGCGGGCCTGCTGCGATTCCGACAGAGCTTTGCGAATTTGATCGTCGGTGATCGGAATCTGCCGCTCGCAGAAAAAGGCAAACTGATGCTGCAGCGCCGTCCGTCGTTCGGGCGGCGTGTCGATCGACGCGAGCACGACGTCCGGAAACTTCATCCGGCGATCGCCCGACGCTTCCACCCGGGCAGATCGTTCCAGGTCACGCAATTCCGATCTCAGCGGCGCGACCGCTTCTTCCCATTGCTGTTGTCGATTCGCATGTTCGGCAAGTTGCTCCGGTGTGCCGACGGCGGCATTGTCGAGCGGAATCAAACCCGCGAAGTACGCCTGCAAGCTGTAGAAGTCGCGCTGCGTCAGCGGATCGAA
>CAZDGB010000217.1:0-10313 GCA_964504645.1 uncultured Planctomycetaceae bacterium | reverse complement strand
CTGAGCGCAGCCCAGCGATTGCGCGAGAAAGACGCTGGCCACGTTCGACGTCACTTCGTTCAGCAGTTCCTGCCGGGCCAGCAGGATGTTCGATGCGTTGCTCTCATCCGGCCCGAGCCGCAGAAATCCCACGGCGATCCAACCTTCCGGACGATCCGACGCGATCTCATCGCCCGCCAGTTGTTCGCGAATAAACTGATCGTACGGCACATCGCGGTTGAGCGATTGAATCACGTAATCGCGATACTTGTACGCCAGCGGCCGCACCGGATCGGCGTTGAACCCGGCGGAATCTGCGTAGCGGACGACGTCGAGCCAATGCCGGCCCCACCGTTCGCCGTAATGTGGACTGGCCAGCAACCGGTCGATCAGCCGTTCGTAAGCGTCCGCGCGATCATCGGCGAGAAACTGTTCGAGTTCATCGAGCGTCGGCGGCAAACCGATCAGATCATACGTGACGCGCCGCAGCATCTCGTGCCGCTCCGCCGGCGGCGAGAACGCCAGGCCGCGCGCCGTCAGCTCTTCCAACAGAAACGCGTCGAGCGGATGAGCGGCGGTCACTGGCACATCCGGCCGGATTACCGGTCGATAGGCCCAGCCGAGCGTCTCGTCGTCGGCCCATGCCGCGGCACACGGCACAATGGCGAGCAACACGACTCGGCAGAGGATTCGCACGGAAACCGCTTTCCAGACGTCGAGGAACCGATCGAGGCTGCATTGTAACGGAGGGCGGGTGGTGGGTTGTAGGTTGTGGGTTGGATTTCCGCAGCGGCGGGTTTGGTCGTTAATCGGTGGACTAGGTCGATTGCAGCCCAGAGGGCGCTAGAATTTAGCCCAGGACGTGAGTCCTGGGACAGAAGGGGCTCACACCAGATTTAGCCCGTAGGGCGGCAGAAGTTTCTGTCGCCCTACGGGCTGATCTGCTGTCGATTATCCCAGTCCCAGGGCTTACGCCCTGGGCTAAGTTCTTTTGCCCTGCGGGCTAATGTGTGATATCCGTGCTCCACGAATTAACGACCACACCCCGCCGCCGCGGTGAGGAATTCACCATGCGGCGGCGAGACGCCGCCGCTGCCGGACAGCCGCGGTTGCAAGTCACGGCACTGCGAACGAAAATCCGCCGGAACATTTTCTTTTTTGGAACATCGTAACCCGTGCACAATCAACCTCTCTGGCAACCGAATCCCCAACGGATCGAACACGCCGCGGTCACGGCGTTCGCAAAGCTGGTCCGCGCGCGCTTCGGCGTCGAGACCAGCGACTATCAATCACTCTGGCAATGGTCGGTCGATGCGCCGGGAGACTTCTGGTCGGCGTTCCTGACGTTTGCCGACGTCCGATTCGCGGGTTCGTTGCAACCTGCTCTCGTCGATCCTGACCGCATGCCAGGGGCCAAATGGTTTCCGAATGTCCGGCTGAACTACGCGGAAAATCTGCTGCGACGGCGGGATGAAGCGCCGGCCCTCGTTTTCTGGAACGAGCGCGGCCGGCAAAGTGTGGTGACATTCCGCGAACTCTACGAGCAAACGGCCCGGCTCGCCCGGCGATTGCAGGAGTGGGGCGTTCAACCCGGCGACCGCGTCGCGGCACTGCTGCCGAACATGCCGCAGGCGATCGTGATTCTGCTCGCGGCGGCGAGCCTCGGGGCGACGTTCAGTTCCTGTTCGCCCGACTTCGGCGTGTCGGGGATTGTCGACCGCTTCGGCCAGATCGCACCGAAAGTGTTATTTGTCGCCGACGGTTATCTGTACGCCGGGAAGACGTTTTCTACGCTCGACAAAGCCACATCGCTCGTCGAGCAGATTTCATCCATCGAACGCGTCGTCCTCATTCCGTATCTCGACGCCGAACCGAAATTGCCTCAGGGCGATAAATGGAGCCGTTGGAACGACGCTCTCTCGACTCCAGCCAGCAGCATCGACTTCGCGCCGCTGCCGTTCGATCATCCGCTCTACATTCTCTATTCGAGCGGCACGACCGGCGTGCCGAAGTGCATCGTGCACGGCCACGGCGGATCGCTGTTGCAGCATCGCAAGGAGCATCTGCTGCACACCGATCTGAAGCCCGGCGACCGGCTGTTCTACTTCACGACCACCGGCTGGATGATGTGGAACTGGCTCGTCAGCGGGCTGGCGTCGGAGTGCACGCTGATCCTGTTCGACGGCTCGCCGATGCACCCGGACGAGAATCTCTTGTGGAAGCTGGCCGACGCGGAGAACGTCACGGCGTTCGGGACGAGCGCCAAGTATTTGTCGGCGCTCGAAAAAAGTGGGGCGAAACCGCAAGCATCGTTTGGGCTCGAATCGTTGCAGACGATTTTGTCGACGGGATCGCCCTTGCTGCCGGAGAGTTTTGATTACGTCTATCGCGACATCAAGGCCGACGTCTGCCTGTCGTCAATTTCCGGCGGGACTGACATCGTCTCGTGTTTCGTCCTCGGCAACCCGACGCTGCCGGTCTATCGCGGCGAGATTCAATGCCGCGGGTTGGGAATGAGCGTCGACGTCTTCGATGACACCGGCCGGCCGGTCGTCGGCCAGATGGGTGAACTGGTCTGCATGCGTCCGTTTCCGTCGATGCCGGTCGCGTTCTGGAACGATCCCGACGGCGCGAAATATCGGGCCGCGTACTTCGAGAAATACCCCGGCGTGTGGCGTCACGGCGACTTCACGGAAATCACGCCGCGCGGCACCGTCGTCATCGCCGGCCGCAGCGACGCCGTGCTCAACCCCGGCGGCGTGCGGATCGGCACGGCGGAGATTTATCGCCAGGTGGAGCTCATCCCGGAAGTCCTCGAATCGCTCGCCGTCGGCCAGCAATGGCAGGGCGACGTGCGGATTGTGCTCTTCGTCCGTCTGCGCGACGGCGTCGAACTGACCGATGAGCTGCGCAAGAAGATCGCTCAGCAAGTCCGCACCGGCGTTTCGCCGCGGCACGTTCCGGCGAAAATGCTCGCCGTCACCGAACTCCCGCGCACCCGCAGCGGCAAGATCGTGGAACTCGCCGTCACCGAAGTCATCCACGGCCGCCCGGTGCAAAACGTCGCGGCGCTGGCCAACCCGGAGTCGTTGGAGCAGTTCCGCAATCGACCGGAGCTGAGTGAATGACCAATGATTCCGAGCGGCCTGTGGTCGTGATTCAGCGCAATCCGCACGCCGGGCCGGGGCAGCGGCGGACGCAGTTGCGGGAACTGGTGCGGGAGCTTCATCGCCGGGGCTTGCGGCCGCGATTGTTCCGCCACCGCGAACGAGTGCAAGCCTGGATGGCGTCGCCGGACAACCTCGCGCAGTTGCGGTGCCTCGTCGCGGCGGGAGGCGACGGCACCATCGGCGATTTGATCACGCGCTACCCCGGCGTTCCGCTCGCGATCTTTCCGATGGGAACCGAGAACCTCTTTGCGAAATTTCTGAAGATTCCTCGCTCGGGCCGCATGCTCGCCGACCTCATCGCCGACGGCAAAACGCGGCGATTCGACCTCGCTCAAATCGGCGCGCGGCGGTTCTGTCTGATGGCGGGCATCGGTTTGGACGCACACATTGTGCAGGAAACGCACGCCCAGCGGCACGGCCATATCCAGCGCTGGCAATACATCGGGCCGATCTGGCGGGCATGGTGGAAGTCCCTCCGCGCCCCACGGCTACGCGTCTTCTGCGATGACGATCAAACGCCGACGATCGGTCGCGCGGCGTTCGTGGTGAATCAACCGGCGTACGCGCTGCGGTTTCAAGTCGCGGCGAAAGCCGACGGGCACGACGGCCGCCTGGACGTTCGCATCGCCGACTGGCCGTCGCGGCTCGTGTTGCTGTGGACGGCGTGGAAAGCGTGGTGGGGCGGCTGGGAGCAGTTGCCCAGCGTCACATCGCGCACGGCCCGCGTCGTGCGGATCGAAGCCGACGAGCCGGTCGCCGTGCAAGTCGACGGCGACCCCTGCGGCCAGACACCGGTCGAAATCCACATCGTGCCCGACGCGCTGGAAGTCTTCGCGGCGTGAAGTAGAAGAAGATGTTCTCTCGCAGAGTACGCAGAGGTCGCAGAGAAAGAGTCAGAGAGAAGATTCCCGAATCTTGCATCTTCCACTTTCTGAATTTCTCCGCGTTCTCTGCGAACTCTGCGAGAGACTCTTTCTTCATCGCCGCGCCGCGAGCACCGCGGCGTAGACTTCGCGGATGCGGCGGGTCATGGTTTCGTGGCGGAATTGATCCGTAAAACGGGCGCGGCCGGCGGCGCCGAGTTGCTGCCGCAGGTCCGGCTGCGCGACGAGTTCGCCGAGCGCTGCCACCAGCGGCTCGATCGATTCCGCCGGCGCGAGGAAGCCGGTCTCGCCGGGAATCACGACTTCCTTTGCGCCGTCGATGTCGTAGCTCACGACCGGTTTGCCGGCGATGAGGGCCTGCGGCAGCACGCGGGCCAAGCCCTCCCAGACACTGGTGTGGACGACGATGTCCATCGCGTGGATCAGCTCCGCCACACGCTCCGGCCGGACGAGACCGGTGAAGACAAAGCGGTTGGTCAGGCCCGCGTTCGCGATGTCCCGCTCGAACTGTTCGCGGAGAATGCCGTCGCCGACGAACAGGAATCGCACCTGCGGAAACTTCGCGCAGATCGCCGGCGCAGCGCGGATCACGAACTCGTGGCCTTTCAGCGGAAACAGCCGGCCGACCTTTCCAATCACGACGGTCTCCGGCGCGATCCCGAGTTCGCGGCGAACATCGGCCGGATCGCGCGGCGGATGCAAAAACGGTTCGACGTCGAAACCGCTGGAGATTGTGACGAATTTCTCTCGCGGGGCGATGCCGGCGGCGACGTATTGCTCGGTCATGGCGTCGGCGACGCTGATGAATTTGTCGGTCCACGGCGCGGCCCGGCGTTCAAGCCATTGATACAACCGGTGCGCCGCCGGATGCTGGCCGACGTGGAACGACGCCCCGTGGATCGTGTGGACGCACGGAATGCCGAGCGAATACGCCGCCCGCCGGCCGAGGATGCCGGCTTTGGAACTGTGCGTGTGAACGATCTCCGGTTTGATCTCGCGCAGCAGACGCCCGATTTCGCGATAACTCGTCCAGTCATCCCACGGGCGAATGGCCCGGCGGAATTGCGGGATCACGCGGAGATCGAGGCCGCGCTCTTTGGCCCGGTCTTCGAGGCTTCCTTCGGGGCCGAGGCCTGGCCCGGTGATCAGCGTCACGCGGTCGCCGAAGAGATGATGCTGATCATCGACATTCCAGAGCGTGTTTTCCTGCGCCCCCCCGACGATCAGCCGCGTGATGATGTGGACGGTGTGCATGGAGGTTCGGCGCTCGGCGTGGGGCATGCGGCGTTCGGGATCGTGAAAAGACTTTCTATTGTAGAGGATTGCGGGCGGCAACTCCGCCCTGCGATTGACGCCGGGGAAGTCCGCACGGTGAAATAAGGTTCACAAAGCCCGGCGATGGCATCGCCGGGACCCGCCGTCGCCGACGGCGGGCTTTGATGGCGCCTTATTTTCAGCGAGTCTCTCATGTCCAACCCCATCGTCTCGCGCCGCTTGTTTCTTGGTTGGTCCGCCGGCGTTTCCGCCGCGGCGGCGTTGGCGCAAGCCGCGTCCGCCGATGAATCGGTCCTCCTCGGCGGCGGCGCGGCGCGGACGATTCCCCGCCCGCGGGCCACGTCCGGCGACAAGGCCGTCGAACCGAAATGGGACGAGCGGCTCACGATCACCGTCGGGCCGAAAGACGCCGACATCATCGGGACGTCTCACAAAGCGCTGCAGGCCGCCGTCAATTACGTCGCGAGCCTCGGCGGCGGCACGGTGAAAATTCTCCCGGGCGAATACAAGCTCCGCGGCTCGGTCTGGCTGAAGTCGAACGTCCGCCTTCTCGGCAGCGGCGAGGATTCGCTGCTGATCAAGAATCCATCCCATTCGACGAAGCTCGCCGTCGATTCCGACTGGTACGATCAGGAAATCACGCTGGACGATGCGAAAGGCTTCGAGATCGGCGACAGTATTTGTCTCCGTTGCAAGAACCCGCACAACGGCGGGCAGGAAGTGCTGAAACGCACGCTCGTCGCCCGGTCCGGCAACCGGTTCAAGCTCGACAAGGCGCTGCGGCAGAACTACTGGCAGTTGGGCGACTCCACCTGCTGGTCGCTGTTCCCGCTGCTCACCGGCGAGGAAATCGAGAACATCGCCATCGAAAACGTCTGCCTCGACGGCAACAAGGCTAACAACGCCAACCTCGACGGCAACTACGCCGGCTGCATCTTCCTGCAGGATTGCAACGATATCGCCATCCGCGGCGTCACGGCCCGCAACTACAACGGCGACGGCGTCAGTTGGCAGATCTGCCACGACGTCACCGTCGAAAACTGCCACAGCCACGACAACACGGGCCTCGGCTTTCATCCCGGCTCCGGCTCGCAGCGGCCCGTCATGCGGCACAACAAGATCGAACGGAACAACATCGGCATCTTCTTCTGCTGGGGCGTGAAGTACGGCATCGCCGAGGACAACCAGCTCGACGGCAACGTCACCAGCATCTCGCTCGGCCATCGCGACACCGACAATCTCGTCCGCCGCAACACGGTGAAAAACAGCGGCCAGGTCGCCGTGCTGTTCCGTCCCGAACGCGGGGCAACGTTCTGCGCTCACCGCAACGTGATCGAGGAAAACACGCTGATCGATAGCGGCCCGATGGATTCCGCCGCCATCGACGTGCAAGGGGGCACGGAGTCGGTGACGATCCGCAAGAACGACATCCAGGAAACGCGCGGCGCCGAGAAGCGCATCGGCATTCGTTTAGGCGCGGAGACGAAGGACATCACGCTCGCGGAGAACAAAATCGCAGGCGTCGCGATGGACATCGTGAAGATGTCGTAGCGCGATCGAGCGACATTCGCGACGCTTCGCAGAAGCGTAGTGCTCGAAACGTCATTCGATACAACGCTTCTGCGAAGCGTCGCTAAAGCGCGCGTTCACTGATAAATCACCACCAAAAACACCAGCGCGTCGTGCTTGCCTAAATTCGTCAGCGCATGCGGGACGTCGGCGCGGTAACTGGCCGAGTCCCCCTTCTGCAGGTCGATCGTCTCATCCGCCGAGTCGACGCGGATTCGGCCGAGTTCGACAGTGAGAAACTCCCGCGTCCCTTCGAAGTGGGGCGCACTGCGGAGCGTGCCGCCGGGCTTCAGGCGGACCTGGTAGAACTCGACGTCCTTTTCCAGGTGCAGCGGCGACAGCGTGCGGATTTCGCAGTGCTGGTCGGAGCGGAAGAGGTGGGCCCGGTCGTCGGCCCGGATGACTTGAATGGCCGACGACGCGCCGGGCGTTTCCACGAACTCGGCGAGCGACATGCCGAACGCCTGGGCGATCTTGCAGGTCACGGCGAGCGTGGGGTTCGCCTGATTGCGTTCGATCTGGCTGAGCATCGACCGGCTGACACCGCTCGCCGCCGCGAGTTCCTCCAGCGACCAGTCGCGCTGCCCGCGGAGCGTCTTGACGCGCTCGCTCACCTGGCTGCTGACGGGATCGACGGGCAACGCGGGCGATTTTTTGGCCACGAGAAATTGTCCATTATTTTGGACGAGTCGTCTTGCAGAATGGAAACGGTGAATCTAGGATACCGGATAATTCGTGCGATATCCAGGATGGCTGTAGGGTTTGCCAAGTCATCGAGGCGAACCAGTTTTCACGATTCGCTCCAAATGGCTCGCCTCCCAAAGCGTCGGCAAACCCTACCTAAAACGGAAACTCCCCCATGAAAGCTCTCGTCAAAAAGCACGCCGAACGCGGTCTCTGGCTCGACGACATTCCGGAGCCGACGTATGGCATCAACGACGTGTTGATCAAAGTCCGCAAGACGGGGATCTGCGGGACCGACCTGCACATCTACACGTGGGACGCCTGGGCGCAGAAGACGATTCCCGTGCCGATGGCGGTCGGGCACGAGTTCGTCGGCGAGATCCTCGCCGTCGGGTCGAACGTTGTCGACTTCCATCCGGGCGAGATCGTTTCCGGCGAAGGGCACGTCGTCTGCGGACGCTGCCGCAATTGCCTCGCCGGCCGCCGTCATCTGTGCGCCCACACGAAGGGGATCGGCGTCAACCGGCCCGGCGCGTTTGCCGAGCTGATCAGCCTGCCGATGTCCAACGTCTGGCATCACGCCCCCAACATCGACGAGGACGTCGCGTCGATCTTCGACCCGTTCGGCAACGCGGTCCACACGGCGCTGTCGTTCGATCTCCTCGGCGAAGACGTGCTCATTACCGGGGCCGGGCCGATCGGCGTGATGGCGGCCGCCGTCGTCAAGCATGCTGGGGCGCGGTACATCGTCGTCACCGATTTGAATCCTTATCGGCTCGAACTCGCGAAGAAGATGGGAGCGACGGTCGCCGTCAATCCGAACGAGACGCCGCTCACCGAGGTGCAGCAGCAACTCGGCATGAAGGAGGGCTTCGACGTCGGCCTGGAGATGTCGGGCAGCCAGGAGGCGTTCCGCAGCATGCTCACGAGCATGGCTCACGGCGGCAAGATCGCCATGCTCGGCATCCCCGAAAAAGAAATGGCGATCGACTGGAACACCGTCATCTTCAACATGCTCACGATCAAGGGGATCTACGGCCGCGAGATGTACGAGACGTGGTACAAGATGACCGTGATGCTGCAATCGGGCCTCGATTTGAAGCCCGTCATCACGCATCGCTTCCACTACACCGAGTTCCAAAAGGGCTTCGACGCCATGCTCAGCGGCAACTGCGGCAAGGTGGTGCTCGATTGGTCGAAGTGAGTTTCGCGAAGGACCTCCGTTCCGTGCCCATTTTCTTGCTCCATCATGCCAAACTTCAGCGATGAAGAAGGCCAGCGTCTCTCCGATCCGATGGACGAGATTTTTTCCGTCCCGGTCAGGCTTCGCTCTTTCGAAGGCCTGGATCTCAATCGCACACGAAATTGGCGACAACTCATCCTTGTTCTGGTCTTGTTGAGTGTCGGCGCACTCTGCGGCGCATTTATATTTCAACCAGATGTTCTCCCCGGCAGTTTGATTGGCGGATTTGTCGGACTGGTATTCGGTACCCTGGTTGGCGGCATCTATGCCGGCCATGCCGCCCGATGTTCGGAAGACATTTCTCGCAGCGAACTTGAACTCCGGATTGCCACATTGACGAGAGTTTTTCGCGTCTGCCTGCCGCTTAGCATCTTACTGTTGGTTGTCGGGTTCGCGTCGTTGCCATTTCTAGCTCATTCGTCGTCAGCCTGGGGATTTGTGGCGTTTATTCTGATCATGACCATCATTCCTGGCTTCAAAGCGTACACGGTGAGCATCGGGCAACGGCTTCAACAGTACCGCAAACTTCTGGAGACTAATTCGAGGACAAAGTCTGATCTCTCGCAATTCCAAGGTGAATAACATATGCACCGCAAACTCCTCCGCTTCGGCAAAGGTTTTCAGCTGGCGTTCGGCAACGCGCGGTCGCAGGCCGCGGAAATGGTCCTCGCGCCCGGTGACAAAGAAGGCGGGCCGGACAACTCGCATCGCGGCAGCGATCAGTGGCTGTATGTCGTCGAGGGAACCGGCGCCGCGATCGTCAATGGGCATCGCTATGCGTTGCGGTCCGGGACGCTGATCCTGATCGAACGGGGCGACACGCACGAAATCCGCGCGACCGGCACATCGCCGCTGAAGACGCTCAACGTCTATGTCCCGCCGGCGTACCGCGACGAAGAGACCGAGTTGCCGGCAGGCAAACCGGCGAAGTGATCATCGTCCAACGGCGTTCCTCAACAACTTGTTGACGAACAACCATCGAATCGGGCTTCTTAAACAATCCCAGCCATCCCCAGTTGCGCAGAGTGGTGAAAATTGGCTTCGTGATGTGTTTGAGAATGCGTCGGCGCGCACCGCGCGACATCAAAGCGACACGCGGCGCGCATTTCGGCGCGCGACGCAGCCACGATTTTGAATCTAAACGGCACTTCGGCGCGCGGATCGCCGACTTGCTAAACGTCCGATTACGTTACAATTTCCCGCCAATCGTAACGAAACCGAGCGCGCCTGAATAAACATCTTGTTGCGCAACCCCATCTGGTTTTGCGGAGGACCGAATCCAACCGCGACGGGAGCGCCCCATGATCCATGCCACAAAAAAAAGCCCGGTGTCTCGGACACCGGGCTCTCGCCAAGTCAGTTGGAATGAACGTTACTTCGCCAGCGCGGCGGCCGCGGCGAGTTGGTCCAGGAAGCCCTTGAGCTGCTTGCTGCGGACTGGGTGCTGCAGCTTGCGGACGGCTTTGGCTTCGATCTGGCGGACTCGTTCGCGGGTCACTTTGAAGATGC
>CAZDGB010000216.1:6712-13218 GCA_964504645.1 uncultured Planctomycetaceae bacterium | reverse complement strand
GCGTTTTGCGCGCCGAGCCGGCCGACGAACGTGACGTACTCGCCGCCGTCGGGCCGCAGTCCCTTCGCGCAGAGTCCCAGAACTTTGCCGCCGGCGAGATTGTCGGTGCCGACGAACGCCGAGCGTGCGTCGCTCAACTGCTCGCGATCGACGTCGGAATCGACCGTGATGACCTGAATCCCTTTCTTCCGAAGATTCCGCATCTCGTCGGCGATGGCGACGTTATTCGCATCGAGAGCCGAAATCGCGACACCAGCGACGTCGGACTGAATCCCGTACTGCTTCAGCTTGTCGAGTTGGCCGTCGAGCTTGCCGTCGTTGACGTCGAATACCGCCGCGAACCCGGCTCCGGCGAGATCGAGTTCTTTCTCCGCATCCTGCACGCCGGCCCGGCACGCGTCCCAGAACGGCGAGTTCCCGTTCGTCAGCAGAATCAACCGCTTCGTCCCGCCCGACGACTTCGTATCGGCCGTTTTGTCCGCGGTCTTCTCGGCCGAACCCTGTGGCGCCGCGTCGCCGGCAACCGGCGATTTTACAGGTTCTTGAGCAATCTTCTCCGCGCAGCCCGCGAGCAGGAGCAACACGCAACCGGTCATGAAACGAGCGCTGTTCATGGAAACGGCCTTCGGGTGGTGAATTTAGCTGACAGTCCGCACAACGTAGCGACAGGCTGATGGCAGAACAAGGAATTCAAAGAATTGGCTCAGCCGCAACAGGCACAAAAGTCACAAGAAAATCCATTCAAAATTCCGGGTTTTCTTTTGTGGCTTTTGTGCCTCTCGTGGCCAAACCCGCCTCAGATCAAATCTACAGCCATTGATGTATTGTCGTCTTGAATCTTGACGTGACCCTCACGGATTTGTAACGTATACTTAAACGTTGATGGAATTTCCGCCGAGTTGATCCCGCCTTGAAGTCCGCTGAATTTCCTCCGGGAGTGACCGCAGGATGCCGCAACGCCTCCCCTGGTTCCTGATGCTGTTCGCGACGGCAATGCCCTCGACATCGCAGGGGCAAGAAGCGCTCCATGTTCGCGTCGACCGGTTAATGGATGCCGCAGCGCTATCTCCCACGGCCACGGGCTGTTCCGACGCGGAGTTCCTGCGGCGAGCCTCGCTCGACCTGATCGGGATCATCCCCACATCCGCCGAAGCGCGGGCTTTTCTCGACGATCCGGCCCCGAACAAACGAGAAGTCCTTGTCGACCGATTGCTGGCCCATCCGCGGCAGCCGGTTCACCTGGCGTCCGCGTTCCATCTGATGTGGATGGAGCGCCGCGCCGACAAACACGTTCCGGTGGCCGACTGGCTGAAGTTCCTGGCTGAGTCGTTCCGCCAGAACAAGCCCTACGATCAACTCGTCCGCGAACTCCTCACAGCGGACAGCGCGAACCCAGCGGCGCGGCCCGCCGCCAAATTCCTGTTGGATCGCGATGCCGATCCGCATTTGCTGACGCGCGACATCGGCCGGATGTTCTTCGGCGTCGATTTGCAGTGCGCCCAATGCCACGACCATCCGCTGATCGACGACTATCTGCAAGCCGACTACTACGGCCTGCACGCGTTCGTGAATCGGACGGGGCTGTTTGTCAATCAAAAGGACAACAACAAGGGCTATCTCGCCGAGGCCGCGGCGGGCGGAGTCGAGTTCAAGTCGGTCTTCACGGGCTATGCCGGAAAAACGCGACCGCGGCTGATCGGCGGGCCGGAACTCGACGAGCCGCGGTTCCATTTGGGCGAGGAATACGCGCAGGCTCCAACGCCGAATAATCCGGCAGTCCCCAAGTTCAGCCGGCGCGCACTCCTCGCAACGGCGATCGGCGACGGATCCAATGCGCAGTTTCGGCGGAACATCGTGAACCGCTTGTGGGCCCAGATGATGGGCCGCGGACTGGTCCATCCGGTCGATCTGCATCACTCCGACAATCCGCCGTCGCATCCCGACGTCCTCGATTTGCTGGCGGATGAAATCAAGTCGGTGAACTTCCAGATCAAGCCGCTGCTGCGGGAACTGGCGCTGACGAAAGCGTACCAGCGGGCCATCGACGTTCCGGCCGAGGCGGCGGCTCCGGCAAATCTCGACGCGCAGCTCGCCGTGTGGAAAACCGAACAGGAACAGTTCGCCGCGGCAACGCAAGCCGCGAAGACGGAACTCGAAAAACTTTCGGCCCAGGCCGAAGAAGCTCAGAAAACGCTGGCTCCGCTGGAGGAAACGCTGACGAAGGCTGACGCAAACATCGTCGCGGTGAAGAAGCCGTATGACGAAGCACAGACGGCGCTCGCCAAAGCTCAGGAAGCGCAGGCTGCGAAACAAGCCGCTGTGACCGCGGTGAACGAAGCCCTCGCCAAAGGGATGGAGGCGTCGAAACTCTTTCCGAACGACGCGGAAGTCGCCCAGGCGGTTGCCGTGTTTCAGGCCCGCGCGCAGAAAGTCACCGGAGAAATGGAAGCCACGGTGAAAGCCGTCGCCGACCAGATGCCAGTCGTGCAGACCGCGCTGGCCAAGCTGAACGAAGCCCATGCCGCGGGAGACGCCGCGCACGTTCAACTGGCCGAGGCTCGCAAACCGATCGACGCCGTCAAAGCCCTAGTGGCCGCCGCACAGACACAGCAGCGTGGGCAAAACGCTCAGGCTCAAGGCCGCAAGTTGAAAGCCGCCCTGCTCCAGCGACTCGCCGATCACGCGGCGAAGCGAGCGACGTGGGTGAGCGCGGAAACCGCGGTCGGCGCGGCTCAAGCGGAAGCGACGGCAGCCAGTCAGGCGTTGGCGATGGCCATGCAAGCCACTAATGAAGCCAAGCAACTCGTCGACGCGAAGAACCAAGCGTTGTTTCAAGCCGTCGAACAGCGCAACGCCGCGGCGGCCGCGCTGGTGGAAGCGCAGTCGCAGTTGACGACGGCCTGGACGACGCAGTTCGCCGTCCGCGACCTGAAGCCCCTCACGCCGGAACAACTCGGCTGGAGCGTGCAGCAGGCGGCGGGAATCGTCGACGCCCATCGGGCCGCGGCGGACGCCGAAATTGAAAAGACCGTGCCGAAAGCCGGCGTCGCCAGCGATCCGGTTCAGGCGGCGAATCGTGCGGCTCAGGTCGAGCAACTCACCTTCGACAAACTCGTCGGCAACGTCAACGTGTTCGTGACGTTCTACGGCGCGGCCCCCGGCCAGCCGCAGGACGACTTCTTCGCCACGCCCGACCAGGCGCTGTTCCTGGCGAACGGCGGCAACGTGCGCAGCTGGGTCGCCCCCGGCTCGGCACTGTTCGAGCGGCTCAACACGTTGAGCGACCCGAAACTGTTCGCGGAAGAGATGTATCTCAGCGTCCTCACGCGGCGGCCTACGGATGGAGAAACCGCCGCCGTCGCCGAATATCTCGCGGCCCGCCCCAACGAGCGGCCCGCCGTGATTCAGGAACTGTTGTGGGCGCTCCTGGCGTCCGCGGAGTTCCGGTTCCAGCACTAAGGAGAGACCCATGTTGCGTTGCGATTACGCCTGCGGATCGTCGGAGCATACGCTGGCCCGGCGGCAGTTTCTCGGCCAGATGGGGCTTGGCGCCGGCATGCTCGGCGGGTTGTCGTTCCTCGCGCGGCCGGCTGTCTCCGCGGAACTCGCTCAGCAGCAGAAACGCGTCGTCGTGTTTAACATGCACGGCGGACTGAGCCAGCTCGAAAGCTGGGATCCCAAGCCCGGCACGAACACCGGCGGGCCGTTCCGCGCGATCTCGACGACCGTCCCCGGCATGCAGATCTGCGAACTGTTGCCGCTGACCGCGCAGCAGATGCACCGCCTGGCGATCGTCCGCAGCGTCAACACCAAGGAGAACGACCACGGCAAAGGCCGCTACATGATGATGACCGGCCGCAAGCAGACTCCTGCGGCCGATTACCCCGTCATCGGCGCGACGGCGGCGAAATGTCTCTCGTCCGAAACCGGCTCCCTGCCGGGGCACATCGTCATCACGCCCGGCGGCGGAGGCGGACGCGGGAACGATTCGGCGTATCTCGGCCCGAAGTTCGCCGCGATGCATCTCGGCAACGGCAACCCGCCGCAGAATTCGGCCCGGCCCGACGGCCTCTCGCCCGAATCCGACGCCGCCCGCCAGAAGTTCCGCAAACTCGTCGACAGCCAGTTCCTCGCCCGGCGTCGCACGGCGAAGACTGAAGCCTACACGTTCAGCTACGAGGCCGCCGAGGAACTGATGCGGCAGCGCGAAATCTTCGACGTCGCCAAGGAATCCGACGCCGACCACGAACGCTACGGCCGGCACGACCTCGGCCGGCATTGCCTTCTGGCCCGCCGCCTGCTCGAGAACAACATCACCTACGTCGAGGTCAGCCACTCGAACTACGACTCGCACAACGAGAACTTCATCTTCCACGCGGAGCAGCTCGGCGAATGGGACCGCCCGTTCGCCACGCTCGTCGCCGATCTCGCCGACCGCGGCATGCTGGAATCGACGCTGATCGTCG
The DNA here is from genome assembly GCA_964504645.1 of uncultured Planctomycetaceae bacterium. GTDB lineage: Bacteria > Planctomycetota > Planctomycetia > Planctomycetales > Planctomycetaceae > CAZDGB01. The sequence continues at coordinate 8,752 of CAZDGB010000216.1, read as the reverse complement.
TCCTCTCGGAATTTGGCCGCACGCCCCACATCAACCACATCGTCGGCCGCGACCACTGGGGCACGGCGTGGTCGGTCCTCTTGGGCGGGGCGAAAGTCCACCCCGGGGCAATCATCGGCAAGACGAACGAGAACGGCACACAGGTCGTCGACCGCGAAGTCGACCACGGCCACCTGTTCCACACCTACCTGCGGGCCGTGGGAGTCGACACGTCGAAGTCGTTCGACATCGACGGTCGCCAATTGCCGATCGCCGACCCGGCTGTGAGCGGCATCCACGAGTTGGTTGCCTGACAAAGCCGCGGTTGGCAACCGCGGCTTATCGTGTTTCGCACAGCCGGAAGACCGCGGTTACCAACCGCGGCTTTGAAATCAGCCCGGCGGCTGGCTGCACAATTGCACGAACGCCTCTTTGACGCGTTCCACCTGCGCTGCCGGCAGAATCAGGTAGCGGCATTTGCCGCCCGGAACTTCGGTGAACTTCGTGAAGCCGTCGTCCTCCACCGTCACCGTCCCCGGCGGCGAGAGCTCGAAGTAGCCGCGGTCCGGGCAGACGGCGTAGAGCACGCTCGTCAAATCCCACGTCGGCCGGTTGTGCGGCGGCGGGCTGTAGATCGTGTACGATTCCGCCAGCGGGTGATGCGCGACGTAGCCATAGTCCTTGAGAATGCTCTCCGCCGGGTATGGCGCGGCGATGCCGACCTCGTAGCCGCTGAAGACGATCTCGGTCGGCCAGTTGTCGACGAGCAATTTCGCCGCCGCGCGGTCTTCCTTGACGTTGTACTCGCAGAAACGAGCTTTCCCTTTGATCGGCTGAAACGCGCCGGCCATGAGCGAGAGGAGCTTGACCTTCTTCTTGACGAGTTCCTCCCCGTCGAGATCGGAATAGACGTCAGCCTTGGATTCGAGCAGCCGCGCGAGATTCGTCGAGAAGCCGACCTGCACGATGACGACCGACTGATCAGGCTGCGCGTTGAGCACCTTTCGCAACAGGAACACAGCATTGGGAATCTCCTGCCCCGCCGTGCGGTCGTGCGGATAACGCAGCTTTCCACCGTCCTGAACGTGGCAGAGGGGCAAATATTTTCCGACTTCCGGCGTCTTCCCGCCCTGCACCACGCCGATCGGAATGTCGGGCTGGCCGTAGAACGTGTCGATCGCATCCACGAACGACGCGGCGTCGGGATGATCCTTCGTGACTGTCACCGCCAAGAGCTCGCACAGCCCGCGGGACTGCAAGCTGTGGATCATGCCGAGGGCCAGCGCGTCGTCGACGTCGTTGCCGATGTCGGTATCGAAGATCAGCTTGACCGGTTCGGCGGCCATCGCCGGCACACTGAAACAGACGTAAAGAATAATCAAGCTGACAACAACTCGCAGCACCATGAAATGCCTTGTCTCAATTTTGTGGAACTCTGCGTTCTCCGCGCCTCTGCGAGAGACTTCTTCTCTCACGCCTGCGGGCCGCGCTTGAGGATGTCCCACACGATCTTCCCGTCCTGGCCGTCGAGGAGCGAGCCAGCGGCGCTGCCGGGGCGTTGGAAGACGAACTTCTGCGCGTCGAGGCCGAATAAATGCAACAGCGTCGCATGGTAGTCGAAGTGATTCACGATCTTCTCGACGGCGCGGTGGCCGAACTCGTCGGTCGCGCCGTAAGCGAGGCCTCCCTTCACGCCGCCGCCGGCAAGCCACATGCTGAACCCGAACGTGTTGTGGTCGCGGCCGATGTTCTTCTCATTCTGGATGACCGGCAAGCGGCCCATCTCGCCGCCCCAATGGACGAGCGTGGTATCCAAGAGGCCGCGACGCTTCAAGTCTTTGACGAGAGCCGCGGATGGCTGGTCGACGATCCGGCACATGCCGGGCAGATGCTCGACGATACCGCCGTGATGGTCCCAGTGCTGGTTGCCGGTGTGAATCTGCACGAAGCGGACGCCCCGTTCGATCAGCCGGCGCGCGATGAGGCAGCGCGTGCCGTACTCGGCGGACTTCGGGTTATTGAGTCCGTAGAGGTTCTTCGTCTCCTCCGTTTCCTGCGACA
>CAZDGB010000216.1:0-6702 GCA_964504645.1 uncultured Planctomycetaceae bacterium | reverse complement strand
CGCTTCCTTGGCGGCGGTCTGCATGCGGGCGGCGAGTTCGTAGCTGGAGATGCGGGCCGCCAGGTCGTGCTCGCCGGGCCGCTGCGCGAGGTGCTCCTGGTTGATCTGCTGCAAGTAGCCGAGGAACTTCTGCTGCACGGCCCCTTGGAACTTCGGCGGCGGGTCGAGGTTCAGAATCCGCGGCTCCTGCGGGCGGATGACGGTCCCTTGGTAGAGCGACGGCAGCCAGCCGTTATTCCAGTTCTCGACGCCGAGCACCGGCAAGCCCTGCGGATCGGTGAGGACGACGAACGCCGGCAGGTTGCGGTTCTCGGTGCCGAGCCCGTACGCCATCCACGAGCCGAGTGCCGGCCGGCCGGCCTGAATACGGCCGTTGTTCAGCGCATTGATCGACTGGCCGTGATTGTTCACGCTGGTCCGCATCGACCGGATGAGGCAGATGTCGTCGACGATTTCCGCCAGATGCGGCAGGATCTCGCTGACTTCGGTGCCGCATTCGCCGTGCGGCGCGAACTTCCACGGCGAGGCGAAGAGTTTCGACGTCGCCTCGGCGGCGTTGTCGAGTTGGATCTCGCCGGAAAAGTTCTGGCCGTGCCGCTTCGCGAGTTCGGGCTTCGGCTCGAACATGTCGATGTGGCTCGGCCCGCCTTGCATGAACAGCGAGATCATCGCCGTCGCCTGCGGTTCGCGCGGCGGCCGCTTGGGCAACAGGTCGAACGTCGGCCGCTCGAGGTCCGGCTTTTTCGCCTCGGCCTTCGCGTCTTCGGTGAGCAGATGCGTGAGCGCCAGCGACGACAGTCCAAAGCCGGACTGCGCCAGAAAATGCCGCCGCGTGTGATCGAGATTTCGCATGGTCTATCCGTCTTGATGGTCAGTTCAACTTGGGAGTCGAATCTCCCTGATAATCCGAACGATACTCGGCCTCGACTTCGCCCAGCGAACGCTCGTCCCGACAGAGGGTCAGCGCGTGAATGCGGGCGCGATTCATGTAGAACTTCAGCCGGATTTCTTTGCCGATGAGGGAACTCACATCAGGTTGGTTCATCCAACGCACCGGGTGATCGAGCGCGTCGCCTTGAACGTCTCGTGCTTCGGGTTCGGAGAAGCCCGGAATCGGCTGCCAGTCCGGCGTGAGGACTTCCGCGCGGATGCCGCCTTTCATCCAGGTTGCAGCGTTGAGGTACAACCGCGGATGCCTCACCACGAACGGCTTCGTGATCACGCGATGCGGGCCGGCATCGGGAATCCCCGTTTCCAGCGACGCGAACCGGTCTCGCATCAGCGTCGCCAGCGCAGCGCCGCCCGTGTAGAACTTCGATTCCGGTCCCGCGTAATCGCCGTCGTGCGGCGAGTTCAGCGCGGCGTAATAGATGTAGATCGTATCAGCGACGACGATCGGCTGGGGCTGCGAGCAAGCCATTGCCATATAGTCGTAGTAGCCGAGCGCCCCGTGCGGGATGAACGGTTCGCCGCGACAGACCCGTGTGAAACGGACGCCGTCGCGGCTGGTCGCCAGGTGAATGTTGATCGGCTGCGGACGGCGGAGATAGTAGATGCTCATGTAGCCGACGTACGTGCCGCCGAACTTGTGGCAGCCGAACTGGTACAGTTCCGTGTCGGCCGGATCGTCGGGGTCCATCGCCAGAATATGTTGATGGTTGGTCCACACCCGCAGATCGTCGCTCTCGGCATATGCGTAGGAACGGTTGTAGCGGTCGACGCCCGGCCGGTCCCGGTCGCTGTCATCGGCGACCATGCGCTGGCTGAATTCGGGAACGATGCGGCGGTAGATCACCCACTTCCGCTTGGCATCGTCGTACATCAGATGCATCAGGCAGTCGTCCCCTTTCGAGGAGACGTCGTGCGGAGTCTGCCAGAACGGCGTCGCGGCGCACGACCAGTGAATGCCGTCGGGCGACGTGACGATGTGCGCTCCGCGGCGATGATCCTGCACGATCGCCAGCGCGACGTATTTCTCCGATTCATCGCGGGGATGCGGATGCCGGTTCACGCCCCAGAAAAACGCCTTTTTGCCCTGCGGCGTCATCGGCGTGGAGGGAACGACGAACTTGTCCGGTCCGTAGGCATGCTTCGCAGGCGACGTCTTGACCATGTCGCTGACGAAGACGATGTTGTGATCGCGCCGGCCGTCGAGTTCGACGATGCCCAAATCGGGTTTGTCCCAATGGACGCCATCCTTGGATGTGTAGTACAGCATGTAGCCCGCGTTGCCGCCGATGTAGCCGGCGGGGTTATCCGCGCCGGAACGGGCCCACATCTTGAAGAGCTTTTCGTCGGCGTCATAGAGCGTGGTGTACGGCTCCATGTAATCGCCGTCGCACCAACGGTCGCAGCGGACGACGGGATTCAGCAGATGCTTCTTCGCGGGATGCAGCCGCCGCGAAACGCCGGGCGACGCTTCGATGAGTTCGTTATCGAGGAACAATTCTGTGCGAAACGGAGCATCGGCCTCGTCGCCGATTGCAGCGGCGCTCGCCGCAGTCGCGGCGCTGCCGGCGGTGAGGAGCGCCGCGCCAGCAGCGCTCGCGGCTTGAAGGAATGTGCGGCGAGTGGCTTCCATCGGGTCAGTCCACGTACAAGAACGCGTTGGCACTGAGCAGCGCCTGGCACAAACTCGCCAGCGCTTGCTGCGCTGCGGGGGGTTCCTTGGCGACTTGATCGGCCGGAATGCGGGCCGCGATCTGCTGCGTTTGATCGGCCAGAAACGCGGTCGCGGCGGCAAGTTGTTCCGACGACGGCACGAGGCCGAAGGCCAAGGCCCACGCCCGCTGAACTTGTGCGGACACGTCGCCGCCCGTTTCGGACTGCACGCGGACGGCGAACTTCTCGGCCTCTCTCACCACCAGTTCGTTGTTCATCATCAGCAGTGCCTGCGGTGCGACGGTCGACACCGGTCGCAACTCGCAATTCGGCGAGAGCGTCGCCATGTCGAACGGCTCAAGCATGCCGAGCGGCATCGACCGGCGGACCTGCACGTAGATGCTGCGGCGGAATTCGTCCTCGCCGAGCGGCTTCCGCGCCCCTTCCGGCCGGCCGGCCGAATCGCGGTTGTCGTTGCCGACGATGATCTGGCCGACGTCGTCCACCGTCACCGGCGACGGAGCGCCGAGCATCTTATCGCTGAGCGAACCGGAGACGGCCAGAATCGAATCGCGAATCTGCTCGGCCTCCAGGCGGCGAACCGGCATCCGGGCCAACAGGCGATTGTCGGGATCGACGGCGTCGACTTCCGGTCGGCGAACCGACTGCTGTCGATAAGCCGCCGACGACAACAGCAGCCGATGGAATCGCTTCAATTGCCAGCCGTCGGCGACGAATCGCGTGGCGAGCCAATCGAGGAGTTCGGGATGCGACGGCTTCTCGCCGAGGTAACCGAAGTCGCCCGGCGTCGCGACGATGCCCTTGCCGAAGTGATGCAGCCAGAATCGATTCGCCAGCACGCGGGCCACGAGCGGATGCTTGCCGTCCGTGAGCTGCTTGGCATACGCCAGGCGGCGCCCGGTGGTCGGCAACTGTGGATCGTCGACGGGAATTTCGGCGGGATGATTTGCCGTCAGAATCTGCAACTCGGCGGGATTCACGGCCTGCTTCGGCTGCGCGAATTCGCCGCGATAGAACAGATGCGTGGGCGGAATCTGGCCCGGCACTTCGCTCAAGCACGGCACGAGGTCTTCCTTCGGACGCAACGCCTGGACTTCGGCGATCCGCTGATCCCACAGACGATTGAAATCGGCGATCTTCTGCTGCTCGTAGAGATAGACGCTGCCGCGATCGACGTTCAAACTCGGCTGATCCATCAGCAGCTTCGTCTGCTCGGGCGTCCGCTTGTCGGCGGGCGTCGTGCGGGCCGCCCGCGCGATCGGACGCTGCGCTTCCGGCAGCTTATTCACTTCGCGTTCGAAGACTTCCTGCACGATCGCATCGACCTCTCGCCCCCGCTGCTCGCCGAGCATGCGCTGCGCGTCGGCCAGCGCGATGTCGCGGAGCGCCTGATCGCGGCTCCACAGCGAGACCAATCGCTGCGGCGGCGTCCGCCAGTTCTTCCAGTCGTACGCCGGCTCGAACAGCGCACGGAACTGGTAGTAATCGACCTGGCTGATCGGATCGTAGCGATGGTTGTGACACTGGGCGCAGCCGACCGTCAGGCCGAGCAGCGAGGTCGAGACGATCTTGATCGTCTCCGCGACGACGTCGTTCTTGGCGAGATTCACGTCCATCGCGCCGCTCGCCGTGCCGTCGGGGGCCATGCGGAGGAAACCGGTCGCGGCGAGCTTGTCGCCCTGCTCCGGCGTCGGGTACTGATGCGGCTGCGGTACGAGTTCATCGCCGGCCAACTGCTCGACGAGAAACTGATCGAACGGCAAGTCGGAGTTGAACGCGCGGATCACATAGTCGCGATACTTGAACGCATACGAGCGGACGGCGTCGTACTCGGTGTAGCCTTCGCTGTCCGCATAGCCGGCGACGTCGAGCCAATGCCGGCCCCAGCGCTCGCCATAGTGCGGCGACGCCAAGAGTTCATCGATCAAACGCTCCAGCGCATCGGGCGCGGCGTCCTGCTCGAATTCGACGATCCGTTCCGGCGCCGGCGGCAAACCGTGCAGATCGAACGTCAGCCGGCGAATCAGCATGCGGCGATCGGCGTCGGCCGAGAAACTTAGTTGCCGCGGTTCCATCTTCGCGAGCAAAAACCGATCGACGGCGGAGCGGGATTGCGCCGCGTTGGCAACCTCCGGAACAGACGGATTCGCAATCGGCTGGAACGACCAGAACGAGCGCTCCTCATCGGTGAAATCGCCGGCGGGCGGCGTCGCCGGTTCGGGCCGCGCAGTCTTCGCGCCGGCGGCGATCCATTGACGAATGATTTCGATCTGCTGCGGTGTGAGCTTCTTCTCGCCCGGCGGCATCTCGCCGCTGACGACGCGCTGCAGCAGCACGCTTTCTTCGGCTTTGCCGGCGACGAGCGACGGGCCGCTCTCGCCCCCCTGAACCAACAGCCGCGCGAGCCGCAGGTCGAGCTTGCCTTCCAGCTTGTCGTCTTCGCCGTGGCAGTGGAAGCAGTTCGCTTTGAGGATCGGCCGGACGTGCGTTTCGAACAGCGGTTCCTCGGCGGCGATGGCCGAGGAAACGACGCACACACAGACAACCAAGCAGGCAGGAATTTTCATGGCGGGTAGCATCAGGCGGGAGGGACGTTTGGCACTCATTAATTATGGCTCATGGTTGCGTGGTCCGCAATGCGAATGCGCCTCAATCGGGCTTCTCAAACAACGGGCTGCGCGGTCTCCGCGGTGTGTCGCATTTTGTTGCGTCGATGTCGCATTCGTGCGCGCTGCGTGTCGCTGCGTGTCGCATTTGCGTCGCGCGGCGGTGACAACGAGCCAACGCATCGCCCGGCGCTGATGCGTGTTGAAAATCGCGCTGAGATTCGTCACGCGTCTCCCTATTACCGGTGGTGTTGCGCGACAAGTTGTTTGAGAACCAAGTAGGGTCCGCTGTGCGGACCATCATCTCAGCGACGATCAATATGGTCCGCACAGCGGACCCTACTATTGCCCCAACAGCACGCGGCTCATCGCCAACAGGCCGTGCAGCGTTTCCTCGGTCGTCTGGCAGATGCGGTGCGGGACGGGGAATTGTTGTTCCACGAGATGGCGCAGCACGCCGACGCTTTGGGCCAAACCGCCCGAGAGGGCGACCGAATTCCACGCGCTCGACGGCGATAACTGCTGCGCGAGCGCAGCGTAGTTCTCGGCCATGCCGCGAAATGCCGCGCGGAACAGCGAACCGACGCTCAGATTCTCCGTCGTGATGCCGCGGATGTGGCCGTGGTCGCCCAACGGTCCGGCGAAGTAGGCGAGGTTCACGTCGAGTTCGCTGTCCGATGCCGCCTCCGCCGCCGTGCCGATGTGCTCCCAGACGTGCTGCAACACAACGTTTTCGTGGCGCGCCAACTCCGTCAGCAGATCGACCAGCACGTTCAGCGAACGGCCGGCGGGGATGTGCGTGATCGTGTTCAAGTACCGCTCGTCGAGGAAGCATCGCGTCTGGTAGTCGCCTGGCGAAAATATGTCGGTGAGCAGCGCGACTTGCGAACCGGTGGAGATGTTGATCGAGAGTTCGTCGGCCTGGAGTCCGACGCCGGCGAGCGCGCACGGATGATCGCCGACGCACGGGTAGACCGGGATCGCTCGCCCCGCGACGCGCAGTTCTCCAACCGGTTGCCGCCACGATTGCAGCGCCGGCCAGTACAAACCGTCGAGGCCGAGTTGTGCGAACAGCCCGCGATGCCAGGTCCGCGTGCGCAAATCGAGCGGTCCGGTGGCGGCAGTGAAGTCCATCACGGGCGGCGATTCCGTCAACTGCGACATCACGAAATCGCCGAGCATCAACGGCACGGCGTCACTCGGCAATTGATCGTGTTCCCGCAGCCACGCGAGCAGCGTCGTCATCGATCCCGGCTTCAACTCCCGGCCGATCGCCAGCAGGTCTTCGCGGCTGGTCTCTGCGAGCAGCCGTGAATAGAACGGTTCGGAGTGCTTTGCTGTGGCCAGCGTCGTCCGCTGATCGCGCCAGGAAAGATAATTGGTCAACGGCCGGCGTTCGGCATCGACAAGAATCACGCCCGCCATCTGCCCGCAGGAAACGATGCCCTCGCAATGCGGCGCGACGTCCAACAGC
>CAZDGB010000215.1:0-13328 GCA_964504645.1 uncultured Planctomycetaceae bacterium | reverse complement strand
TTCAGTCTGCGAACCCGTCAGCGATACCCCGAATCGCTTGCGAGTTCGCAAGGTCACCAGCTGCCGTCTCCCATGAGCTCTGCCACCGTTACCGAAGATGCCCGCAAGTTGAAGCGGCGGCGCGAGATCATTCAGGCCGCGACGCCCCTGTTTGCGCATCTCGGCTACAACGAGTGTGAAATGGAGCGCGTGGCGTCGGAACTACGGATCGCCAAGGGGACGTTGTACCTCTATTTCTCCGGAAAGCAGGACCTGTTCTTCGCCTGCGTCGATCAAGGCATGCGGGACTTGCAGGCCGCCCTCGACGAGGCCATCGAACAAGATGATGATCCGCTGCGCCGTTCCGCCCGGTCGATCTGGGCCTTCCTGTCGTTCTTCGATGCGAACCCGCAGCACATCGAGCTCTTGATCCAGGAACGGGCGATCTTCCGGGACCGCCCGCAGCCGACGTTCTTCCAATATCGCGGCGGCCGCCGCGACCGCTGGCGCGACATATACCAGACCATCATCGACGAAGGCCGCTTGCGGAGCGATATCCCCGTCGATGACGTCCTCGACACGATGGGCAATCTGCTCTACGGGACGATGTTTACGAACTACTTCGTCGGCCGCTCGGTCCCGCTCTGCCAGCAGTATCGGGCTTTGGTCGAAATCACGTTCCGCGGCATCCTCAGCGATGCCGAGCGCCAGCGCCTCGGCGAGATGTCCCCCGCCGACTGGAAGCGCTGAGCAGGCGAGCGGCGCGGCGTCAGCCCACCGTGCTCTTCGTTGCGCGAACTCGCTGGCATCCCCGTGCCGCCGGCCCTAGAATCAACGCGCACATCGTTCTTCCCCGCTTCTCTTCGAAAGCCCGACCATGCTCAGTCTACTGGCCCGTCGCTGGTGGGTGGTGTTGATCCGCGGATTGGCTGCGATTCTTCTCGGCGTTTCCGCGGTGTTAATGCCGGGTGTCACGCTGATGTCGGTCCTCTTCGTCTTCGGCGCGTTCACGGTCGGCGACGGCTTGATGGCCATCATCATGGGCTTTTCGACGCATCACAACGGCCGCATCTGGTGGGAAGAAGTGCTGCTGGGTCTGCTCGCCATCATCGCCGGCGCGGTCGCGGCGTTGTTGCCCGGCGTCACGGCCCTGGTCCTGGTCTACATCATCGCCATCTCGGCGATCATCCGCGGCGTCTTTGAGATCGCCGCCGCGATCCAACTACGGAAAGTCATTGACGACGAATGGATTCTCGTTCTCGCCGGCGTCGTCTCGCTGCTGTTCGGCAGCATCCTTTTGATTCGCCCCGGCGAGGGAGCGATCGCGATGGTGATTCTCATCGGCGCGTACATGATCGCAGTCGGAGCGATGATCGTCGCATTTTCCCTCCGCCTGCGGCACGTCCATCAGCGTCTACAACAACACGCGGCCCCGCCCGAAGCTCAGCCCACGGCGTGAATGCGGCGAGGATCGAAATCATGTTTCTCTTCCGTTCGCTGGGACTTGTCGCGCTGGTATTTCTGACGACCGTGTCAGCGTACGCTGAAGACGATCCTCTTCCTTCATGGAACGACACCACACCGAAGCGAGCGATTGTCGCGTTCGTCGAGCTCGTCACGAACAAGAATTCGCCGGACTTTGTTCCCGTACCGGAACGGATCGCCACGTTCGACAACGACGGCACGCTCTGGTGCGAGCAGCCGATGTATGTGCAGGCCCAGTTCGTGTTCGACCGGGTGAAAGTCCTCGCCGTCGATCATCCTGAATGGAAAACGAAGGAGCCGTTCGCTTCTCTGTTGAAAGACGATCTGCACGGCGTGATGGACACTGGTGAGAAAGGCCTGCTCGACCTGATGACCGTCACGCACACCGGCATGACGACCGAGGAATTCAGCCAAACTGTCGACCAGTGGATTCAAACGACGAAGCATCCCTGCTTCAAACGATTGTATACGGAACTGGCCTATCAGCCGATGCTCGAACTCCTCGCGTATCTCCGCAAGAACGAGTTCAAGACATACATCGTCTCCGGCGGCGGGATCGAGTTCATGCGGCCGTGGACCGAACGGGTCTACGGCATTCCGCCGGAACAAGTCGTCGGCAGCTATGGCAAACTCGCCTTCGAAATGGATGACGGCCGCCCAGTTTTGCGTAAGCTCCCGCAGATCGGACTGATCGACGACAAGGTCGGCAAGCCGGTCGGCATCCAGACCTTCATTGGCCGCCGGCCCGTGATGGCCTTCGGGAACTCCGACGGCGACCTGGAAATGCTGCAGTGGACGACGGCTGGCATAGGCCCGCGGTTCGGACTGATCGTGCATCACACCGACGCCGAGCGCGAATACGCCTACGACCGCGACAGCATCGTTGGCACATTGAACAAGGCCCTCGACGCCGCAAAACCCGCCGGCTGGACCGTGGTCAGTATGAAAGACGACTGGCAGACGATCTTTCCGAAAGCGAACAAATAGGACTGACAATTCGCTTGCGCAACGCGGTGTGAATGGCGGATGCGTGTCGATGCGCCGCGAAGCACCAGCGAGTTCGGGCACCACGCTTGACAGCGGCCCCTGCCTCACGATTCGATGGTGGAGAGTGTGGAGATCAGCCGCGAAAACGCTTCGGAAAGCGGGCCGGTGGAATGCCTTCGAGTCGCTTGACCCCCGAGCAGACAGCGCTGCTGCCCGACGACGAAGACGTCGCCTTCTATGAACAGAATGGCTACTACGTCTCGAAGCCGGGCGTCGTTCCAGACTTGCTGATCGAACAAGCGCTCGTCGGATGCGAACGCTTCTATCGCGGCGAGCGTGACTCCGTGCTGCCGGTCGAAACCGGCTACTCGAACAGCGTACCGATCGATGACGTGACACCCCGCAACAACGAGTTCGTATCGCTGCAGATGAACGAGTTTCGGGCCTTGGCAACATATCCATTGATCGGCGCCATCGCCGCGAAGCTGATGCGGAGCCAGACCGTCCGATTGCTGGATGATCAATTGATCTGGAAGCCGGCCGATCCCGACAATGCCGCCAACACGATCACCGGCTGGCATGCCGACCGAGCCTACTGGGCGACGTGCAGCACCGACAAGCTGACCTCGGCGTGGATTCCGCTGCACGACGTCGACCGGAATCGCAGCCCGCTGGTGGTGATGGCCGGCAGCCATCGCTGGCCCGGTTTGCAGGACCTGCGCCAATTCAACGTGAAGAATCTCCAGGATCTGATCGAGAAATTTCGCAGCGACGGGAAAGAGATCGAAGTCGTACCCATGACGCTGCAACAAGGCCAAGTCAGCTTTCATCACGCTTGGACCGTTCACGCCAGTTGGCCGAACGTCGGCACGCAGCCGCGCATCTCGCTGGCCGTGCATCTGCAAGATGGGGAAAACCGCTATCGGTATTTCACCAACGCGCAGGGCCGCGAAATTCACATCTTCGACGAGCAGCTGTGCCGCAAATTGCCGAATGGCGACCCCGATTTCAGCGACCCGGCGGTCTTTCCCGTGCTGTGGAGCGAGACGCTCTGATGCACTGCGAATTCCTGGCAATTGATGACCCCGGCTGGCCGGACCGCCTAAGCCGGCTCTGGCACGATTTGTATCACCGCCCGGACTATGCGCGGCTCGAAGCGCATCGACTGGACGCGACGCCGGAGGCCGCTGTGGTCATGGACGGCGACCGGCTGTTTTTCGTTCCGTATCTGATCCGGTCGTGTGACGCCCTGTTTCCGGAAGCATCCCCTGGCATGAGCGACGTCGTCTCACCCTACGGGTATGCGAGCATGCTAGTCAACGAAGCGGGTCGCGATCCGGAATTCCTCCGCGCGGCGCTCGACTCGCTTTGGGACGGGATGCGTCGCCGCAAGATTTGCTCGGCGTTCTTCCGTTTGCATCCGCTGTTGTGCCAGGACTTCCCTGTCCTGTTTCCGCCGGAGACATTCGTTGATCAGGGAGAGACGGTTGCGATCGACTTGTCGCTGGACGAAGGGTTGCTCTGGAAGCAAATTCGCGAGGCGCACCGGGCCGCCATCCGCAAATGCGAGAGGCGAGGATATGCCACGCGGTTCGTGCCCCTGGCAGACGTGCTGGAAGATTTTCTCGACGTCTATCAACAGACGATGAACCGTGTGAATGCGAGCGACACCTACTATTTCGGCCGCGGCTATTTCCAGGAGCTGGCCCGAATTCCGCACGTACACTGCTGCGTCATCGAATGCCAGGGGACGATTGCGGCAGCCTGCACGTTTTTTGAAACCAACGGCATTGTGCAGGCGCATCTGGGAGGCACGCGGGACGAGTTCTTACCGCATTCGCCGTTCACCATGACGTTGCAACGGGCATCGGTCTGGGCGAAGCAACGGGGCAACCGCTGGCTGCATCTCGGGGGCGGCGTCGGCAGCGCCGAGGACAAGCTGCTCCACTTCAAACGGGGCTTTTCGCAGTCCCGTTTCCGCTTTCTGACGGCGCGCTACATCATCGATGAGGCGAAGTATCGGGACTTGGTGCATCTCCGTGCTCGGGCGGAGAACACGACGGAGGAGGCGATTCTGGCCTCGGACTATTTCCCGGCCTATCGCAGCGCGTCCTGAGAGACGCACGTCAAACGCCGGAGGAAACGGTCGGCCGGCTCGGCGCGCGATGGTGCGAATCGGAGGTCGAGCCCGACGGCACCACCGGCTCCATTCGCGGCGCGGGGTAAACCGGAGCTTCCCGCTGCACGACTTGCGGCGCTCCGTGCCGCACGGCGGATTGAAAGACGATCAGCAGCGCGCCGCCCAACGCCACCGCGATGCTCATCACCGCATTCAACGCCAGATTCGGCGAGACAGGTTTCGCGTTGAAGCTCGGCGACTGGGCCAGGTTGATGTTCGAAATCTGATTGCGGGCCAGTTCCTCGTTCGTGTGCGCCAGTTCGCGGCTCTCCTCTGCCTTGCGATGTTCATCGGTCAAAAGCGCGACTTGACGCTCAAGATCGGTGATGCGCAGCTCTTGCTCGTTCAGCTCCCGCAGCTTGGCGTAGACGTCGGAGCGCTGTGACTTCGCGGCAGCGATCTTTTCCCCCTGCTCGAGAATGTTCGACCGTTCCAGCACCACTTCCTGCCGCTTGAGTTCCTTGCGGGCCTGCGCCACCTGTTCGGAGATCGCCTTCAACTTGGGATGCGCCGGTTGTAATTGGGCGAGCAGCCTCTGGTATTCGATCTCCAGTTCGAACAGCCGCGACCGCATCATGTCGATGGCGTCCGATGACATGTTGCTCGCGGCGCGGGTGTCGGGCGCTCGCTCCGATTTCGGCAAGCTCGCGAGCAAGGTATCCAGCCGCACCTTCGACGCGGCGGCGGCGGCCTGCGCGTCAAGCAGGCTTTGCGTGATCGACGTCGCTTCGCGGCTCAACAGTTCCTGCTGTCCATTGACGGAAGCCACGCTGATCCGGTTTTTCGCGTCGCGCAGCTCGACAGATTTCTCGTCGAGCAGCGATTTCTTTTCCAGCGCCTGCGCGTCGAAGAACGCGAAGGAGCCGGAAATCTGGTGCAGCCGCAGATGCTGCGCCTGGTATTGCTTGAGCAGCGACTCCAGCCGTTGCTGTGCTATTACAGGTGACCCTGCTTTGCACTGCACAACAATTACGTTCGAACTTTTCGGCGAGGAACTGCTGACCGATTGCATAAACTTGCGCACGGCGTTCTCGCGGCGGCGCAAAACGGCGACTTCCGACGGTTCGGCTTCCTCGTTCTTGTCCGATTCGAATTTCGGCAGCCAGGCAAAGAACTCGTCCACCAGATGCGATTGATCCATTGCGCCGCCGTATCCGCGGACTCGTTCTTCCTTCAAAAAGCTTTCGACTCCTAGTTCATCCACCACGTTCTCGAAGAGGGAACGCGTACGGAGCAGTTCCAGAGCCGAGAGAATTTCCCGCTCGCGGCTGTCCGCGAGTCCGACCATTTGCCCTCCGGTCGTCGCGGTGGGATCGAGTTGCACTGTTTCCCGGCCGAGACGGACGTAGATCCGGGCTTCCGACTGAAAGGTCCGCGGCCAGACCAGCGTCAGTCCAGCCATGCCGCAGGCGACCAAGCCGAAGACCAACAATCCTCGGAACCAAAAACGCCGCATCGCACGACTTAAGTCGGTGAGAAAGGCCAAGTCTCCGGCGGGCATGATCAAGCCTCACGGTGTGCTGGCGATGTAATCGGCACAACTGGAAGTTTAGGTAAAATGCGACCAATTTCCTTATGGTATCAAAATACCTAGGATGGACAGCCGAAAAATGGGATGAAAACGAAAAATAAGAGCTATGCAAAGCCAGGGAAGATTCGTGCTTCTTGCGAGCTTCCGTCGACTTATCGCCTCATCCGGGAACGCCGGAGTCGGCCTGTAGCGATCTTGTCGGGTGTGCGCGGCAGGGTTCTCGGAGTCGCAGCGCCTGTAGCAGTTCTCCTGTGCGGGATGCGCGGAGGATTCCGATGGTGATAACGTGCGACTGCGTCAGCAGCCTCGCGGATTGTCCGTCCTTCGCCGAGCGGTCACGATGCTTCGAGTCTGTTGTTACTTCGCGGTCTTGGTGACACTAATCGAATGGCTGCCAAATACCTCCGTCACCCGGGCGGCAGAGCGAGTTTCGGTTCGGGCTCGGCGACCCGGTCTTATCACGGGACAATCGGCGCCGGACTTCATGTACCGGCATGCGGTGCCCCCCAATGCCCCTAAGTCGCCCATCCCTCGCGAACAGCCTCCCGCTCCGATTGACGATGCGATTCGCGGCACGCTGCAGGCAGCGCCGGCCCACCTTGAGGGAATGACGCAGCAAGCGCTTAGCCTGGCCGCCAAAGGGGCGACCTATTCGGCGAATGCGAAACTCATCGAAGTGCTGGAACTCACCGCCGAGCGGCTCGATGAGGAGTCCGGCACGACGGAACACATCGAAGCGCTGGCGGCGGGATTAATGGCGCTGCGCGAGGCACAGGATTTTACTCGCGTCGGCTTCAAGTCCGAACGGAACGCGACTGTCTCCGTGCGGGAATTCGGCCACGTCACGGCAAGCTGCGTCGCCGATGGCGATCGGCGATTCACACGGAAAGAAGCGCTGCAACTCTACTATTCCTATGCCAGCCGGCAGTTGGGGTTTGCGGTCTCGGGATCCGCCGTCGGCTCGTCCGCATTGTGCCACCTCGGCCGGTTGCAACCGTTTCTGTTCGAGGGCGCCGAACAGAACTCCTCACTGGTGGCGGTGCGCAGTGTTGCCTGGCATCGGGCCGCCTTGAATGCCGACGCGAGGAACTTCCGCGCGGCGAACGAACTGGGCGTCGTGCTGGCGAATCAGGGGCAGTTCCAATCGGCCTGCAAGGCGCTACTGCGAAGTGCGGAACTCGGTCAGCGTCCCGAGACGCTGGCCAACCTCGGCATCGTGCTGAAAAAACTGGGCGACGACGTTGGCGCCCGCTCGATGTCGACGCTCGCGGAAGAGAAGCGTTTGGAGCAAGTTTCTCACCACAACGTCGCCGATGCTCGAGAGATTTCGTCGCTCGTGCGCTGGGTGCAACCGCAGCAATTCGCACAAGGGGCAGCCTTTCAGGAGATTTCCGGCGCTACTGTCGAAGAGTCCAAGAAAGAGGAAGAACCGGAATCTCCGCCGGATCGGTCGTTCAAGTGGCCGCGCTGGCCGCGACTTTGGAAGTCCGACACGACCAAGTCAAACGTCAGTTGGATTGGGGAGGAATTCACCGTTCAACTGACGACCAACACGCGAAAAACGCCGACCGCTCGACTCCCAGCGATATTCCAAATCTCATCGAGCGAGGAGGTCGTGCCTCCTGCCGAGACAAGGACAAAGGACGCCCCGGAGGACGGCGAAACGGAATTGCCGGCCCCGACGTTCGAGACTGGAGAACCGTACTACGATCTGCCTCCGGATCATCAGTCCTTTGAGAGTCCGTTTTTTCCGCAGGGTGAATATCTCGGTCCGCCGCGCTTGCCCCACGTGCCGGAATATCTGCTGCGCATCGACGACGCGGTCGGGTTCGTCTACCGGCTCGACGGCAAACCGTCCCTCACGCCGTACCGCCTGAACGTGGGCGACCTGATACAGATCACGTCGCTGACGGCGGACAACCTGTCGCTTGAGACGCTGGTGCAGCCGGATGGAACGATCGTCCTCCCGCAAGTCGGTTCGCTGAACGCGGCGGGAAAAACGATCGACGTGCTGCGGCAGGAACTGGACGATCGCTACCGCCAGTTCCTGAGAGAGCCTTCGATTTCCGTCACGCCGATCACGATCAACAAGACAGTGGAAGAACTCCGCAACTCGATCGTCATGCGGACCGGATTGTTCAACGGCCAAATGTTCAGCGGGAAGGTTTCACCCGACGGCACCGTCCAGTTGCCGGCCATCGGTTCGATCCCGGCGCTCGGCTTGTCGTTGAAAGAACTGCGTCACGAAATCGAGCTGCGATATGCGGAGATCGGCAGCGGCATCGAAGTCACGCCGGTACTCCAGGACCGTGCCCCACATTTCATTTATGTGCTGGGGGAAGTCGCGCAACCCGGACGCTTCGAACTGACGGGGCCGACCTCTGCGATCCAGGCGATCAGTCTCGCCGGCAGTTGGAACAAAGGCGGCGACCTGAAACAGGTGATTGTGCTGCGGCGCGACGAATGCTGGCGGTTGATGGCGACGCGGCTCAAAGTCCGTCCCGCGCTCTACAACAAAAAGGGCCTGCAGGCAGACGACATCTGGCTCCGTGACTCCGACATCGTGATCGTCCCGAAACAGGCGATTCAAGTCTGCGACGACTGGATCGAACTGGTCTTCACGCGGGGCATTTACGGGATCATCCCGTTCGGCGGGGTTTCGATTGCCCTGTTCAAAGACTTTTCCTCGCTCGCTCTCATCAATTGATGTTTGAGCGTGGCAGGTATGAACCGAAAACATCCATTCATCCGATATATTTTTTGTCAACTATAGACTTTTGTTGCCTCGATTCATCATCCTCTCAGAATTGCTGTCGAAAATGATAAAACACACACAATAGCACAACTTTGCCTTCTGATCGTTGAACACAGTATGGGAGATTTGTATAGTTTGACTCGATTGGAGCATGTAGAGATAGGATTCGCACGGATGTGCGCTATTGTCCGTTCACGGAACTTCAAAAAAAAGTCCTCCGGAACGCGCTCCCTCCCAGTCAGGCGAAATGCGGGCCATGCAATTGCCACCCCCCGTGCAGGAAAATACTGCACCCAGACCTCTGAAACATCCTGATCAACGCAGCAATCCGAAAGCACGTAATCGAACCATTGTGCGACGATCCTGGATGCGCCTCTGTGGCTTGGCCGGTGGGCACGCGTTGCTGTTCGGTCTGATCTTCTGGGCCTCGTTTCTGCTACGGTTCGATTTTGCGATTCCTGTCTCCTGGAATGAGGCTTTCGTACGCAATCTGCCGTGGGTGCTCGCCCTGCAATTGGGCATCTACTTCGGAACCGGCCATTTCTATGGCTGGTGGCGCTATGTCACGATGTCGGACCTGGTGGCGCTGATCCGTGCCGCGACGTTGTCGCTCGTCGCCGTCGTCATGATCGACCACTTCTTCCTCTCGTGGCACATTCCTCGTTCGATCTGGATTCTGAACTATGTCCTCTCGATCGTTTGCCTCGGTGCGTTGCGCTCCAGTTGGCGATTGCTGAAGGAACTGCATTGGTCGACGTTCGGCGATCAGCAGCGGCGCGGGGCGTTGCTCGTCGGCACGGATGACGCTGCGGCTATGTTGGCGCATCAGATGAATTCGTTGCCGCAATCCGAATTTCGGATTCGCGGTCTGGTGGACCCGGACGGCCGCTCCGTCGGCTCGCGCCACGGCCGCTTGCCGGTGTTCGGCACGCCGGAAGATCTCAAGGAAATTTCGCTGGCACAGGGCATCAGCGACGTGTTCGTTATCGCGGGCAGCCTGCCGGGGACGCGTTTGCGGTCGCTGGTCGACGCCTGCGCGACGGCGAACGTGACGCTCAAGATCATTCCTCCCGTCGAAGAGTTGTTCCGCGGCAATTCGCGGATTCCGACGCGGGACATCGAAATCAACGATCTGCTCCGCCGCGATCCCGTCCAGTTGGACGCCCAGTCGATCGGCTCGCTGCTGAAAGACAAGACGGTGCTGATCACCGGCGCCGGCGGCAGCATCGGTTCGGAGATTTGCCGGCAAGTCCTCAAGTTCGGGCCGCGGCAACTCGTGCTGGTTGGCAAGGGCGAGAATCGCATCTTCTACATCGAGCGGGAATTGCAGGCGCTGTGGACCTCAACGGATGTGATCCCCAAGATCGCCGACGTCACTGATGCCCGCCGCATGCATCAGATTTTCGAAGAATATCGACCCGACGTGGTCTTTCACGCGGCGGCCCACAAGCACGTACCACTGATGGAAGCGAACATCGGCGAGGCTGTGAAGAATAACGTCATCGGCACGCGCTGCGTCGCCGAATTGGCGCATCACTTCGGCACGCAATGCTTCGTGCTGATCTCGAGCGACAAGGCCGTCAATCCGGCGAACGTGATGGGCGCGACCAAAAACCTCGCCGAGCGCTTCGTGATGGCGCTCGCCGAGCGGTCGCAGACGCGGTTCATCGTCACGCGGTTCGGCAACGTGCTCGGTTCCGCCGGAAGCGTGGTGCCGATCTTCCAGGAACAGATTCGCCGGGGCGGGCCGATCACGATCACCGATCCGCGGATGACGCGATACTTCATGACGATTCCCGAAGCGTCGCAACTGGTGCTGCAGGCCGCGGCGCTCGGCAAAGGGGGCGAGATCTTCGTGCTCGACATGGGCGAACCGGTCCGCATCATGGACCTGGCGCTCGACATGATTCGTCTCTCCGGGTTACCGGAGAACTCCATCGAGATCGTCTGCTCCGGCATCCGTCCGGGCGAGAAGCTCTACGAGGAGCTTTACTTCGAGGACGAAGAAACGCTGCCGACCGCCCACGAGAAAATCCGCTCGGCCTATCACCGGATGGAAGAATTGGCCGACATTCGCGAGGCGGTGCAAGAACTAGCCAACCTTACCGACGGTCCGCCGGACGTGGTCCTGCAGCGCTTGCGCGAGATCGTTCCCGAATTTCAATCGCCGTTTTCCACGTCCTGCGAGACGTCGGCCGAACGCCGGCCCGTCCTCGCGGCGACGGCCGCTCCGCCCCGCCAGCGCGTGAGGTTATGACCGGCACGACCGCGAACGCCGGCCCATCGTTCCGCGTGAATTTCGCGTGGATGTTCGGCGCGAATGCCGTGTATGCCGCCTGCCAATGGGGCATCCTGGGCGTCTTCGCGCGTCTGGGAACGCCGGCCATGATGGGCCAGCTTGTGCTTGGCCTGGCGATCACCGCGCCGATCATGGCCTTCTTCCAGATGCAACTCCGCTCGGTGCAATCGACCGACGCCCGGCACGACTACCAGTTCGGGCACTATTTCGCCTTGCGGCTGATCGCTTTGGCCGCGGCGTTCGCCACGGTGGCGCTCGTCTCCTTTGGCGCGAACTACCAGGGCCAGACGCTGCTGATGATTCTGGCGCTCGCCACCACGTCGTGCGCGGACGGACTCAGCGACACGGCCTACGGACTGCTGCAAAGCCAGGAGCGGATGACGAAGATCGCGCAGTCGCTCATGCTCCGCGGCGGTTCGGGATGCCTCGCCGTCGGGCTCACGATGTTCCTCACGCGGCAGCCGGTGCTTGCGATTCTCGCGGGAGCGGCGGTGCGCTTCGCGGTCGTCGCCAGTTTCGATTTCCGCACGATTCGTACCGGCCTCAACGGCGAACCGGTCGACTTGCGGCCGCGCTGGGAATGGCGGAGGCTCGCCTCGCTGGCGTACTTGGCCGCTCCGTTGGGCATGGTGATGATGCTCGACACGCTCAACGCCAGCATTCCGCGTTACTTTGTCGAGGAGTATCTCGATCAAGCGTCTCTCGGCGTCTTCGGCGCGATCGGTTACCTGGCCGTCACCGGCACGATGATCATCGGGGCCGTGGGGCCGTCGATTACGCCTCGCTTGGCGCGGGCGTTCGCGCGGCAAGACAAGCAAGAATTCCTCGCGGTCTGCCTGAAACTGGCGGGCCTCGGTGCGGCGCTGGGGCTCGCCGGAATTCTCGTAGCCTACGTCGCCGGCCCGCTGGTGTTGACGATTCTCTACGGCCCGGAATACGCCGCGCACGCGGATTTGCTAGTGTGGGTGATGTGCGCGGCGGCCGTGGCGTACGTCGCGTCGTTCGGAGGCTATGCGATCACCGCGGCACGCTACTTTCGCGCGCAGATTCCGCTGTTCGCTCTTGTGGCCGCCGGGAACGCGTTGGCATGCTGGTGGCTTATTCCCCGCTGGGGGCTGCGCGGGGCCGCGCTCTCCTTGATGATTGCGGCCGCGGTGCAGCTCTCGGGAACGCTGCTAATCCTGTGGCATGGATTGTCGAGGCTGACGAGTTCAGAACGAACTACGCCGCAACCGTGCCTGGAGTCGCTGCCGGAAACCGCGTGATGTCGTCCCCGCGAAAAATCCGCGTCTTGCAAGTCCTCGGCGCTCTCAACCAGGGCGGCGTGGAAACGTGGTTGCTGCATGTCGCGCGGCAGATCGACCGGTCCCAGTTCGAGCTCGACTTCCTCGTCCATTCGGATCAACCTGCCGTCTACGACGACGACGTTCGTGCGCTCGGCAGCCGCATCATTCCGTGTCTGCATCCGTCGCAGCCGTGGCAATACGGGGTGAATTTCAAAGCAATCCTGCAGAAGAACGGTCCATACGATGTCGTGCATAGCCAAGTGCACGACTACAGCGGTTATGTGCTGCGACTGGCGCGCCAGGCCGGCGTGCCGGTCCGCATCGCCCACAGCCATTTGGACAGCACGCTAAACGACCAACGAGCGGGCTTGTTCCGCCGGCGATATCTCGCATTGATGAAGCACTGGATCCGCAAGCACGCGACCGGCGGACTCGGCTGCAGCCGCCGCGCCGCCGCCGCGTTGTTCGGCGCGGCGTGGGAGCAAGATCCTCGCTGGCAGCTCTTCTTCTGCGGCATCGACCTCGCGCCGTTCCAAGCGGAATCGGAACGCGCCGCTGTTCGCCGCGAATTCCAAGTTCCAGATGACGCGTTGCTGCTAGGTCATGTCGGGCGGTTCGACTATCAGAAAAATCACAAGTTCCTCGTGGAAATCATTCAAGAGGCCGTGCGGCAAGGCCGCACGGTGCGGCTGCTGGCGATCGGCGGCGGACCGTTGAAAACCGAGATCGAGCAACAAGTAGACACGGCCGGACTGCGCGACCATGTGATCTTCGCAGGACTACGCCGCGACGTGCCGCGGCTGATGCGCGGGATGGATGCCTTCGTG
>CAZDGB010000214.1:0-13396 GCA_964504645.1 uncultured Planctomycetaceae bacterium | reverse complement strand
GAAAGTCGGCGAAGGATTCGTCGAAGTCACCACGAAGAAAAATCTGCTCATCCGCCTGCAAGCCCCGCGGTTTTTCGTCGAGAAGGACGAAGTCGTCGTCTCGGCGAACATCCACAACTATCTGAAAGACGGCAAGAAAATTCAGGCAATCCTGGAGCTCGACGGCGGCACGCTGTCGCCAATGGACCCGATGGCGAAGGAGATCGAAGTCGCCGCCGGCGGCGAGCAGAGAGTCGATTGGCGGATCAAGGTCGACAACGAAGGCCAGGCGGTCGTCCGCATGAAAGCCCTATCGGACGAGGAATCCGACGCGATGGAAATGAAGTTTCCGGCGTATGTCCACGGCATGCTCAAGATGGAATCGTTCTCCGGCGCGCTACGGCCGAACGAGGAAGCGGGCCAGGTGACCTACACCGTGCCGAAGGAACGCCGCATCAACGAATCGCGGCTGGAAGCTCGCTTCTCGCCGACGCTCGCCGGAGCGATGGTCGACGCCTTGCCGTACCTGGTCGATTACCCCTACGGATGCACGGAACAGACGCTGAATCGCTTCCTGCCGACGGTCATCACGCAGAAGATCTTGCTCGACATGCAGCTTGATCTGAAGGCGATTCAGGAGAAGCGTACGAACTTGAATGCCCAGGAAATCGGCGGCGACGTTGAACGAGCCAAAGGGTGGAAGCGGTTCGACCGCAATCCGGTGTTTGACGTGGAAGAAGTCAAAGCGATGGTGAAGGAAGGCTTGGAACGGCTCACGTCGATGCAACTCTCCGACGGCGGGTGGGGCTGGTTCAGCGGTTATGGCGAGCATTCGTGGCCGCATACGACGGCTGTCGTCGTGCACGGCCTGCAAATTGCGCAGCAGAACGACGTGGCGCTGGTCCCCGGCGTGCTGGAAAAGGGCGTCGAATGGCTGACGACGTATCAGAACCGCCAAGTGCAGTTGCTCAAGAACGCGGCCGACAAAGAGAAGAACAAGGAATGGAAAGACGCCGCCGACGCGCTCGACGCCTTTGTCTACATGGTGCTGGTCGACGCCGACATCGCGAATAACGACATGCTCGAATTCCTGTACCGCGACCGCGTGAAACTGCCGGTCTATGCCAAGGCGCTCTACGGTCTCGCACTGCATAAGCAGCAGCAAAAGGACAAGCTCGACATGATTCTGCAGAACATCGAGCAGTTCGTGGTGCAGGACAACGAGAACCAGACGGCGTACCTCAAGCTGCCGGAAAACAACTGGTGGTGGTACTGGTACGGCAGCGAAACCGAGGCGAACGCCTATTACCTCAAGCTGCTGGCGAAGACTAACCCGCAGGATGTGCGGGCTTCGCGGCTGGTGAAGTATCTGCTCAACAACCGCAAGCACGCCACCTACTGGAACAGCACCCGCGACACGGCACTGTGCATCGAGGCCCTCGCCGATTACATGAAAGCCAGCGGCGAGGATCAGCCGAATCTCACCGTCGAAATCTGGCTCGACGGCAAGAAGCAAAAAGAAGAGAAGATCGACAAGTCGAACCTCTTCACGTTCGACAACAAGTTCATTCTCATTGGCGACGCGGTCCAAGACGGCGAGCACACGATCGAATTCAAGAAGTCCGGCAGCGGCCCCCTCTATTACAACGTCTACCAGACCAATTTCACGCTCGAAGATTTCATCACGAAGGCGGGCTTGGAAGTCAAAGTTCAGCGAAGGTTCTACAAGCTGACGAAGTCCGACAAAGAGGCTGACATGGCTGGGTCGAGAGGCCAAGCGGTGAAGCAGAAAGTCGAGAAGTACGTCCGCACGGAATTGCCGAACCTCTCGGAAGTCAAGAGCGGCGACCTAGTCGAAATCGAGTTGGAGATCGACTCCAAGAACGATTACGAGTACCTCGTCTTCGAGGACATGAAGGCCGCCGGCTTCGAACCGGTCGACCTGCGGTCGGGCTACACTGGCAACGACCTCGGCGCCTACGTCGAGTTCCGCGACGAGAAGGTCGCCTTCTTCGTCCGCCAGCTCGCCCGCGGCAAAAGCTCCGTCAGCTACCGTTTATGCGCCGAAATCCCCGGCAAATTCAGCGCCTTGCCGGCGCAGGCTTCGGCGATGTACGCCCCCGAACTCAAGGGGAACAGCGATGAGATGAAGATTACCGTGGTGGATTGAGTTTGAGCCGGAAGCGTCATTGACGGAGTCATTGGCATGGTTGGCCGGCATGTTATAGCGATCAATCTGCCGCGCCAAGATTTTTGCGCTCGCGCAACCAGTTCAACGCTTCGTCGAGCGCACCGAACAGACTGACTTCGATCTGCGAACTGGCCCCCAGCGTTTGAAACATGCGGGCCATGCCAACATGGACCGGCTCGCGGGCGATGATGGCCGCTTTGACGGGCCGGGTGTATTGCCGGCTCTTGCGGCGTTCGGCCAATTGCATCATGTCGCCGAAGTGCACGTCGATCTGCGTGATCTCCGTGAGGTCTGTGATGCGATCGAGCGATTGCGGCTGCCGAGCTTCAATCGCCTCGGCATCGCGGGCGTACGCCACAAAATCCGCTGGCGTTATCACGCCGTGCATCCGGACGAGGAGATAAGAGTCTTGGAGTGTCAGTTCAATGGGCATGACACCGCCCTGAAGAGTGCTGGGGAGGCTTTTCCCTCAACACATGGAGTTTCGCAGGTCTCTGGGGCAAAATCAACGGACGGCCTGTTCCCCGCTCGCCCGCAGCAGCAGTCGAACGTCTACAAAGGGCATGCCGGCTCGCCGTGCCGCCTCGAAGCCCGCCTCGGCGTCCTCATACACCAAACAGGCAGTTGGCTCGACGTTCAATCGCCGAGCCGCTTCCAAAAACAAGTCGGGCGCCGGCTTGGCATGCACGACGTCCTCCGCCGTGACGACGGCGTCGAACCAAGCGGCAATCTGCATCTTTTCGAGAATCGGCACGATGATCTTCCGCATGCCGCTGGTCGCCACGGCGAGCGGCTTGCGGCCACGGTGTTTCGCCACGATGTCGATGACCGGCAGAAGCGGAGGAAGTCGATCGGCGATGCGCACGAACTCGGCTTCCTTTTCCAGCGCAAGTTGTTCGACCGACACGTCGCGACCGAACTCCCGGATCAACATCTCCGACAGATGCCGCGTCGACCAACCGGCGAGCTCGTAGAAACGGGCCTCGCTCATCGACATCCCGTAACGCTCCAGCGTCGCTTTCCAGGCGAGATAATGCGTCGGCATCGTGTCGGCGAGTGTGCCATCAAAATCGAAAATCAAAGCCTGTGCGGTTTCGGGCGTCAGCATTCCCCGTCCTTGAGTGATCGTTTCACTTCATCTCTTTCTAAAATCGCTCTGCTCGCAAACCGTCGCAGTGAACCAGTTTTTCTCCGGTCCTCACAATGCCGTCCAGCCCCCATCGACGAGCAAATTATGCCCGGTGATGTAGTCGCTGGCGTCCGACGCCAGGAATACCGCGGCGCCTTTGATGTCCTCGTTATCGAGCATTCGGCCAACGGGGCAGCGCTTGTTGTAGTTCGCGACGAATGGACCGGGCTGATCATTGTAGTATCCGCCGGGGCTGATGCAGTTAGCTCGCACCCCCTGCTTGCCGTAGTAGCAGGCGAGATACCGCGTGAAATTCACCATGCCAGCTTTGACGAACGTGTAACCGGGGGGCTGCGTCATCGTCGTCCCTTCGTACAGCGAGGGGTCGTTCGACACGGCCCCGTAGATGCTCGAGATGTTGATGATCGACCCTTTCTTCTGCTTGACCATGTCCGGGATGAAGAGCTGGCACATGTGTAACAGGCCGGCGAAGTCACCCTTCCCGCAGCGGTCCCATTGCTCGAATGTCTGATCTTCGTATTTGCCGCCGTAGGTGTCCCGCATGAGCGCGCTGTTGACGAGGACATCTAGCCGGCCGAATTTGGCAATGATGTCGTCGTGCAGCTTCTTCGCCGACTTTTCATTGCCCAGTTCGAATTCCATGCCGATGGCGTCGTAGCCTTTGTCCCGTAGTTGGCCGGCGAATTCCTCGTTGCGTTCCAGAGATCGGCTCGCCGTGATGACTTTCGCCCCAGCTTCAGCGAGGGCTTCAGAAAGGCTCGATCCGAACAGCGGACCGGCACCGGCGGTGACAAGGGCGATTTTGCCCTTGAGAGAGAAACGATCGAGAATCGGCATACGAAAATCTCTCGTAAGTTGTTCATAGAACTCGGTTAGCTGCGTACAACTCGCATCGCCGAGCAGTATGTCAAACTTCCCTTCGCGCCGAAAGTGGATCGTCACACCCTCTTACAACGGCGCTGCGTTACACGAAGGATTCGGCGAACAGCCGAACGTGACTGTGGGGCGACTGGCGCGTTTGGAGAACCCGCCGATGGCGAATCATTTTTGGCGGGTTGTCAACCTGTCTGTGGATAGCCCCATGGGAGCTGTGTTTGAACGCTGAACTTCATTCGGGCCGTGCGTGTCCGAAGCCATCGTTCGACGGTCTCTCCAGGAGCATCTCATGACCCGCTACGACCTCACCGACATCTCGTTCGTTCTCGACCGTTCCGGTTCGATGCAGGCGATTAAGTCCGCCACCATTGAGGCGTTCAACGGCTTTCTCACATCGCAACGAGGCGGCGACGGCGAAGCCCGCCTGACGCTTGTGCAATTCGACGACCAGTACGAAGTCGTCTACCGCGGAGTGCCATTGATCCGCGCCGCTGAGTTGACCGAGCATTCCTATCAGCCGCGTGCCTCCACAGCTCTCCTGGACGCCATGGGCCGGACGATCCTCGCGACCGGCGAACGCCTGAGGCAGTTGCCGGAACACGAGCGGCCTGGCAACGTGATCTTCGTCACGCTGACCGACGGCTACGAGAACGCGAGCCGCGAGTTCACGCTGCCCAAGGTGAACGAACTGATCCGCGATCAGCGCGACAAGTACGCCTGGCAGTTCATTTTCCTCGGCGCGAATCAGGACGCCATCGCCACGGCGGCGCAGATGGGAGTCGACGCGGCGCAGGCCATGACCTACGCGGCGTCCCCCAGCGGCACACAAGGCGTGATGGGCGCCCTCAACCGCAAGATGCACAAGATGCGCTCGGCGTGCTTCGGCGGCGCGGCCGGCACGAAGGTCGAGTTCGACACCGAAGACCGCCGCGCCTCGCTCGGAGATTAAGGCGAGCGTCGAGGCGTCAGCTCAAGGTGCTCTTCTTCGCGATCAAAAGCCGCGTCACTCCGGCGGGAGCAGTTGCGGGTTCCAGACAATCTCCCACAAATGCTGATCCGGATCGTGAAAGTAGCCAGCGTAGCCGCCCCAGAATGTCTCCTGGGGCGGCTTGACGATCACGGCCCCGGCAGCTTTCGCTTGGGCCATTACGACGTCGACTTCGCCCTTGGAAGAGACATTGTGGCCGAGTAATAATTCGGTCGAACTCGGGCCGCTTTCAGGTAGTCCGCTGTCGTGCGACAGGTTCCGTCGTGGCCAGATCGCCAGCTTGACGTGGTCCTGCAAATCGAAGAACGCCACCGCGCCGAATTCGAACTCTTGCCCGATGATCCCTTGCGTCGGCAGCCCCAACCCGTCGCGATAGAACTGCAGCGACCGCTCTAGATCGTCCACCGCCAGCGTGATCACCGTTATCCGCGGACGCATGCCACTCAGCCTCGTATCTCGATCAAGCGCCGCTCAGCCGCTTCCATAAACGAGCTAAGCTACCTTCATCGTCCGGCGACAAATTCGCCAATTGGCCATTCAGCCAGGCATGCAATTCACCTTGCGACGACCGGGGGGGTGTCGCTGCCGGCGAGACCTCAGCCGAATCCAGCTTGGGTGGCAGACGCTGCGGCTGAACCTCGCCGACGAATTCCGGTCCTGAGTCGAGCTTTTGGGCAGCAACCGTCATCAATCGCTGCGTTTGTTCGAGCACCGTTTGATGCATCGCCAGAAATTGGTGGAGCAGATCGAGAACCAACTCCTGGGATTCTCCAGGCAAGGCTACTGGACCAACGGGAATCGAATGCTCCTCGGCAGGCGCATCTGACGGCGAGAGCAAGCGGATTCGGCCTCGACACGCTCCGATGGTTAATTCATCCCCATCCTTCAGCTGTGAGAATTTGACAGGCTCTCCATTCACGCGGATGCCCGTGCGGCTGCACAAGTCGAGTATGTGCAATTGACCGCCGATCGCCACGATGCTGGCATGAATCGAAGACATCGAATCGTGATCGACTCGAAAGCGACAAGCGGGGCTGCGTCCGATCAACGTCACGCTGTGCCGGACGCGCCGCTCCGTGATGGCTTGCAGGTTGCCTCGGGCGTTCGCCAGCTCCCAGACGGCAATCGGTTCTTCGAATGCCGTGCGCGGCGATTGATCGATCGCAGTCAACGGCGTGTCGCCGGAACAGGAAAGATGGAACTCGCCTAATGAAATTCGGGTCGAACCGACAGCGACACTTCGATCAGCGAGATCGACAAAGACGACTCGATCGGGCAACCACTGCAGGTACAACTGCTTTTCGGAAACAGACGGGTGATCCAGCATCAGATCGCAGCCGGCGCTGCGGCCGAAAATGAGATACGGCTGTTTGACGGACTGTGAACAGACAACCTCATCATCTGCGGTGCGCTGAATGATGATGGTCCAGGGCAGAAGCGTTTGCGGTCCCTGATTGGATTCGAGCGTGCAATCTACCGGGACCATCCGAGCATCCATTCCTCAGGACCGAGGGAAGCGTTAATGGCGATCAAGACTGATGGACGGACGAATCGTTCCTTCCGTTAATCAGACGCGATCCGGGACTGATTCTTACGCGGCTGCGACGAAATTCCAATCGCATTCCTCAGAATGCCATGAAATTCCCGCGAATGTGCGGATCAGCGCGACGCGGTCGCGATCACGTGGACCGTTGCGAGAGATCGACGGAAGCGGATTTCGCGCTCAGGCGCGGGAGGAATGTGAGTGGGACGAACCAGGAATGCGACAGCCAGAGGAAAGCAGATGGCTTCGCAGAAGATTGGGAACGCGGGCAACGGACGTCGTTTTCGTAGGCATCCAGCCAGTTTTCGCATTGCACTAAGGTGCCGCGAAAGACTTCGTCTTCCTGTTCGTTGTGCAAGGCCCACTGTTCGGCTTGAAGCCAGTGCAGCCGAAACATCGTTCGCATCCCTCGATGTGAAGTCGAACGGCGGCGTGGCCGTTCTGGCGCCTACCTGGCGCTGTTCACATAATCCTACGTCATATCTCGAATTCCGTAGAGAGGGATTTGCGACATCTTCGGGAAAAATTTCCTCAGCGTCCCAGTCGGGTGTTTCAGGCAGAGTTTGCCGGGCTGCTCAGCGAAAGTTCAGCACTTGGGGAGGAGACGGAACCGTTTCGTCCTGGGGTTCTGCCGGATCGGCTTGTTCCTCAGACTTTTGAGTTTTCTTCGGCGGCAGCGGGATTGGGCAGCGGCAATCTTCCGGCAACCGCCGCCAACAGGTTGTGTAATAGCCATACCGCGGCCCGAAAAGAGGGGGACAATCGCAATAATACGATTTCCCGGTCATGAAATTGTGGGTTTGCTGGTTGTGTTCACGCACCTTGCCACAGAACGTTGCGGGAACACGGCAACCCGGTGCGGGCACCATGTCATAGCCGTCGCTGGATGAAAATCCCGACAGCATCGGGGCGCCGTCCGGCGTTGGCGTCAACGTCTCCCAGGGCATGGGAGACATCGGCAACATGGTTGGGGTCGGCGCCAGCGGCGCTGCGGGACTGTATGCGGGATCAGATATCCCGCCTGGCAATGCCGGCGGAGCCGGAATCGGCTCTTGAGCCCGAGCCACAAAGTCCTTGCGCGCCGAGCGGTCGCCGGACTTCCAGAAATCCCACACGCCAGCGGATAACGTCCCCGTGCCAATCAACAGGCTCAAGGCGGTGATCGTCGCCGAAGCCTTCCATGCAACCCGAACCATAACCTTCTCCCCTCCCTGGGAACACCACCGCCATCCTGCGATGGAAATTTTCCATTCATTCGTCGCAACGGTACTCGACGGACCGCGCCGGCATGGGAAGCCAGTCGATCACAATCTTCCTGGACGCTTATCGGCCACCTGGAAAGTAGTTTCCGAAGCTCTGAAACGCGGTCGGATGACCGGTGGTGGTGATCGTCCGGCGAATTCTCGCGTTCTGCTGCTCGCCCACGCGGCGGAAATTGTCGTTGACCTGACTCTCGAAATTCTGGAAATCTCGGGCGGAGTTGAATTGTTGTTGTCGGAACTGCTCCTGAGGCAGTGTTCCTGTGAAGTAACCAAACCCCGGCCCGCCAGGCCCCAGCATGTTTAGATACGGACTGGTGTACGGTTGATACTTCGCGATCGGCGGCCGGACGTTTCGGCGGACTTGAGCGTCCGCAGACAACGTCGAAAATCCGACCAACGCCGCACAGCACAGAAATTTGAGAGAGGTCTTCATGATTCCGCTCCGCTGGGACTTCCGAGCCATGGTTGGTTTGATCACCCACCCAGCTATCATCATACGCAGTGGTGGCCGCCGACTCCACAATTCTCCAAGGTGAAACTCTCAGACGGGAATCTCAGAACGCCCCGGTTCCCAGACCAAGTCCCCCGAACCCGGCTCCGTACGGTCCGATGATGAGCCGATCGATCGTGGAGTCTCCCAGCAGGATCAGACCGAAGATGCGATTGATCGGAGCGATGATCTTCGCCAGGGCGCTGTCCAGGGCGGTCAG
Organism: uncultured Planctomycetaceae bacterium; assembly: GCA_964504645.1. GTDB lineage: Bacteria > Planctomycetota > Planctomycetia > Planctomycetales > Planctomycetaceae > CAZDGB01. The sequence continues at coordinate 4,697 of CAZDGB010000214.1, read as the reverse complement.
CTTGTCGGCACGAATGTAGATTCGGTCGCCGGGCATCAACTGATAGTTTGTCGTCGTGATGCCATCTTCGGTGATTGCCCGCCAGTCGACCAGCAACCGTTGTGCACAACCGGTTCCGTTCGGAGCCGGCCGGGCGACCCACATCAATTTCGAGGAGACTTCTGACAGGCCTTGGACGTTGGCAATCGCATCGAGCACGGTTTCGCCGCCCGTGAACGGCAGCTTCACGACAGTTTCGCCGAAGCCGCCGCCGTCGGTGATCACATACACCACCTTGCTGTTATACGCCGCCACGTCGACCTGAATTTCGGGCTCGTCGATGAATTCCGATAGGTGGGCTTCGACGGCCTGCTTGATCTCCGCGACGGTCATGCCGGCGACGTATACGCCGCCGTAGATTCCCATCGACACGGTGCCGTCCGGGCGCACGAGGTGTTCGCCCGCGATCTCCTGCCGTCCGTTGACGTCGGGCATGGAGACGGCGACGCGCGGCTGCGCCAGTCCGACGGTGTCCTTCAAGTGCGCCTCGATCGCCGCTTTCGCTTCCTCGACGGTCATGCCTTTGAGTTCCACTTCGCCATATTCGGGGCCGAGGTCGACGGCGCCGTTGGACTGTATTCGATAGGCGTTGCGGATGATCTTGAACTCGTTCAGCGTCGGATCGCCTGAGGGATCGACCGGCAGCGTGTTGCTGGCGCGGATGATCAGTTCATCTCCCGCCCGCAACGGATCTTTCGACGGGCGAATATTGTTGACCGCCTCGATGATCAGAATGTCCGGGGGGGCCACCCGGTAGGCGGGAATGGTGGCCATGTCGAGTTCGCGAGGAATGTCGCTGGCTTCGATCTCCCACAAGAGTTGCCGGTCCTCTTTCGCCGAGCGGCAACAGCAGCCCACGAGTGCCAGGAACATCACCAGGTGACACCACCGGGTGACAATTGCCAGGCGCATTTGCCGGGTCGGACTGCCAATAGCGTCCTGCGACATCGGGGGCACTCCCTGCACACAAACGATACAACCGTTATTTCCGGCTGATTCATCGTCTTGGTTGCACCTTTCCCTCAACGAAAATACGCTACTCTAGGCACACTCCGCCTTGCCTTCCCAGTTTGACGCATCCGCAACACGCGTGTTCTTCGGCAGAACCTGCCGGTCACCTTAAAATCGCTGGACCTCGTGCATTTGTCGGTTGATACAACCTTTAAGTCACATATGCATGAACTTCATTTTGAATTCTCAGGTGCCGTTATGAAGCTCGGGAGTTGCTTGCTGGTGATATGTTGCTCGACTCTGTGGGCACAAGATATTCCTGTCACCCAGCGAGGTCGACTGCCCTTCGACAATTTGACGTCGGAACGAATCGCGCTGGGCGAACCGGGAGACTACAAGCCGTGCGTCGCCCGGCTGCCAGACGGCGAGTTGCTGTTGACGGCCTTTCATCAGCACAAACGCGTCGGCAACAAAGTGCTGGAACAGACGCTCCTGTTCCGTTCCTCGGACGGCGGAAGGACCTGGTCGCCGCCGACGCCGCTTGATCTATTGGGCCGAGAGCCTTATTTGACTGTGCTGCGCGACGGGACCATTTTCATCACAGGCCATTTGTTGGCCAACGATGTGCGCAACTCCGTCGGCTACACCACCGGTTATGTCCATCGTTCGACCGATCGCGGGAAAACGTGGAACTCGTTGCGCATCGAGTCGGAAGGCAACAAGCCGAATGCTTCGAATCACACGTCCCGCAATCTCCTGGAGCTTGCCGACGGGACGGTGGTCCTGGGCGTCGACTATGACGGCGGCGATGGCCCGTATTTCCTTTGGAAGTCCAGCGACCAAGGCCGGACCTGGGCAGTAAAACAAAAGTTCGTGCCGGAGGAATTCAAGAGCCAGTATGGCTTCTTCGGCGGCGAGGCGTGGCTATGGCAGGCCCCCTCAGGAAAAATTTGGGCTCTGGTGCGGGTCGACAGCAACGAACTGCCGATCCAGGGGCGGCCGATCCAAGCGGGGAACGATCAGGCCGACCATTTCATCTTGTGGTCCTCCGCGGATGCCGGCAAGTCTTTCCAGCGCATCGGCGACTTCGGCAACTACGGCGAGATGTACATGTCACTGCTGCGGCTACGCGATGAACGGTTGCTGTTGACGTTCACCGTACGAGATCTGCAGCCGCCACTCGGGGTCCGCGCCTTGATCGGAACCGAAACGGACGACGGATTTCAATTCGACTTTACGAAAGACCGTTTGGTGCTCGACGCGAAGACTCCCATTGGCAAACCACAGGGAGGAGGGTTCGGCCCGACCGTTCAACTCGACGATGGAACTTTGGTGACGTCGTACTCCTATCGCGGCGAGGACAACGAACCACATCTTGAGGTCGTCCGCTGGAAACTGCCGGCCCGGTAAACGATGTCGCCTCCATCGATGGCAATATCGACGGAGGCGACAAAGGCCGCCAGGTTCAGTTTTTGGCCAACGTCGCGCTGGCGTTCGCGCGTTGCCGCTTAGCGATGCGGGCTTCGCGTTCGGCAGCCTTCCTGGCCAGTGTCGCCGCCCGCTTGGCTTTCAAGCGTTCGGCTTGAGCCTTCTCGGCCTGAGCGTACGCCTGTTGCTGCCGCGCCATCTGCATCATCTGCTGTTGCATGACGCGCTGTTGCAGCGCCTGAGCCTGCATCATCACGGCCGCGGCATTGGCCCCGCCCATACCCGCGACTTGTCCCGTCGAACCGGTCGACGAACCGCCGCCGCGACCTTGGCAGGCGTTGGCCTCAGAAGAACTCTGTGCTAACAAGCCGACGAGAATCAGCCCACTCACCCAAGTCCCTCCGACACAATGGACACCACTCATGACTATCACCTCCTCTCACTGACGTTTGGGACAAAGATCACGGCCCGCAGTGTTCGAGGTTGCTTACGATTTCGAGAGGCGAATGGAAATGCTTTTCGACCTATCCATGCAACCCCGAAGCGCAACGAAGGTTTCGAGAAATAGTCCGACAGGAAAATCGACTTTGAGCTTAGTTCCCACGAGAATTAGGTTTTTTGTCGCGCGCACCCGGATCAGCGGGTTGACCATTCTTGTGCGACATGACGACAATAGAAGTGCCTGCCGAGCGTCGCTTTGCCCTCCTGCCCTGTTTGACGCTCGCTTGTTCGTCCCGCCAACCTCGAACCGCTAGGTGGACCGTTCGATGGCTCCTTCAACCTCCGCGGGATCTGCCGACACCAAGGTAGGGACGCGCTCGCCGGTCTCCGCGCCGGATGACGAACGGACACAATCCGTCTCACCTGTCGCTCCGTTGAACCCTGCGCGCCAGCAGCCTGATCGCAGTTGGATCGGCTGGCTGCTCGTCGCCGCGTTCGTCGGAGCCGGCTACTACTACTGGCCGGTCATCGAACCGCGGCTGACGTCGTTGGGATTGCTCGGCAAACCCGCGGCTCCGGCAAAGCCGACGATCCGTCCGACTCCCGTCGGCACATCGGTCGTGGAAACCCGCGACATGCCACTCTATCTGAACGGCTTGGGGACTGTGACCGCGTTAAAGACCGTGACAATTCGCAGCCGCGTCGAAGGAGAAGTCACACACATCGCGTTCAATGAAGGCCAGATGGTCGAAGAGGGGCGGTTGCTCGCCGAGATCGATCCGCGGCCATATCAGGTACAGAAGGACCAGGCCGAAGGGCAACTGGCGCGGGACGAGGCGACCTACAACGCCGCGGTCCTCAACGAGACGCGGATGAAGCAACTCTTCGAGATGAAGATTGCGACCAAGCAGCAACTTGACGATCAGTCAGCGGTTGTCAAGCAATTGACGGGCGTCATCCAAGCGGATGAGGCGCAAATCGCTTCGGCCGAGTTGCAACTCACCTATTGTCGCATCCTCGCGCCGATCAGCGGCCGCATCGGCTTGCGGCTGATCGACGAAGGGAACATGGTCCGGCCGAACGACGTCCAGGGAATCGCCGTCATCACGCAATTGCAGCCGATTACGCTAGTGTTCACGCTACCACAGGATGAAATTTCGCGGGTCCAGCAGCGATTCCAGGAGGCGGGCACGCTTTCGGTCGAAGCCTATGATCGCGAACTGCAGAAGCAGTTGGCCGTGGGAAAACTGACGGCGATCGACAATCAGGTCGATCCGACGAATGGCACTGTCCGATTGAAGGCGGAGTTTGAGAACACGGATGGTGTGCTGTTCCCAAATCAATTCGTCAATGTCCGATTGCTGGTGGACCGATTGCAAGACGTGGTCGTCATTCCCCAAGCTGCGGTGCAACACGGCCCGAACGGCACGTTCGTCTACGTCGTCCAGAAGGACGACACCGTCGAATTGCGCCATGTGACGATTCAGGCCAGCGAAGCGGGCCAGGTCGCGATCTCTGCAGGCCTCTCGGCTCAGGAAACGGTTGTGACCTCAGGGCTCGATCGCCTTCGGCCCGGCGCTTCGGTCTCCACGGGCAGTGCCGAGGAAAAGGCGGACGCTTCCGCGAAGCGTCGCTAAACGAGATTTCGCCATGAATCCGTCGCGTCCTTTTATCCTACGCCCGGTCGCGACGGTGCTGTTCATGGCGTCGATCCTCCTCACCGGCGCGGTGGCCTATCGGCAGCTTCCCGTCTCTGCGTTGCCGCAGGTCGACTATCCGACGATTCAAGTCATCACGTTTTATCCCGGCGCGGCGCCCGACGTGATGGCGTCCTCGGT
>CAZDGB010000213.1:0-13439 GCA_964504645.1 uncultured Planctomycetaceae bacterium | reverse complement strand
CGAACCGATTCCTAGCGGACCGACCCCTGCCGCACCAGCACGGAAAGGCAAACGTGGCGCTCGACGTTTATAAGGACTGGCTCGGCATTCCGGAGGGACCGCGGCCGCCAGATCATTACGCGCTGCTGCGTTTGATCCAGTTCGAGGACGATTTCGAGAAGGTCCGCAAGAACTACAAGAAGCTGAACGCGCACGTCCGCAAGTACGCCACCGGCCAGTATTCGAATCAGTCGCAGACCCTGCTCAACGAGCTCGCCAAGGCGATGCTCTGCCTGACCGACCTCGAACGGAAAGAGGAATACGACCGTTCGCTCGGCCGGGTGACGTCCGACGTCAATGCCGAGACGGGTCGCCGCCCGCTGACGTCGTACTTGCAGGACGAAGGTGTCCTCAGCCCCGCGCAGGCCACGGAAGTCAAAACCTACAGCGAAAAGACGGGCCTGTCGATGCGCGACGCCGTCGTGCAGATGAAACTGGCGTCGCAGGAACAGGCGACGCGGGCGATGGCGTCCGAGCATGGGTTGCCGTATCTCGACCTGGCGGAAGTGCTGCCCGACGATTCCGTGCTCGACCAGGTCCCGCGGAGCGTCGTCCGCCGCCACACCTGCCTGCCGTTGTTCGTCGACGACGGGGCCGTGCTGGTCGCGTGCGGCGAGGAACCGTCGCACGAACTCGAGGACGAGATCCGGCTGCGGTTCGGCCTGCCGATCCGCCCGGTGTTCGCGACGCCGCTAGCCATCAACCAGAGCATCGCCAAGTACTACGCCGCCGGCCTGCGGAAGGAAGCGGCCGAATCGACGGCATCGGCAGGATTGTCGTCGGCCCGCAGTTCCGGCGGCAGCAAATCGTCGCGCACGCTCACCGATGAAGAGCGAGAAGACCGCAAGAACATCGGCCTGATCGTCATGTGCCTGACGTTCGTCATTCTGAGTTTCGCCGACACCTGGTTCCTCTGGGACAACGTCTACCGCTTCTACCTGCCATCATTTTTTTCGTGGTACCCCTTCATCGCCACCACGCTGATCGGCGGCCCGATCATCGCCATCGTGTACGCGACGATGGTGGCGCCGAACACGAAGAAGTAACTTCATGCACGAGTACCAATCCCTCGTTCGAGCATTGGGAAAGTACGCGTTCGAAAAACGGGGAGTCGAGCCGGGGACCGATTCCCTCCCCCAATGTCCCTGCGCAGAGCTCCCCGTCCAGTGGGGCGAGTTCTTCAAAGTCTCGGACAAAGTCGACGCCGTGCGAAAAATCTGCGTGCCGAATGACTTCATGGAGGTCTACGCGACACCGCGGAGGCTGGCAGAGTCTCAACAGCGCTACCCCGCCATTCGGCAAGCCGTGTGGCTGGAGCGCGACGGCCACATCCAGATCGAAGTCCCGTTCGACGCCGGCATTCCGCTGGAATTCTTTTATCAGCTCATCGACGAAGCCTACGACATCGCCTGGAATAAGCTGTCGCCGGCGGATCGGCTCAAGGTCGATCTCGCGGGGTTGCCCTACCGCGACGGCAAACCGCTGGCGTTCCTGACGCAGATCAAGCTGTCAGACATCGCCAAGCTCGGCACGCCGGTCGAGGGCCTGCCGCAGGACGGATTATTGTCCCTATTCTCCGCGTGGGGCTGGGTCACGGAGGACGATGCCGATCCGCAGACGCCTCGCGACGGCGACGCGTCGCAAGCGGGATGGACGGTGGTGATTCACACGCCGCCGCAATCGGAACTGGAGCGGCGAAAAACACCGCGCGGCGTGAACGCGTTCAAAGCCGCTCCGGCAGAGCCGGTTCCGGTTACGTCGCTCCCAATCACCGGCAGGAGCCGCCGCTGGCCGCGTGCGAACTGACCGACGACGAACTGAACAAGTTCGACGACTTCCAATCCGATTTCCGCACGGTGCAGATGGGGCATTGGCTGAAGAACAGCGACGCCTTCGCCAGCCATCATCTGCTCGGCGGGTACGCGCTCTTCCAGCAGCAGTACCCCGAAGAACTGATCGATTCCGGCCGCGCAATGCTGCTCCAAATCGGCAGCGACGACCACACTGGCATGTGCTGGGGCGACGGCGGCGAGTTGACGTTCTACGCCGACGCGAAGGCTCTGGCGAAAGGCCGCTTCGAACGCCTGTGGGGCGAATGCCAGGATTCCCAGGCGACAATGACGCTTGGAGTTAGCTGGGATGGAAATAAGATCCTTGGGCTTGCGAATGACCGAGTTCTCAAGGAGTGGAACCTTGCGACGGGCAGGGCGCCACAGCAATTGGCGAAGTTGGCCAAGGCTCCGAACTTCGCGATCGCTGCGGAACCGCGCACGAACACGGCCGTAGTGTTTGCGAGCGACGCCCGAACCGGAGTCCTGGAACTGTGGGACCTGGCATCGAGCCAAGTGACGAAGACACTTCAAACGACGGGATTAAATGGTTTCATAACTCCACTCGCGATTTCAGCGGATGGAACACTCTCCGTAACAACACAGATGCTCCTCGACGAAGATTCCGGTGGCCGTTCAAGAGCTGAACTGGCTCTCTGGAATCACAAATCAGGAAAGTCCCTGCGACGATACCGCGGCCATTCTGGTCGTGTGGTTGCTGCCTGTCTGAGTGCGGACGCCAACATGTTGATATCGATTTCAGAAGATCGAACTGTGCGGATCTATTCAACGGAACGGGACGAGCAAATTGACCAAATCGATCTCGGCGAAGTAAGCGATACGCCATCGTCCGTTGCACTATCAAAAGATGCGAAAGACATTCTTGTTGGTACGACTCGCGGGGTCGCTTTGAGGTTTAAGTTACGTTGAAACGGAAGTATCAGCCTGTTGACTCCGCGCCCGCTGTTAGAACGCGCTGCGCCTATCTGTAGCGGTACCCACAGTGAGCGAGATCGTTCTGAACTCGGGAAGCGTGAAGTGGGCGAGTTGTTCGCTGCAGGCCTGCCAGAGAGCGGCAACGACGACCGGGCCTCTTGTCAGCAGCCGCTGACCGATTCCCGTTCCCACGTGTCGTTCTCCGGTCCGTCGAAGCGCCAGCCGCTCTTTGTCGGGACAGCCGCGTTTGAGAAGGCTCGATCGTCCAGCAGAAGGCTGGGGCATTTAAGTCGCCGCTCGCTAGGCAAACAAAGGCGCGATTAAATCACCAGCGTTAAGACGATGGGGACGTCCTAGCGGATCCACAATTGTGCTCGAAGGATCAACGCCGAGCGCCGTATAGATGGTGGCCCCAAGATCCGCCGGATACCATCCACGCGTCGCTGGGTAGGCCGCATGCGCATCGCTGGCACCGACGACTTGGCCGCCACGTACGCCAGCCCCTGCGAATACGGCAGAGAACACACCCGACCAATGATCGCGACCAGATCCCGGATTGATCACCGGTGTGCGACCGAATTCGCCCACGGCGACGACCAGAGTTTCCTCCAGCAACCCGCGCTCGCCCAAGTCCGACAGCAAAGCCGCAAAACCCTGATCGAACGGAGGCAGCAATCGGTTCTTCAATTGACCGAAGTTGTCGCCATGCGTATCCCAGTTGTTCATCGATCCCATGTTCGCCTGGACAATCGGCATGCCGGCTTCGATCAGTCGCCGGGCCAGCAGGAGCGATTGTCCGAAGGCATGCCGTCCGTAGCGGTCGCGCATCTCCGCCGGCTCGCGGTCCATTTCAAAGGCTTCGCGGAAACGCCCGCCGGCGCTTAGCAACTGATACGCTTCCTGCCGGGAACGGCTGAGCGGCAGGACCGCCGATACGGACTCCAGGTCGCGGCGCTGCCGATCGAGTTCCGACAGCAACGTGCGGCGGTTGTCGACGCGCTGAACGGAAATTCCCGGCTGGAGCGTCAATTCATCGAGGCGAAAGTCGGCCGCATTAGGGTCTTTGGTGACATGCCAGGGATCGAGCCGGCTTCCCATGAATCCGCCAGTCTGGCCAGAGAAGCCATAGCCGTTGTGGAGATAGGTCGGCAGCATGACGCCGGACGGCAACCCATCGCCGCGCGGACGCAGTTCTTGAAATCCAGCCGAATAACAAGGCCAATCGTGGCGACTGGCGATATGCGTCGCGCCCGGAGGTAGCTGATTCACACCGGTCAGCACGAAATGTGTCGCCTGTTCGTGACCCGGCAGATCATGCGTCATCGAGCGGACTATGGCGTACTTGTCCGCCATTTGTGCGAGCCGAGTGACATGCGGCCCGATCTGCACGCCGGCGACGTTGTAACCTCGGTCGTCGGTGCTTCCCACGACTTTCCCCTGCGACGCTTTGCCACCGGCCACCAAATATCGACATGCAATTCATCCAGTGCGTCCGGCCGGCCGTCGGGTAGATCACCGGTGATCGGCCGAACTCCCCCATCATCAGGATCAGCGTGCTCTCGAGCAGACCGCGCGACTCGAGATCAGTGACTAGCGCGAACAGACTGCGATCGACGCTCGTAAAGAGCGGATTCAGTCCCTTGAGGAGGCCGCCCCAGATGACGTCGTCACCATGATTGTCGAACACGCCGAAACGGGGGTTGATGACGACATAGGTGACGCCCGCTTCCACCAATCTACGCGCCAACAGCGCTTTTTCCCCGAAGCTGTCACGGCCATAGTCGTCCCGCAGCGAATCCGGCTCTTCGTTCAATTGAAACGCATTAGCCGCCTTCGACGACAACGTCATTTCCAGCGCCTGCTGTCCGCAGCGGTCCAGGTGTTCCATCATGCGCCGGCGTCGATGTCTCGCCGGAGCCGATCAAATTGCCGGCGCAGTTCGACACGGTCTTGCACCCGGGCGACGTCGTTGCCTGGCGGCGCTGCTTCGGCAGCGACCGTCCACGGCCAAAGGCATCACGTTCATGACCTTAGAGGACGAGACTGGGACGGCGAACCTGCTCGTCCATCAATCGAAGTGGGAACGCTTCCATCGCGTCGCTCGGCACGCCGGCGCGTTGATCGCTCGCGGCATCCTGCAAAGACAGGATGAAGTGTCGTTGCTGATCGTGGATCGATTGGAGTCGCTGCACGAAGCACTGGCGGGAGTGCCAAATCGATCGCGGGATTTTCGATAGAATCCGACGCCAACACGTTTCCAAGCGACTTTGACATTTCAACACCCTTGAAGCCCGCCAGGACCAGATGCTGACTCGCGCCCAATGGGAGCGACTGGAGGCGGCTTTGGCCGCACTCCCGCCCCAGTAACCGAGTTTCGCGCCACAACGCCCCACGTTTACCACTGCGGCGTTTTTCGTTTGATCAGAAACGACTCGGGGGCATCCATAGTGCAAAAGTCTCATTTTTGCCTACAATGGCACGGTCGAGAAGAAACGCGGAAGCAGTTGCAGCGGTGAGTCACATGGCGAGTGATGATCGTGACCAAGATGCGCCAAAGGACGCCACCGCTGATTCACGCGACGATCCCCAGACCTTCCAGTCGCATGTTCCATTTGGGGGCAAAGGCTCCAGTGACGATGCGATTACCGTTTCTCCGTCGGGGTGTCCGCAAGACGCTGTAAAAGCGCTGGCCGGGTCTAGCCGGACCTGCGACTTTGTCGACCTGACCGGAGCCGCACCCGAACGGATCGGTCAATACGAAATCTTCGGAGAGATCGCGCGCGGCGGAATGGGCGTGGTCTACCGCGCACGGCAGCCCGGCGTGAACCGAATCGTCGCCTTGAAGATGACTCTGGGGGCGCAATTCGCCAGCGTTTCCGAACGGCAGCGATTCCTGGCTGAGGCACAAGTCGCGGGCAAGTTGGTCCATCCGCACATTGTGCCGATCTACGATGTCGGGGATCACGATGGGCAGCCCTACTTCTCGATGGGCCTTATTCAGGGAGAAAGTCTAAGCGACCGTCTGGCTGCCGGACCGCTGCCACCCCGGGAAGCGGCCCGGTTGTTGCGGATCATTTCTGAGGCAGTTCACTACGCGCATACGCAAGGGGTCATTCATCGCGACCTAAAACCGGCCAATGTGCTGGTTGATCATGATGGTCAGCCCCATATCACCGACTTCGGGCTCGCTAAACAGACCGCGACCGACAGCGGACTCACCAATACGGGGCAGATACTCGGCACACCCAGTTTCATGCCGCCGGAGCAGGCGGCCGGCAAAAGTGGGGCGATCGGTCCTCATTCGGACGTCTATTCGCTCGGCGCCACATTCTATTGCCTGCTGACCGGACGACCTCCGTTTCAAAGCGCCGAAGTCGTCGACACATTGATGCAGGTCATGCAGGATGAGCCGGTACCGCCGCGTAAACTGAATACGAACATTCCGCCCGATCTCGAAACGGTCTGCCTGAAGGCGATGGCAAAGGAAGCCTCGCGTCGGTACGCCTCGGCCGCGGATCTCGCAGCCGACCTCGGCCGCTTTGAAGCGGGACTTTCGATCCTGGCTCGACCGACGTCCACCCGCGAGAAAGCCTGGCGCTGGTGCCGTCGCAATCCTGCACTGGCGGCGGCGTGCGGCGTGGCAATGGTATTGCTACTGGCCACGGTGGTGATTTCTGCAGCCTTTGGCCTCTCTCAGAAGCGGGCTGCGGACGAACTCGCGCAGCGCGAGCGCCAAACGGCCGCAGCGCTGGCCGAGTCGCGCCGCCTGACGACGATTCTTGCGCTGAACGAAGGAAGGACTCTCTGCGAGCGCGGGGATGTGGCCCCGGGGCTCTTGTCGTTCGCCCAGGCACTCGAATCGGCAGCGCCGAGCGAGCCTGACCTGGAGCGGGTCGCCCGCGTGAATCTCGCCGCGTGGCGTCGCGAACTGCGGCCCCTGCAGCGGACACTCGAACATGGAGGCGGGATCCACACGATGGCAGTCAGCCCCGACGGCAACATCGTTGCTGCCGCATTGCTCAATGGCGAGGTCCATCTCTGGGACTTAGCGACAGGCGAGAGGCGTTGCCCTGCCATCGTCGGCTCCGAGTTTGTGTATGTACTCGCCTTCAGCCCCGATAACCGCCGGCTGGCTTGTTCGGATTATTCGAGCAATATTCGAATCCTCGATACAGCGGCTGGAGAACCACAGGGCCAGACGCTCCACTTTGCCGAACTTGTGGAGGTCATGACATTCAGCCCGGACGGTCTCTGGTTGGCGATCGGTTGTAACGACGGCTATTTCCGACTCTACGATTCGCAAACGCTCGAGCTTCGGATCGAATCGATTCCGCAGGGTGAGGCCGTCTCGCGAATCGTATTCAGCCCGGACAGTACCCGCGTTGCCGTCTGTCGGCGCGGCGCAACCGCACGCTTCTATGACGTGACACGCGGCCAGCTCGTGCAAGAAGCGGGACTGCATCAAGTGGTGGAAAACGTTGCCTTCCGGCCGGACGGGAAGCAGTTCGTCACCGTGGGACGCGAGCCCGGGGGACGACTGTGGGATGCCGAAACCGGGCAGGCCACCACCGTCCTTTATGCGCATCCAGATACGGTTCGCGAAGTGGCGTTCAGCGCCGACGGAGCGCTCGTGGCGACGGGAGGGGACGATCAGACAGTTCGCCTCTGGACCACTGCCACCGGCTCACCAATCGGCCAGCCAATGCAACAGACGGGTGATGTGATGTCACTTCAATTCAACCATTCAGGCGGTCGACTGCTGACCGGAAGCAACGGCGGTGATGCTCAGATCTGGGAAACGAGCACAGGGAAACCTGACGGAAGCCGAATGTCTCACCGCTCTTGGCTCAAAGGGACTGCATTCGCCCACGAGGATTCGCTCGTGGTCACCGGCGGCGGTGACGGGCTGATCAAGTTGTGGAATGCAGCTCTTTCCGCGCAGCAGAGCCGAATACACGAAGGGAGAGGGCGCATCTGGGGACTTGCGTTTAGTCCCGACAGTCAATTACTGCTGGCCGGCGATCATGGTGGCGGTGCCCATCTCTGGCGCGTTGCGGACGGAACGCGCGTCGGTCAGCCGATGATTCAGTCCCGCATGATCTGGGATATCGCTTTTAGCCCTAATGGCACATGGGCTGCAACCGCCAGTGACAATTTCGTTGCTCAGTTGTGGGATCCGCGGAATGCCGCTCCTTGCGAGCGGGAATTCATGCACCTCGGGCCGGTTGAACGCGTCTTTTTTCCGCCGGACGGCAACTCGTTGGTTACGGTCTCTATTCCGAATCGGAAGCCGCAAGTTGAACTGCGGCGCTGGCCGATCAATTCCGGTGAAATTCGGACCGAGGTCAGAAGCAGCGAGCCGTTGCAGGCCACGGCGGCATCGGAACTGCTATTGCGCATGGAAGGGACCTACCAAGCCTTTAGCATGGCTGAGAACGGAAGGGCGGCGGCCCTGGCCGCGGGTACGACGAAGTCCGCGATCATCCGAATCTGGCAGGACGGGCGGACGGATCAACCCCCTGAGTTGCGACACAACGGCTTTGTGCAGGCGATGTCCTTCGACCCGCAGGGCGATGTTCTTCTTACGGCCGGGCTCGACCAGACGGCCCGACTGTGGAACGTCGGCCTGGGTGTTGTGATCCATAGCCTGAATCATCCGGCAGAGGTTCCGGCTGCCATACTGAGCCATGATGGGACAATCGTCGCCACCGGCTGTACGGATCGAATTGTCCGGCTGTGGAGTGTGCAGACGGGAGAACTGTCCGATATTTCGCTCCACAACTCTGATGCCGTGTTCAGCCTCGCCTTCAGCCCGGATGACCGGCTGCTCGTGTGCGGCACGGCCGACGGCCGAGTTCGCCTCTGGGACGTCAGGACGGGCCAGCCACTCGGCCCGTCGGACTTACACACCCTCGATGTGACGCGTGTGGCATTTGCACCGAATGGGCAATTCATCGCTTCGGGTAGCGCTGACGGCGGGGTCCATGTCTGGGGCCTCCAGGAGCCGTGGGCCGACGATGTCTTACAAATTCGAAACTGGATCAGAAAAGCGACGGGATTGAAGCGGATTCCGCAATGACCAGCTGCGTTTTAACTGGTATGAAGGATGTCGTTGTCGCAGCGTGAAACGGTTCGCGCAGAATCCTCTTGCCCAAATGGCCATCGCCGGTGTCGCACGCCCTGCCGCCTTCAAGCGTCGCTTGTCGATCGCACTCGGCGTCAGTGCAGTGGCGTTCCGGCTGTCGCAAATTCTGCTGGGACGCCGTCGACTTTGTGAGCGAGCTTCGCGGGATAGTCTTCACGATACCGTGCCCTCGACCGTCAAGAAGGATTGCGTTTACCGCGAAGAAGCCGGCGATGAAGAAGTGAGCGTCCTCCTGAAAGTTTTCAATCTGGCGCGCCGTCTGCGATTGGGACCGCCGTCAAGGAAACTTCACGGCTTTCTTATTGGCTATGCTTGCTTTTCTGATCATTCCCACGCGGCGTTCCGGCTCGAACAGCTGTGTTTGAGCCAGGACGCGCGGGTGCGGATACACCGCAGCAAAATTTCATGCAGGATGCTCACAGCTCAATAATCTAGCCGCTGATCGCCGCATCCTGACGCCAATGCAGCGGTTTCGAGAAGTCCGCGAATTGATTCGGGCCGCCGCCGACGAATCCGCAGCCTGGGCTTTGTCCGTCGAGTGAGATTTGCGGCCGCCGTCTCGAACTGAATTCTCACGATTTTCGCGTCATATATCTATGAGGCCGGCTTAGCACTGGCCGCAGTGTCCCCTCTGCGGCCTTTGCATTTTCTTTGCCGACAGTCCGAAACATTCGTCACCAAACAACGAAAGGAACTGCATGATCTTGAGCGTATTGACCTGGGCCAGCCTCGGCCCGGCCGCTTTGGCGATGATCGCGATCGCCCTGATCGCGGGCCTGCTCTGTTCGGGCTGCGGACCGTCGCCGCCGCCGAAGTGGTCGAACTTCCGCGACCAGACTCCGGCGGCTGATCCGGACGAGGAGGATCGCTGAGACGTGCGGGGCATGGCCCCAAAATGTTGAACCACTTACTCGAAAGGAGACTATCGTGTTGCGCTTCTGGCATCTTAGTTGGTACTGGGCGATGTTCGGCATCGTGATTTTGGCATTCATGATCGCGCTGGTCATAGGCTGGCCGAGGATCTCCGCCTCGATCGGTCGCCTGACCGGTTGGTCGTCGGCTGTTCCGCCTCCACCTGTCGTCCGCTCTGCCCCGTCGGTCGAACAACTCCAATCGCTCGCCGAACTCGTCTCCCTGCGCGTCCAGGTCATCGATATCCTCACCGTCGAGCAGGAGGGCTGGCTCCAGGGTTACAAAGGTGCCTGGCTCATCCGCGGCGATGCCCTGTGGACCACCGATCTCGCCCAGGCCTGCCTGCAGGAGATTGCCACCGCTGGCGGCCCGACCGTGCGGATTGAACTGCCGACGCCGACTGTCTCTTGGGCACGGCTCGACCACTCGAAGACGCGCACCTACGACCTGCGTTCGAAGTCCTGGATCCCGCTCGTCCGCGTCCCGGAACACGTCCAGGACGAAGCCCTGGAGCGAGCCCAGGATTTAGTGGCTCGGACTGCGGCGCGTCCCGAATATCGGCGTCAGGCTCAGCGGCAGACGGAATCCGTCGTGCAGCGGTTCTTCGCTGACGCCGGCTTCGCCGCCGAGATCGTCTGGATCGAGCCATCCGCGCCGTGAGACGCCGGTGTCCCGCGACGCCGAAGTCTCTTCGCAGCCGTCGCCCTGATCGCCGGCGATCGACGACCAACTTCCTCTTTGTCTTCCAGGAGTCCCCGATGTCCCATGTGGTCACCATCCAGACCCAAGTCCGCGATCTGGTCGCCGTCGTGGCGGCCTGCGCCCGGCTGCAATGGCCGGCACCCGCCCAAAAGACCGTGCAACTCTTCAGCGATAGTGCGACCGGCCTCGCGGTGGAACTTCCCGGCTGGAAATACCCCGTCGTCTGCCAGACCGACAGTGGCCAGTTGCACTACGACGATTTTGAGGGCCGCTGGGGTGAGCGCGCCGAGCTTCACCGATTCCTGCAGGCGTACGCCGTCGAGATGGTCAAACTCCAGGCGCGCCGGCAGGGCCAGACGGCCATCGAGCAACCGCTGGAAAATGGCTCGATCCGCGTCCAGATCGCCGTCGCCGCTGGCTAATTTGTAATCGCTTACAAAATGCCATCCTTAAGGAATTCCCATGTCCACACCCCGCCGCCGAATCATCCGGACCGTGGCCACGCCGCCACCCCTATCGCCGCGCCTTATCCGACTGCGCACCAGTTGGAGCGGGAACAGCAGCTGCTGGCCGGCTGGATGGTCCGGCTGAAACGGTCGATTAACGCCTATCTCAAACACCAAGGCCGCGTTTCCCGATGCGAACGGGAAATTCGCCAGCTGGAGACTCGAAATGGAACCTACCATTGACGTGATCATCTCACCCACCGGCGAGACCAAGATCGAAACCCATGGCTTCGCCGGTCCCGCCTGCCAGCAGGCCACCCAGGCGCTGGAGGCCGCGCTCGGCCTGAGACAGTCCGAAACGCTGACCGCCGAGTACCACCAGCCGGCCCAGCAGCAAGTCGGCGTCACAGCCCAGTCGGATCGCTGACGCTTTCCCTTTGGCCGCTTGCCCTCCCCCTTCCCTGTGAGGAGTCCACCATGCCACTGGCCGCCGTGCTGGCCGACTACATCCATGCCGCCTTCACCGGCCTCTACATCGAAACCCACGAACCGGACGAAGCGCTCCGCGAGATCCAGGCGCTGGGCCAGTCCCGGCGGTGGCCCGTGGCCGTCTGGGACATCGACCGGGGCCTGACGCTTCCCGGTGACAACACGTCCATCGCGTCGGCCGCCGACCCGCTGGCGGCGATCCGCAGCCTGCCGGCACTCGGGACGCCCGACACCCCGTCGCTGCTCGTCCTGAAGAATTTTCAGCGGTTCCTGAACAGTGCGGAGATTGTCCAGGCGCTTCAGCATCAGCTGCAGGACGGGAAGACAAACAGGACGTTCGTCGTGATCCTGGCTCCGACTGTGCAGCTGCCGGTGGAATTGGAGCGGCAGTTCGTGATCCTACAGCACGATCTGCCTGATCCGGAGCAACTGGGCACCATCGCCCGCGAGACGGTCGCCGATCGGCCCGACGACCTCCCCACCGGGCGGGATTGGGACGCCCTGTTGGACGCCGCGGCCGGTCTGACGCGGCTGGAAGCTGAAGGGGCGTTTGCGCTCTCGATCGCCCGCCACGACGCCCTGCGGCCGGAGGCCGTGTGGGAGATCAAGGCGCAGGCGCTGCGGAAGCAGAACCTGCTGTCGCTCCATCGCGGCGGCGACACGTTTGCGCAGCTTGGCGGCCTGGAGGCCTTGAAGGACTTTTGCCGGCGGGCGCTGCAGCCGGGACGGTCGGTCAAGGCTCGCGGCGTCCTGCTGTTATCGCCGCCGGGTTGCGGGAAAAGTGCGTTCTGCAAGGCGCTCGGCAATGAAGTCGGGCGGCCGGTGCTGTCGCTCGACATTGGCCGGCTGATGGGCTCGCTCCTCGGCGAGACGGAGAAGAACATCCGGCAGGCGCTGCAGATTGCCGACGCGATGGCGCCCAGCATTCTCTTTGTGGACGAGTTGGAGAAAGGTTTATCCGGCGTGAATGGCAGCGGCGACTCGGGCGTCTCGACTCGGCTGTTCGGCTCACTGCTCACCTGGCTGGCCGAGCACGAGTCCGACGTCTTCTTCATCGGCACGGCGAACGACATCCGCCGGCTGCCGCCGGAGTTCACGCGGGCCGAACGACTCGACGGCGTGTTCTTCGTCGATCTGCCGACATCGGAGCAGCGGCGGGCGATCTGGACACTCTATCGGCGGTTGTACGACATCGGCGTCACGCAGCCGATCCCGTCCGATGAAGGGTGGACGGGCGCGGAGATCAAAAGCTGCTGCCGGCTGTCAGCGCTTTTGGACGTCTCGTTGACGGAGGCTGCCCGGAACGTCGTACCGGTGTCGATCACGTCGGCGGAGGCGATCGAGCAGTTGCAGGACTGGGCCAGCGGCCGCTGCCTGTCGGCTGATCGGGCAGGTGTCTATCAGAGACCGAAAGTGGCGGCAGCGCGGAGGAAGATTACGCCGTCGGCGAATTGAAGTGCGGGATGCGGCAGACGACCTTGCCAGAAAAGACGGGTGAGGTCGTCGATAGGGATGCTTTTTCCCGCAATTCTATTGTTTGACTGAAGACGCAGAGTCTTTTCGCGGTTTGGAGAGCAGCGACACGGCGAAGGTGGCTGTTAGCACCGCAACGATAACCAAATAAGAAACAAAACAATACCCGAAGCTGCCCGACGGGCTTCCACTCACCACCGTAGCACCGCAGTGAAATCCGGGTAGATCAACCTTGTGTTGTCGTCGCCTTAAGGGATGCAACTTGTCATTCGGATAAACATTCCAGCCGAATTTCACCGCCGAGTAGTAGTGAGCTTGTTTGATTGCAGTGGCCCCCATTTTTCCTTGCTCTGACGAAAGATCGAGAACCCAGCCCCGAGTGGAGATAATGATCGTGTCGTATTGGAACTGACTTTGCCTTGTTGAAAACCTTGGTTGATTTCTGAAGTGGCTGGCGCTAAAAGGGTT